>JBAYVO010000225.1:0-4432 GCA_041674545.1 Candidatus Nanopelagicales bacterium | reverse complement strand
GTCACCTGCAGGTGGTTGAACGAGTTGTACTTCGCGTTCACCTTCGCTGCCGCACGATCGAACACTTCACTGAGGCCGTACCCGTGGTAAACCTGCCGCGGCGCGTCATACACGTACTTCGATGCGGCGTTGGAATTCATGTCCCCGGCGAGCACCAGCGGCAACCCGGCGTGATTCACCGAACTCAACTCCGACATTAGACGGCTCGCTTGAGCGTTTCGAACGTCACTGGCCGCACGCCCGGCGAGGTTCGACAAGTGCACGCTGGCGAAGAGGAAATGCGTCCCGGTCGCCCGGTGGTAAAAGTCCTGATACAGCCCGGATCGCGGATTCCCACTGCTCGGCGAAGGCAGTGCGATGATGCCCGCGATCGATCCCGGCGTCAGCACGTCGGGTCGGTAGAAGATCTGACCGCCCGTGGAATTGATGCCCTTCGGATGGCCGAGCATCGAGTAGGTGTAGGTCGGCGCGAGCCGTGGGATGAGGCTGTTGCGCATCTCGGTCGCGGATTCTTGGACGCCAAGCACGTCGAACCCGCCGCGGCGAATCTCCCCGGCGATCCCGTTGAGGCGTTTGGCGCTTGCACCGAGCCCTGTGCGTCCGTGATTGACGTTGAATGTGCCCGCCATGAGTGTTGCTGGGGTGTTGCGCGGAGTCGGTGCCGTCGACGCGACCGATGCACCCGCGTTCACCGCGGCACTCGCGGAGGTCACTGCCACAGTTGCCAGCGACGTCGCGGCGAGCGCAGTTACGGTGATGATGCCTACGGCTCGTCGCCCAAGCGACGAGGCACGCACGGCACGCCCGCGCGCAACCGCCGCGCCGTACTCGCGGTGGGTGGCGTTCATGGCTACTCCGGTCGTGGCAGGTCTACCGGGTTCATCGGCATGTCGCCGCGAAACCTTGAGCCCGGATGCGACGCGTGACCGCGGCACCTTCGGTACCGATGATGCAACCAGGCGCGGCCGCCAGATCGCCACTCAAGCACCCACCCGCCCGCTAGGGTCACGCAGCGCCACACCCAACCCGCCGGGGAGCTACATCACCTCTTGAGGGCGGCGCGCACCTTCGTGCGGGCAGTACGTGCCTTGCGCCGCCAACCGTCGAGGTCCGGGTGTCCATCGGGATCGTTCCAATCCACCACACCTGCGGGTTTCGACAACCGCGCGATGATCTGTGCGACGAACGCTGCCGAGATCCGCTCCTCCCGGTCAACGATCCCGATGATGGCCGCGGCGATCTCGGCGTTTGTCATGGTGATCGGCATTGGCCCCACGGGTGTGGGCGAAGGTTGGTTCAGCCACTCGTCCCAATCGGCGCCGCTGACGCGTGCCACCAGCTCGGCGTTGCTCGCCGCGAACTTCGCGAGCAACGCCTTCGTCATGACATCGGTGAGTCCGACTTTGCCGCCGGCCGTCGTCGCCTGCACTCGGCGCGCAACGGCCGCGCGCTGCCGAACAATCGGGCGGGAGTACGTCGATCCGGGCCGAGGGAAATAGAAGTTGATCGTCCGCAGCACCTGCAGACCCTCGGTGCCCAAGCTGTGGTTGCTCGCACTATCGGTCGGCTCGACCCAGTCCGTCGTCGGCTCGATCCCAACAGCGGCGCAGAAGTCGTCCACCATCGCTCGGCTGTCGCCGCGGAACCGTTCGAGGTACGGCCGGGCGGTCACATTCGCCGTGCCGACGACGTCCTGCCAGCGGGTCAACAGCTCCACGTGTGCGTAATCGTTGCGGTGCCGCTCGACGTACCCCATGTCCAGGTCGCGGCTCAGGCCTTCCTTCACCGACTGGGAGTAGGTGCTCGGCACCATGAACTCCGGGCGGCGGTAATAGACGACGACCTTGACCTCATCGAAGTACTTGCGCAAGAACCCGACGCAGGCTCCAACTTCGGCTTGCGTCTTGAGGCGCGAGGCGAAGAACTCCGAGCTGAACACCCACTTGTCGCCCGGTTTGACGAGCTCGGTGAACTGCTCGTCGAACTCGGCGACAAGCGCTTCGTTCGCCTCGTCGGTGGTGAGTTGCTGAGCTCGATGAATCTCGGTGTCCTTGTTCGCTGCGAAGGGCAGCGCGATCGTCAGATGGTTGCGACGATCTAGGAAGGCTGGGTACGTCCAACCCGCGTCCGCGAGTACCTGCTGGTTGTGGATGAGCAGGTTCTGCAGGTACGTGGTGCCGGTCTTCTTGGTGCCGATGTGGAGCACGGCTAGCGTCGACATAGGTCCCTTCATCCCGATCCGCTCGTCGGGTGCACGCCGATTTTCTACGTCATTTGGCCCTAGTTTCAACGTTACCTAGGTGTGGCCTCCCCGCGATGCTACCGCGCGGGCCCGTATTCTGACCCTTATGCCCGCAGTCGATGATCGAACAGCAGTGCTGGCTGAGTTGGAGTCCGAAGCGATCTGGGCGATGCGCGAAACCGCCGCCGCCTTCGCCCGTCCGGTGCTGCTGTACAGCATCGGCAAAGACTCAACAGTGCTGCTGCACCTTGCCCGCAAAGCCTTCCACCCAGGCCCGATTCCGTTCCCGGTTCTCCATATTGACACCGGCTGGAAGTTCAAGGAGATGATTGCGTTCCGCGATGCGGCCGCCGATCGTCTCGGGCTTGACCTGCGGGTTGCCACGAATCAGGCCGGTCGCAACGAAGGCGTAAACCCGTTCAGCCACGGCGCCCAGGAATACACCCGCATCATGAAAACGGTCGCGCTGCGCGAGGCCCTCGATGCCGGCGGATTCGACGTCGCCATAGGTGGTGCCCGCCGCGACGAGGAACGCTCCCGCGCCAAGGAGCGGGTGTTCTCGCTGCGTGAGTCCGGGCATCGTTGGGATCCGCGCAACCAGCGCCCGGAGTTCTGGCGCACGGTGAACTCCTCGCTCGTCGACGGCCAGACGATGCGTTCGTTCCCGATCTCGAACTGGACCGAACTCGACGTCTGGCGCTACATCGATGCCGAGGGCTTGGACGTGGTGCCGCTGTACTTCTCCGCCGAACGCCCCGTCGTGTACCGCGACGGTGTGCCGTTCATGGTCGACGACGATCGCTTCCCGCTCGCTGACGGTGAGACGCCTGAGCTCACCTCCGTGCGGTTCCGCACACTCGGCTGCTACCCGCTGACCGGCGGAGTCACCTCCCCGGCGAACACGGTCGACGAGATCATCACCGAGCTCGCCACCAACAACCGCTCCGAACGTTCCGGCCGCACCATCGATGGTGAAGGCGCGGCGTCCATGGAGCGCAAGAAAGCTGAGGGCTACTTCTAGTGAAGCCGCTAATCCGCATCGTCACGTGTGGCTCGGTCGATGACGGTAAGTCGACACTGCTCGGCCGTTTGCTGGCGCAGACGGGCAGCCTGCCGACTGACACCGTTGAGCTCGCGCGCACGACCCGCCGCCCGGGATCTGCGATCCCCGTTGGCGACATTGATTACTCGCTGGTGACCGACGGCCTGGAGGCCGAACGTGATCAGGGCATCACCATCGACGTCGCCTACCGGCACTTGTACCTGCCGTCGGGTCGGCGCGCGATTCTCGCGGACGCGCCGGGGCACGAGCAGTACACCCGCAACATGGCGGTCGCTGCCTCGACGGCCGACGTCGCGATCCTGCTCGCCGACGCCATGCGCGGCACCCGCACCCAGACCCACCGCCACCTCACGGTGTGCGCGCTCATGGGTGTGTCCGTGGTGATCCTTGCCGTGAACAAGCTCGATGGCGTCGACTGGAGTCAGGACGTCTTCGACTCGATTTCCGCCGAGGTTGAGGCGACAGCGCAGCGCGTCGGCCTCACGACGGTGATCGCCGTTCCGGTGAGTGCGCTCACCGGCGACAACGTCACCGACCCAAGCCCATCGCTGCCGTGGTACTCCGGGCCGACGCTGCTTGAGCTGCTCGATCAGGTGGAGATCGAGCCCGACGTTGATGCCGGTGCTCGCGTCCAGGTCCAGACGATCCTGCGTACGACCGAGTTCCGTGGCTACGCGGGAGTGTTGTCGTCAGGGACGTTGCGCCCGGGGGATGAGATCAAGGTGTCGGCGACCGGCCGCACTGCTGTGGTCACCCGCTTGCTCGCGCTCAAGGGTGATGAGCCGGTCGAACTTGACTCGGCAGTGCCCGGTCAGAGCGTTGCGGTTGAGCTCGATCGCGACATCGACATCACCCGCGGCGACCTCTTGTCGGCCGTCGCCGATGCGCCTGAACCCGCGAACCGTTACTCCGCCGACGTCGTGTGGCTCAGCGAGGAACCGCTAGCCCACGGGCGTTCGTACATCCTGCGTTCGGGGCCGCTGGAGGTGCCGACGGTCATCACTGCCGTGCGTCACCAGCTCGATGTCATCACCGGGTCGGAGTTGGCGTCGCGCTCGCTGGGCATCAACGACATCGGCCGGGTTGAGCTCGCGACGAA
Source organism: Candidatus Nanopelagicales bacterium (assembly GCA_041674545.1). Classification (GTDB taxonomy): domain Bacteria; phylum Actinomycetota; class Actinomycetes; order S36-B12; family UBA10799; genus UBA10799. The sequence goes on along the minus strand of JBAYVO010000225.1, from coordinate 28 downwards.
TAACTCCGTCACCCTCGACGCCTACACC
>JBAYVO010000224.1:0-4432 GCA_041674545.1 Candidatus Nanopelagicales bacterium | reverse complement strand
TTGAGGATGTGGTGATCGAGGGCCCACCTCGTCGGCAAATAGGACGTTGAATCCGTGACTACTGCAACATGGCGGGCCATGACACGTGACGCTACCGAAGAACCGCCAGGCTCTCGCGTCAGGCTGGTACGACGTTGACCAGTTTGGGTGCGCGCACGATCACGGTTCGAATACCTCGACCGTCAAGTGACGCAACCACACCTGGCTCCGCAAGCGCGAGTGCCTGCAGCTCGTCATCGCCGATCTCCGGCGAGACCTCAAGGCGCGCGCGAACCTTGCCTGCGACCTGCACAACGCACGTGACCGACTCCGCCACCAGCAACGCTTCGTCAACAACAGGCCAGCCCGCAAGCGCTACGCACGGTTCGTGGCCCAGTCGGGCCCACATGTCTTCGGCGGTGTACGGAGCAACCAGCGACAGCATGATCGCGACTGCTTCTGTGGCTTCTCGCACTGCGGGGTCAGAACCACCGCATCCTGAGTCGATTGCCTTGCGGACGGCGTTGACCAATTCCATCGTCTTAGCGACCGCAACGTTGAATCGGTATGCCTCGACCGCTTGAGTCGCCTCATGCACCATCCGGTGGGTGATTTTGCGCAGCGCCTCATCACCGGTTGCTGCATCGCTACCGACGGGCGACGTCACATCACCAGACAAGCGCCACGCACGAGCGAGGAACTTCTTCGCACCGGCAGGCGACACGTCTGCCCAGTCGATGTCGTCTTCGGGCGGACCGGCAAACACCATGGTCAACCGGACGGCATCAACACCGTGGACTTCAAGTTCGTCAGAGAGTTTGACCAGGTTGCCGCGCGACTTACTCATCGCGGAGCCATCCATCTGAACCATTCCTTGGTTCAGCAGTCGCTCGAACGGTTCCTCAACCGGAACGAGTCCCATGTCGAAGAACACCTTTGTGAAGAAGCGCGCGTAGAGCAAGTGAAGGATTGCGTGAGTGACGCCGCCGACGTACTGGTCGACTGGCATCCACTTCGCTGCTTGCGCCGGGTCAAACGCCGCTTCGCTGTTCTGCGGATTCAAGAAGCGCAAGAAATACCACGACGAATCGAAGAAGGTGTCCATCGTGTCAGCGTCGCGACGCGCGGGCCCGCCACACTTGGGGCAGTCGACGTTGACCCAGTCCTCGGCAGCGCCAAGTGGCGACGAACCCTTGGGCTGCAAGTCCAGACCCTCGGCGGGCGGGAGTTCAACCGGGAGTTGATCTGCCGGAACCGGGACCTCGCCACATTGGGCGCAGTGAATGATCGGAATCGGGGTGCCCCAGTAACGCTGACGGGAGATCAGCCAGTCACGCAGGCGGTAATTGATCGCCGCCTCACCTTGACCTTGTGCCGCTAGCACCTCGATGATTTTGGTGATTGCGTCTTCTTTGCCGAGGCCGTCGAGCGGACCGGAGTTCACGTGCGGACCATCGTCGGCAGTGGCTTCGCCGGTAACGGCCGGGTCTGCGTCCGCAGCCACAACAACCCGCACGGGCAGATCGAATGCCTTTGCGAAGTCGAGGTCGCGCTGATCATGTGCCGGAACCGCCATCACTGCGCCCGTTCCGTAGTCGGCCAGGACGTAGTCCGAGGCGTAAACCGGAAGCTGTTCTCCGTTCACAGGGTTGATCGCGTAACGGTGCAGAAACACGCCAGTCTTCGGCCTGTCAGTCGCCATCCGGTCAATGTCCGAGGACTTCTTCACCTGCTCGAGGTACTCGCCAAACTCCGTCTCTGCGGGACCGCCCGAGGCAAGTTCGGCCGCGAGGTCTGAGTCTGCAGCGACGACGAAGAAGGTCGCCCCAAACAGCGTGTCGGGCCTCGTGGTGTAAACGGTGACGGGCTGCGGGTGATCCGTGATTTCGAACTGAACATTGGCACCGGTGGAGCGACCAATCCAGTTGCGCTGCATGAGCAGCACCTTCTCGGGCCACTTCCCCTGCAACTGATCCATATCGCCGAGGAGGCGTTCTGCGTAGTCAGTGATCCGCAGATACCACTGCGTCAACTTCTTCTTCGTGACCAGCGAATCGCAACGCTCGCAACGCCCACCGATGACCTGCTCGTTCGCGAGTACCGTCTGGTCTTTCGGACACCAGTTGACGGCACTGTCCTTGCGGTAGGCCAACCCGCGTTCGTACATCTGCAGGAAGATCCATTGATTCCATCGGTAGTACTCCGGGTCGCACGTGTTGAGCACTCGGTCCCAGTCAAACGAGCAGGCGTAGCGCCGCATCGAAGACTTCTGTGTCGCAATGTTCTCGTAAGTCCAGACCCCAGGATCTTCGCCGCGCTTAATAGCCGCATTCTCGGCCGGTAGACCGAATGCGTCCCAGCCGATGGGGTGCATGACGTTGTAGCCGCGTTGTACCCAATAGCGGGCCAGGACGTCGCCGATTGCGTACGCCTCTGCGTGGCCCATGTGAAGGTCACCGGACGGGTACGGGAACATGTCGAGCACGTACTTCGCTGGGCGCTGATCCTCGGGGTTGCCCGAACGGAATGGCGCTAATTCGTCCCAGACGGGTAGCCAACGATCCTGCATCGCAGCAGGGTCGTACTCAACTGGTTCAACGGGACCCGGCACTTCAGCACTCTTCGTCACAGCATCGCTCACCGGACAAGGCTAACGAGTCACAATCCGAGTGCTCCGAATGGCCGCCCACCGCCCCTCCGACGTTGAACACAAGGCTTCATGAATTGAGCAAATCGTGACCGAAGTCGACCGGTATCTCCCTCGGTAACCTCACTGCCGACACTCCTTAGTGCACTCGACACTGATAGAACACCACTGTGTCCCAAAAACGAAGCCGAGTAACTCTGCGCGACGTCGCGGACAAAGCCTTCGTTTCTGTCACCACGGCCTCGGAGGCCCTACGTGGTGTGGAGCGCGTTGATCCATTGACTCGCACCCGAGTTGCCGTCGCCGCTCGAGAACTCGGATACCGCACGGACACGAGGGCCCGCACCCTTCGCAGCGGCAAGACTGCGCGGTTGACGGCGACACTGTTCCCGGTCCTACCCGAAGGCGATGCAGATCGCCTACTGAAGTGGTTTTGGATCCGCGCCCACTACTCGATCAGCCAACGCCTGGCCCAACACAACATCGCGAATGTTTGGCTTCCGGCGTTTGAACCGGGACTTCTCGAGTTGCCAATCGACGCACTTCTGGTCATCCGTCCCGAAGACGACAGCCGCGTAGCGGTTCCCGCAGGCATCCCCTTCGGATTGCCCACCATCCTGCTCGGCGGAGTTCCCGCCGACGACGACGCATTCACTGTCGTGCTCGACTCTGATCTTGACGAAGCCGTCGACGTCGCGCTCACGCACCTCAAGGAGGCCGGGGCACACCACATCGTGTTCTTGTGCACGCCACAACCCTTGTCACCTAACCCGCTGATCGCGCAGCAGTGCGCAGTGTGGTCGCAGACCTACGGCGTCAGAGTCGACTGGCACGAGACGGAAGCATTGCCGGACGAACTGATAGAGCGATTCCTCGATGACGGTGCCGATGCATTCCTCCTTCTCGTCGACGACGACATGCACGAGGTTGCGGTCGTTCTCAACGCAGTGAAACGCGCCGGCAAGCGCGTTCCAGAGGACGTCATGCTGCTCTCATTCGCCGAAGGCCAGTACGAAGCGCTCCTAGATCCACCTGTCACTGCACTGTCCTTCGAAGGCGCCGCACGCGGCGATCTCGTCGCGGACATGATCGCTGAAGGCCTCGACACAGCTGTGTTCAAGCCGCCGCAGATGCCCATCACATTGAGCGTCCGCGCATCCACCATGCGAGGGCCGTTCAGCTAACAGCGCCGACGGCAAGGACCACACCACGCGAGCACTACCAGCGGTCGGCTAGACTCACGCCCGCTGCATTAGCCACTGTGATTTCGCAGACGTGCAGCACCCATTCGGGGCCATAGCTCAGCTGGTAGAGCAATTGCCTGGCAGGCAATAGGTCAGGGGTTCGACTCCCCTTGGCTCCACAAGACGAAAACCCCTTGGAAATCAAGGGGTTTTGTCGTTTTTTGGGACGAATCCTCCTCGGAAACCCGGCTCCACACCTAGTGGGGTTCAGAACCAAGGTTGACCTGGCAAACCCGAGGCAGCGATGTAGCTCCATCCCGAGACAGTTACCGCGTCGGCACTTTCCGGAGTCCTGTTGGCGTGTGTGCGAAACCCGCACTATTTCGATCTATCGCGCCCAACGACAAACTCGCGTGCGTCACCACCACATCCCGCCGTCCGGGGCGTCGCCCTTGACGCCAAGCGCGTCGGCCTGAGAACCTGCCACCGAACCCACCGCCAACCCAGATTAGATCCTGGAGCCCCCATGAGCATCCACCCATACCTGTTCTTCAGCGGCAACTGCCGTGAAGCATTCGAGTTCTACCGTGAGGTATTCGACGGCGAACTTGCCATTTCGAGC
>JBAYVO010000223.1:0-4446 GCA_041674545.1 Candidatus Nanopelagicales bacterium | reverse complement strand
GAGGAGGGAGCGTTGGCTGCCGCAATGACAAGGCCAAGGGCGATGATCCCTACTGGGATGGGCAGCAGCAGTCGCTTCAATTACTTCTCCTTGAGCACCTGGCTCATCGTCTTTCCCTTTGGCATCGGCGCTCCGCAATGCGGACACTTGGCCGAGCCCTTCTTCACGTCGTAATCACATTCGGGGCATTTATTCATGTGTTCTCCAGAGGGGCTGAATTACCAGCCCCTCATTTCGTGGTTCTTACGGGAAGAGGTTCGCCGCGACGCTGGACGGAAGGTCTACGTACTGGAGGTCTGCGAAACCAGGAACAGCAACAGTGCCACCCCAGTACACGTAGATAGCACACGGGCCGTAGAAGACTGGCCGCACTTCCGGTTCGTAAACCAGGTCCAGTTCGGTCCACATGGTCGTGGCAGCGGTGCCCTGTACGTCACCGACCTTCACCACGCGCGCAAGCTCAAAGTCGAGCGTTGGGTCAGTGATGTCGGCAGTAGCGGCCGAAGCGGCCGAAACACCGCCAGTCTGGGAACTATTCATCCGCAGATTGAACGGAGTCTCTGCCGTAACGGTGCCGTCACCGACCCATGCGGTGTCCTTATCCACAGCGATGAACGCTTCGATTTCGTCAGCGTCGGTCGCCAGGAGCGGTGGCTGGCAGTGAACCGCGAAGCGAATCGGGATGACAGCACGACCAGCGGGGACGCTGAGAATGCCTTCCGGCTGATCAAGGTCAACGATGGTGCCCGCGCCGCCACCTGTGATGGGGCTGCTGAACGTGCCGATGTTGACGTGGTAGCCGTAGCCAAGGTTGACGTACGACTGGAGCCACGGGGCCACCACCTGCGTGCCGTCGTTAAGGATGTTTGGGGAAATGGCAGTACCGCCCGCACCAGCGGACGGCGTGCTTCGAACGAAGAATCGCGGGTCACTCATAGTTTCTGCTCCTCTTGTGAAACTCTTGTCTTATTGAGAAAACTAAACCCTGTCTTGCCAGACTCTCACGAAGTCCACGTCAATTGCCTTCGCGGCGACGCTACGGGTTCCGAACAGTGCGTGGGGGCGGACGAGGGTGCCGCCTTCGAGCGCCAGGGAAAGCCCTTTGTCCGTGTTCGGGACGAGAGTGCCGTTCGCGTTGAGGGTGAAGGTGAAAGCGTTGTCGCCAACGAGCTGCACGACGGTCGTGTAGTACACAGCGGCGGTCGGAAGCCAGGTGCCGAGGTTGACCTTCTGGGCGGCATAGGCAGTGCCAGTGCTCTCACTGACAAAGGCAGCCGTTTTGAGGGTCTGGTCGGTATCCAGGTGGACAACCGCTACGTCCGTGGCACCGTTGCCAGTTGCCGGGGTGTCTACGTCAGTGACAGCGGGAAGCGTCTCGTCAGAGAGTGCGTCAGTGAAGCCGATCTCAAAGGTGAAATCGGTGACTGCATCCGACTTCCAGCGGACGGCCATACCGGCGTTCTTGTCGCCGCTCCACATCACGTCGCCGTTGATGGCGAAGTAGCCGTTGTCCGTGGTCCCGGTACTACCAGCAATGGTGCCGCCAGCGGCGACCGCCCATGCGAACGTAGTGGCCGTGCCATCAGCAGCGAGGTTCCATCGGGTCGAAGAAATGGTGTCTTCGATGAAGTCGTCTTCGACGTAGACCACCTTGTCCCGGTTGATCGGGAAGGCGGCTGCCATCATGCCCTGCGGGGAGGCGATGTTGCGGAAGACGGAGTTCTTGAGTCGTGCACCGAAATCGGCGCTGTTAATAAGCTGAGACATAGGGCTGCCTACCTCGTGTGGTAGCCCCCGCTGTTAAGGCAGGGGGCAGCACATCTTTAAGTTGTGTTCTCAGTCTATTTGAGAATCCGGGACACGACTTTAGGTGGAGGCGTAATCGACGGTGATTGCGCCAGTCGATTTGGTGTAAAGGAACGTGATCGTCTGCGTAGCAGGTGCGGCGTCGCCAGTCATCCGATAGTCGGACGTGGGCTTACCGAGTGAAGCCTTCCGCGCAATGCTGTTCCAGTTCACCTGCGGGGTGATGTCTACTGCGACCATAATTATTCCTCCTGCGCCGTTGCGCTGAGTACATATTCGCGCCACTCTTCAGCGCCCATTTTCATGGCACCGTCCGGGCGTGGGATGCCGTTCTTCGAGGCGTACGACATGAGTTGGGGGCGAGACATGAGCGCCGGGTCAGTCACCTCGGGCTCTGCCGCCTTCTCTTGCACGATAGCAGCGACGGCAGCCTTCTCGGTGCCGTTCATGGCCTGCATGACGGCTGCAACGATGGCACCGATCGCATTGGCATCGATCTGCCCGCCCTGAAAGTTCTGCATCGCCTGGGCAATCGTGTCACCCACAGCTCGCGATGCAACGGCTTCCTTGTGCTGGGCGATGATGTGCTGGTCAACCGACCGCTGAGCAACCTCGCGCGTCACGCCGGGGAAGCGGCGGCGGGTGCCATCCTTCTCGTTGATACAGGCGTAGGGGCACTCGATCTCCGCCACGTCCTCAAGGTCAGGGCGAACGGCCACCACCTGTGGAATCCGATGGAGATGGAGGGAGACGATCTGCTCTTTGGTCAGCAGGTACTCGCCGGGAATACCGAACGGGTCAGTTGGCTTGCAGATGTAGGTGAGCCCGCCGTTATCCATGAACGGCTTGAGCCAGTGGTGCTCCGTCCCGGCAGGCACCCTCGTACGAAAGATGAGGCCACCACGAACACCAGCCGTCTCCTTGCCGAATGAGTCCGGCAGTTCCTGGAACCGCTTGTGCTGGATGTACTGCTGGAACTTGGGGGCGTCGGTGTTTACGTCCGGGCCAATTGTGATCTCACCGCTGGGCTTGCGCCAGTATTTGACTCGGGCTTCCTTGTCGTTCTTGACCGCGCCAGAGAACGCGCCGTTTTCGTCGGGAGTCCCGTAGATTGCCCGGAGGGCAGCGGTGGTATCCGCTTCAGTCGCCATTGTTGAACCTCTCTCGCGTTGCCGACCATGCGTTGGAGGGCATCTTGTCCCAGGAAACGAACCCTTCCTCTTTATCGAGGGCGCGGGAGTCTTCCTTCAATTGGTCTGGGATAACGAAGACCGCTGGCTCCCAGAAATGGAGGATGGCAACCCAGTCGATAAGCCCGTCCACGAACTGGCGGCGATCAGGGTTGGAGAGCAATTGGAAATTGGTGGCGTCGTCCGTATCGCCTTGAAATGAGGCCACTTCAAAGCGAGGGTGAAGGGCGGTGCCGGGCTTGCTGTCGATGAGTTTGCAGCAAGCCTTTCCGGGGAACCGCTTCCGATCAGGGACGCGATCCAGTAGGTGCCACCCCCGGTGCCTTTCAAGGATCTCGATCGATTTGAGGAGATCCCCCGCGACAGCGAATGGGACAAGATTCGGGGGTACAGTGGCATCTACTGGGAATCTGATGCGCTCTTCGGTGATCAGATATTCCTTGTCGGGAACAGTCCTGATGAGCATGGAAAACCTTTCATTGCGGGGCCGCACATGAAGTACGGCCCCTTGCGGTCTCGTCAGGTAGCATCACTGCCACCGATAAAGGTGCTCAGATCGACCGAAGCAAAACCGAACCTTCGTCTGTCGCCGTGATATTGCCCGGCGTCTCCGAGTAGCGGTTCACTTCCGCCGCGCCGAGCACCTGGTCCTGGACAACAACGTCAGCCAGGTCAAGTGCGATGCGGTCGGTGCTGGTCTTGGGGTTCTGCGCCATGATCAGGGCGACGGTTTCCTTGTGGAGAAGGAAGCTCTCGTGCTGGCCGGTGGCAGGGGAGCGCACCAGGTTCGAGGAAAGAACCGGGGCACCCTGGAAGCGACCGATGGAGGCGCTTTCGTGCGCGGAGCGAGCGGCGTCACCACCCACGTAGTCCGCGTGGACGAACGTATCCATCTTGAGAAGGCCGATTTCCTGGGCGGTCGAGAGAACCCAGTGCATGTCGCGACCCATGACGTAGCCCGCTTCACGGACGTACTGGACGGCGCGAAGGAAGTTGTCGAAGGTCAGCTCGACACCGAGCGTACCGACGATCTGGGAGAAGTTCTGGGCGAGTGCGGCAAGGCGCACGTCAACGGCACGGCCGAGGGAGTAACCCATCGACTTCTGCATCTGGGCCTTGTGGTCGCCACGAGCGAGAAGCTGGGCGATGTCCTCCACCTTGATCGCGCACGCCTCGTGGACGTTGATCGAGATGGACTGGGCGGTGTCGGTATAGACGGTCGGGTCGAGAGCGGTCGAAGCGGTCTTCGTCTGCGACTCGATGTTGCCGTAGCGTTCCTTGATGTACGTGTCACCGTGGCCCTGGAACGTCCAACTGCGGTCAACGATAGGGGCGATGACCAGTTCGAACTCAAGAGCGCGGATGTAGCCTTCGACCCAAACATCATCGATGTGGTTCGCGGCCGTAGTTACGGTTGCGTTGCCGGTAGCGATAGCTTTACCCTTTAGGG
>JBAYVO010000222.1:0-4480 GCA_041674545.1 Candidatus Nanopelagicales bacterium | reverse complement strand
GGGGATGAGGAGCAGGCCGATATGAGCACCACCACGCCGCCAGTCGAGACGACGCCGCCAGTCGAACCCAAACACCAAAGACTGCGACTGTTCACCATCATCGGCGTGATCGCTGTCGTCATTATTCTCGCCATCGGCACGTTATTGGTGGTCAAAACGGTGAGTGACAAGCGTTCTGTCGCTGAACGCCAAGCTGAGCTTGAGCCGTTCTACACCCCTCCCGCAACAATCCCGCCGGAGCCGGGCACGATCATCCGATCTGAGCCGCTTGGCGTCGACGTCCCAGGGGGGACTGGCTTCCGGGTGCTCTACACAAGTACCGGCTTCAAAGGCGAGCCAGTCGCAGTGAGCGGAATGATGTTCATTTCGAACAAGCCCGCACCGCCCGGTGGGCGCCCGGTCATCGGGTGGGCCCACGGAACAGTGGGATTGGCACCACAGTGTGCGCCGTCGCGGTCGAAGAACGTCCTAGGTGACACCAACAACTGGCTGAACACGGCGATGGATCGCGGATGGGCAGTCTCGGCAACGGACTACCTCGGACTCGGAACGCCTGGGCCGAAGTCGTACTTGATCGGGGACCAGGAAGCCAAGGACGTCGTCAATTCGGTTCGCGCGCTTCGCAACTTTGACCAGGCGCAGGCGGGCAAGCGTTGGGTCGTGTGGGGCCACTCTCAGGGTGGGCATTCCGCTTTGTGGACTGGCAGCCTGGCACAAGAGATTGCCCCGGAATTGAACTTGATAGGCGTTGGTGCGGCAGCGCCGGCAGCTGAACTTCTGGTCATCATGCAAAACCAGTGGGCGGGCAAGATCGGGTGGGTCATCGGGCCGGAGGCGCTCGTCTCATTCCAAGATCGCTACCCTGACCGAGACTTTGGCGCGATCGTCAGCGACATCGGGAACCGGCAGTTGAACACGCTCGTCAACGAGTGCACCACGGGGGCGGCGCTGCAAGGAATCACGATCGAGCAGTTTGGTGGCCAGTTCTTCAAGTCGAGTCCGATTGATTCGCCCGCGTGGGCGCAGACGGCAATCGAGCAGACCCCTCGCCCGCTCCCGGCGTCGATGCCGCTATTCATGAGTGAAGGAACCAACGACACGATCGTGCTCTCGGGCAGCAACGCGCTGATGCAGGAGCAGTGGTGCAAGGCGGGCTCGGATATGGCCGTGCAGTGGCTTGGCGGTGTGGGACACCTGCAAGTGGCGATTGCCTCAGGCCCGACGTTCATCGAGTGGGCAGTTGGGCAGTTCGAAGGACGCAAGGCCACCCGCAACTGCACGTTCCCGCCTGCGAGCGCACCGTACCCAGCGGTGACCGTTCCGCCAGAAGTTCTGGCGGCGCCAGTGACACAAGGCACATCGAACACGACCGAGTCAGCGAATCCACCTGCAGGCACGACACCGTCACCTCCTAGCTAGCCGGATGCCGGTGGCGGTAGCCTTGCCCGCGGAGTCGCTTTGGCGTCTCCGGTTAGGGGCGGTAGCTCAGTTGGTTAGAGCAGCGGACTCATAATCCGTCAGGTCGTCGGTTCGAGTCCGACTCGCCCCACCAAACACCCCGTTTCACCTGCGCAAACGCTTTCAGGTCACGCGGTCCTGGGCGGGCTTGACAGTCAAACTGACAGCCATGCTCTCGGACCCTGCGCCCTGGTTGATGGCAGTCGAACTCGGTGTTCGCCAGTAAACATGCGCTCGGCAGACGATTTTGATCACCCACGTTCAGGATGTCGAAATGGCAGAACGGCGGCGCTCAGCCGCTCTTGCGGCGGAATTGGCGGCCGCCGCCTGCCTTGCCGTGCTCACCCGTTGCCTTCGCGTGGCCATCGAGGTGGGCCTGCCCGGTTGCATTCTTTTGGTTCTTGCGTTCCAAGGCAATCCGCATCTGTTCTTTTGGATCGTTGGCTTGTGCTGAACTGCCTTCGATCGTCGGTTCGCTTGGGGCGCTGTTCTCGGATGCAGTCATGAGTTCAGTATGTCCCGGTTGCGAACGAGTGCCAACCCCGATTCGCCCTTGAGCTTCGGGTCAACGCCTGATCGCTGCACCCTGGCGACGTTGAGCGCGGAACGCGAACCACACCACGACAGCCGGCCAAATCCCTTGAGCGGCGGCCGCGAGCCGCTCTGTTGCGCCGACGAGTTCGCCACTCACCAGCGACACGGCGAAGCCCGCGACGAGCAGGATGAGCACCACTCCGGCCGTGATCGAACGGCGCTTACGCAGTGCCCAACTTGTTGTCCTAGATCGGTGCCAAGCGACCAATGGCCATGCACCAAGGCAGCCAAAGGCGATGAACGCGAACAGGCCGTGAAGCGTCGAACCACCTGATGCCGGAAGGGGTGCAAGTGCGACCCCAATCGTTGCGAGACCGCCAATCGCGAGCACCACACGTCCGATGATGCGAGCTTCCGGCAGACCGTTCCCAGTGATGATGTGGCATGCGCCGACGAGTAACAACGCCCCCGTCATCACCACACGATCCGTGGCACCAATTGCGGCGAGCGCGCTGATGGTGTCGCGAGCGGCATCGAATCCAGGGGGTTGGAGCATCGCCGCGTAGGTCCACCCGCCGATGAGGATGATCGGTGCGCAGGTCGCGGAGACCAACGCCCAGGGCTTCACACGCAGTTGTTCCGTCACGTAGAGGTCTTCGTTGCGATCCGCACTTCGGATTGGTTGGTAGTGGGCATTGAACGGAGCCCGGCGGATGGGACGTAGGCCATCTCGGATCCCTGCACCGGTGCATTCTTCCCCGTCGCGCCCCGAGCACATCCGCCCGTCCAGACGTCTGGCGAATGCGCTCCGACACCCTCACTCTTGTAATAGTGTGCCTAACACAGTATTGTGCCTTCATGAGCACAGACGAGGTCTTGGATTCTCATATCCAGGAGTTGCGGCGAGGGACGGTCGTTGTCGCCTGTCTGCGAATCTTGCAGGAGCCGGAGTACGGCTATCGCCTGCTTGAGCGACTTGAAGAAGCAGGATTCGCGGTCGAGGCCAACACGCTCTACCCACTGTTGCGGCGACTTGAGAAGCAGAGCCTGCTCACCAGCGATTGGAACACGGACGAACCGCGGCCTCGCAAGTACTACACAACGAGTGCGGCAGGAAGAGCTGTCGCCGATGCAGTCATGGCGGACTGGGATCGACTAGCAAAAGCGCTCGACGCGCTGTCAGTGAAGGGCAGAAAGTGATGACAACCATGACGAAGCCGACTTTGGTAGATCGGTACGTGGCAGTTGCGGTCAAGGGTGTGCCTGCTGAGCAGCGCGATGACGTCGGCGCCGAATTGCGGGCGTCACTCAATGACGCGATCGACGGACTCGTGGATCAGGGTTTGACCTACGACGAAGCTCAAGAGCAGGCATGCAAAGACCTCGGGGACCCGGCGGCGCTAGCGGCGCAGTACGGCGGTCGTCAGCGATTTCTCATCGGCCCTGAGTACTTCAGCGAGTACCTCCTGCTGTTGAAGATCCTGCTGAGCATCGTTCCGCCGATTATCTTCTGCGTCGCTATCGTTGCTGCCGCCATCGCCGGTGAATCGGCCGGTCAAGTGATCTTTGGCGCGATCGGCGTGGCGTTTCAGGTGGCCGTGCAGATTGCCTTCTGGGTGACGCTGAGCTTCGCGTTGATGGAGCGCGCTGGTGCGAAACCGACCGAGCTCAGTTGGACGCCGAAGAACTTGCCGGAGATCCCTAACCGGCGCATCGGACTTGGCGAAACGGTGTTCTCGGTATCCACGATTGCGCTCGCGATGTGGGCGTTGTGGTACGCGCAGGACCATTGGCTTGTGAGCGGTGTTGACGGGGGAGAAGTTCCGCTGATCAACCCAACTACCTGGGACTTCTGGATTCCTGCGCTCTACGTGGTGCTGTTCGCCAGCCTGTTGGTCGAGATCGCCAAGTACCGCGTCGGCTACTGGACCGTCGGTCTTGCAACAGTGAACACCGTAGTGAACGTTGCAATTTCGGTGATCTTCATCGCCGTATGGCTCGGCGGTTCAGTGTTGAACCCGGCAGCCGACGTCTCCGAGCTCGTTGTCAGCCTCTCGCGACTGCTCCCGTGGTTCGTCTTGATTGCCGTATTCGACGCGGGCTACGGATGGTGGGCGGTGTATCGGCAGCGGGTCGAGCTCACCATCGACTCCCACCCGCAGAGCGTCTAGTCGTCGATCGAGCGTCGCAACCGTTTGGTCTCGCCGCGCTGCTTCTTGCCAGCGATTCTTCGGTCTTTGGCCCGGCGACTTGGCCTGGTCGGGCGGCGCTTTGGCGGGGGAGGTGCGGTCGCCGCACGAAGGAGCTTCCCGAGTTGTTCTTGGGCGACGAGCCGATTCTGATATTGCGAGCGCTCACCCTCTGCGTGAACGGTCACAACGCCGTCCACCAGTCTGGACTTCAATCGCTCGATTGCCCTCGCCTTGAGATATTGATCTAGGGCAGTGCTCGACGCAACGTCAAACGACAGCGATACCCGGCTGTCGGT
>JBAYVO010000221.1:0-4481 GCA_041674545.1 Candidatus Nanopelagicales bacterium | reverse complement strand
GCCGGTGGCCTCGTATTCCTCGTGATCGGGCAACTCCTCGGACGCAATCCGATTCGACCGCGGGTGACCATGTGGATTTGGGCAGGCGCATGCCTCGGCATCGTGGCGGTGTTGGTGATCGAATCCGTGAGCTACGGTCTTGCTCTGCCGCTGGTGTACGCGGTGATCGTGATGGCGAGTTTCCCAGTGATCACGCTGGCGTGGCGACCGTCGTTCGTGTGTTCGGTGTTGATGTTCGCCGGAGTGACGTATGCGAGTTTGAACCTGCCCGGCGACGACGATCTACGCCTGGTCATCACCGGGATCACCGCCGCGCTCATCGGTCTCGCGTTGTTGAAGGTTCGGCTCATCTCGATCGATGCGATTGCCGACGAACAGGCACGAGCGGCCTCGTTTGCCTCAACCGATCCGCTGACCCAAACGCTGACGCGAACCGGGCTTCGCAGCTTGATGCCAAGCCTCGGCGGGATCGCCGAACGAGTCGACGACGACATCTGCGTGATGTACATCGATATCGACAACCTGGCACAGGCCAATGCCTCGTACGGCGCTGCCTACGGCGACGACGTACTACGTACCGTCGCCCACGCAATCCGGGAGCAAGTCCGGGTCGGCGATCTAGTTGCTCGTTGGGATGGCGATGAATTCCTCGTCGCTGGAATCGGTCAACGCGCCGACGCTCAGACCATCGCTAAACGTGTGACCGACGCCGTCAAGGTATCCGGTATCAACCTCGGCCGTTGGCCCACCACTGTCTCGGTCGGCACCTCAGCCGGCAGCCCCGCCACCACCACCTTCGACGCGTTAATCGCCGAAGCGAAGGCGGCATCCGGTCAGATCGGTGAAAAGTTGTCGGCTAGCGACAGCTCCCCACCATCCTGATGCGATCCTGACGCCTCGGACCTGCCGAACGGGGAGGTGCGAGGTGCAAAGTTAGGTGAGGCTCGCCTACGCTGACGGGCATGTTCTCTTGGGTGAGTGGCGGATGAGTCCGTCGGCGGGGACGTTCCGCGATGTGATGTCCCGCTTCCCCACCGGAGTTGTGGTCGTGACGACTCGCGTGGATAACGACGACTTCGCGATGTCCGCGAGCTCATTCACTTCCGTATCACTGGAACCACTGCTGGTATTGATCTGCGTGCAGCAGGACACAGGCTTCCACAACGCGATTACCAGCGCGGGCGACTGGGCCGTGAACGTCTTGCCCGAGGACGGTGGCGAGCACGCTGATTGGTTCGCACACAATGGCCGACCCATGCCCAAGGGAACCGATCGTGTTCATCGCAGCGAGACGTCGAACCTGCTGTACGTGACCGATGCGGTCGCGCACCTGGAGTGCCGAACCCAGCAGATCCATCAGGCTGGGGACCACGACATCGTGATCGGTGAAGTCATGGACGCCCAGGTCGCCTCCGAGGACATGCCGCTCGTGTATTGGAAGAGCCGGTACCACGAAGGGCTCACGCAGACCGACCCGTTCCCGCCGAACGCAGCCACCCGGGCACCGGAGTAGCGCACAGTTCTGCCCGGACGAGTTCTGCCGGGCTACCGCTCGCCAGGCTTCGCGACTTAGCCGAACAGTCCGCTGCCGTAGTAGTCGTTCTCGTCCTTGACGCCAGGCAGGATGAAGAAGTACCCACCACCGGTCGGCTGAATGTAGTCGACGAGGCCCTCTTCGGAGAGGCGGTTCTGGATCGTCTCGAACTGCTTCTGGGTGCTGCGGTTGAAGCAGACAAAAATCAGACCCATATCGAGGTTGCCGTTGACGTCGATGCCCTGGTCGTAGTTGTAGCCGCGACGCAAGATCCGGGTTGCGATCGCCTCCGGCGTCTGCGGGTTCGCGAGTCGAATGTGGGAATCCAACGGCGTGACGACGCCACCCTCGTCATTGCCGTATTCGGGCAGGTCTGCCTCGGTTGTGCCGGTCAGCGGCGCACCGCTGTCGCGTTGGCGACCAAACAAGCCTTCCTGTTCGGGGATTCCGACGCGATCCCAGAACTCCACGAACATGCGGATGCGACGGAACACCGCGAACGTGCCGCCGGCCGTCCAGGCCTGGCCGGTCTCATCACCGGCCCAGATCAGCTGATTCGCCAGTTCCGGATCGTTCGCGACGTCGGGGTTGGCTGTGCCGTCCTTGAATCCCATGAGGTTGCGTGGCGCACCGTCAGGGCGCGGTTGCGACATGAAGCCGTCGATTCGGTACTTGAGCTGCAGTTGGCCGCGGCATTGGCGCATGATGATTCGCAGCGCGCGGATCGCGGCATCAGGCTGGCCAGCGCACACCTGTAGGTAGACGTCACCGTTCGTCCAACCCGGTTCGAGGTTGTCGTTGGGGAACACCGGCATCGTCGTCAGACCGGCGGGCTTCTTGCCCGCAAGCCCAAACCTGCCATCGAAGAGGGACTCTCCAACACCCCACGTCATCGTGATTCCGTCGGCAACTGGTTCGGGGCCGAGCACGTTGTTGTCGACCGGGGGCAGCTTCGGTTGGATGGTCGGCAGCTTCTCACCAGCGGCCATGTCAGCGCTGAGAGAAGTGATCTTCTTGAACGCATCGACGAGTTCAGCCGTCGACTTTGCGGTCACATTGAACACCGCGAAGACGCCCGAGGCTTGCGGCGGCTCAAGCACGCCGGGCTGATGCAATCCGTAGAACGGAATGGCGGGCAGGTTGGCGCTGTCGGACAATTCCGGCGCAGCATTCGCAGCGTTCACAGCGGCCCCAACACCGACGGTCGCGATGATTCCCGCGCCTGCACCAACACCTGCGCCCTTGAGGAAAGTTCGCCTGTCAATACTCATGCCTGGATCTCCAAAATGTCCGGAATTGGTGCGATCGTTTCGAGGACTTGACCGAGTGCTGCGTTCGTCGGCATCCGGGTCGCCAGGTCCATCTGAGAAACCGGAACCCACTGCCCGTTGCGCTTCGTTGCGTTCAACGCCGCCTGCAGCTGGTCGAGTTCAGGGTTGGCTGTCGGCACTAGCGTCGGTTGACGCGTCTCGAGCATCGGGGCCAAAATGCCGATCAGCGTTCGAGTGCCCTCGGTGTCGGCGACGGCGTGCGCGTAGCTCGTGCCGCTGCCGTAGTCGTCTTGGCCCGTCACCACGAAGCGCTGGGTGTCTTCCAGGATTTCGTGAGCGCGGGTGACGACCTCGAGGGCGTCGAACGTGAACTTCGGCAACTGCTTCTCAAGGTTGCGAACTGCATCAACCAAGTCGGCAGCCTGCGGCCTGATCTGCGCCATCGGGGCTCCGCTCCACAGCTGGTACTCAATCTTGTGGAAGCCGACGAAGTCAGGGTCGTTGACCCCTTCTGGAAGGCTCTGGGCGAGACCGTTGACGGCATCGCCGTCTTCACCGAACGCGCCGTACGCGGCACCGATTCGGTGGTAGGTCAGTTGACCGGGCAGCCAGGCGTTCTTCGCCGCTTCACGGTTCCCGCTGTCGACAGCGTCCTTGAGTGCGACAACTTGGCCATCGAGAATCTTGAGTTGCGCGCCGACGTACACGCGGTACTGCTCAAGGTAAGGGGTGATCTCTTCGATGGTGACGGGCGCGAAGGCGTAGCTTCCCTGCCCGGCAGCACCGCCGCTCGTCGTTTGCACAGACGAGTACGTGGCTTGTTCGCCGCCGGTGACGCAACGCCACTGGTATTCACCTTCTGCCAGGTTCACAGGGAGGTCGCGCGACGTGCTCGGGCCGAGGACTTCGATCTCGGCGACGATCAGTCCGCCCGGGTGCGTGACGAGTTCAATGTCGGTCGCGCTCGTCGAGGCGTTCTTGATGTTGAACGTGGATTGACCAGCCGGTGGTGCGTTCCACGACGGGACGCAGGCGTCTTGGGTCACCTGGATCGACTGCGTCGTCGAGCCCCCCGATCCGCCCACGAGCATCACGAAGACGACCGCGAGCACGACGGGCACCGCCACGATCGCTCCACCGATCGACCATTTCTTGCCGGTCGACATCGGTTCGGGTGCGCCGCGGGCCGGTGTTGGGCCGTCGGTTGTTGGGGGTTGATCACCCCCACCGTCGGCGCCTGAAGCACCTGGGGTGGTGGGGGGTTCGGAGGTTGCGTCCGACGGTCCACCCACGTCTCCGCCAGATGTTGAGGCTGCCGACGCGGAGACAGTTCCCGTCGAGGATCCGTCTGCCGCGCTGGTCGCCAGGACCGCACCTGCCGCGACGGCTCCAGCGGCTGGAACAGCAGCCCCGGTTGCCGCTGCATCGGTGGCCTTTGCGCCGTCCGCGGAGGATGCGGCTGGATTGGCTGCGGGGGTCTTGGTTCGTCCGGTGACGAGGAAGACGGTCAACGTGATGCTCAAGTACAGGACGTAGGCGACGACCTGGAACCACGTCATGATCGTGTCGATGTTGAATACCCCGCGGATGATCTGGAACCACCACGTCGAGTTGTTGATCACCGAACTGACGTCGAACGCCTTGTTCGTTTGACCTGGCAGGATTCCTGCTTCTTG
>JBAYVO010000220.1:0-4491 GCA_041674545.1 Candidatus Nanopelagicales bacterium | reverse complement strand
CGCCCACCAGGCGTGCGCCCGCCAGCGAAAGCCCCAGCGGCATCGGCAGCCCCAGCCCCAGCCCCAGCCCCAGCGGAGACGCGATCAGAAGTAGTTGACATACCCGAACCCTACTACACGATTCGAACACCTGTTCGATAGTTTCCACACGAATATCGCGCCTTTGGTCCAGAACTAGGCGTACTCCACAACCTGCAACCAGTCGATACCGATTCCGGCCAAAAGTTCCCGCAACAGCGGCATCGACAGCCCAATCACGTTACTCGGATCGCCGTCAATCCCAGCAACAAATGGAGATGAAAGCCCATCAAGCGTGAAGCTGCCAGCAACAGCGAGCGGCTCACCGGTTCGCACATAGGCGTCGATGTGAGCCTCGGACATAGGGGCAAAATCAACTCGCGTCCCGGCCACCCGCCCAGTCGCTCGCCCGGTTGCTAGATCCCGCACAGAGTGCCCGGTGTGCAAGACGCCGCTCGTGCCTTGCATCTTGCGTAGGCGTGCGATCGCGACGTCGGCCGACTCTGGCTTGCCTAGCGCCGAACCTTGCCACTCTAAAATCGAGTCACAGCCAACTACGATCGCGTCCGAGCCTGCGGCGTCCAAGTGTCGGGCAACGTCAGCACACTTAGCTTCGGCAAGCAGCTGCGCAAGGGCACCCACGCCGAGCCCAACGCCAGCAGGCGACGTCGACACAGCATCTTCGTCAACATTGCTTGCCTGAACGAGTGGCTCGACCCCCGCGGCCCGGAGAAGCCCCCTGCGCGCTGGAGAGGCCGAGGCGAGAACTATTTGCCGCTTGCCGTCGCCGCCTTGATCGACTTTTGAACCCTCAGACACCCCACAACCCTAGTACGCTCACGGTGTGTCACAAGCAGCCGATGAACAGCAGCCCGCGCAACGGCCTTCGACCGGGGTTCGGGTTATCAAAATCCTTGCCATCGCGCTGCCACTGCTCTTTGTTGCGTGGTTCGCGATCTCTATTCTGTTCGGCGCCTTCCAGCTCGCCGGTGCTGCGTCGTTGTTCAAATCTGGCTACTCAGACAAAGATGCTGCCGCAGTGAAGCAGGCGGGCGCACAGGCAGCCGCGGGCATGGCGCGGATCGATTCCGCGATCTCGTCCCCACCCATGCGAATTGCGACGTTCATCCCGTGGGTCGGTTCCGCCGTCGATAACACCCAACACTTCGTAAGCGCCGGAAACGAAGTTGTTCAAGCGGCCGTGCCAATCACCGAGACCTTCGACCCGAACATCTACAGCAATGGCACGGTCAACCTCGTCGCTCTCGATGAACTCCTCAAGCAACTGCCAGAACTCAACGCTGCGCTTGCCAACGCACACGAGGAGATTGCAAACGTGACGGGCTTCGGACCAGTCGGAGGCCTGTTTGCCGACGCGCGAGATCAAGCGCAGGCATACATCGGACTCGGTGAATTCGCGACCGGCCGAGTCGCACCTCAGCGACAGTTAATCCTCGACGCTCTTGGGGCGAATGGCCCGCAGAACTACATGATCGCGTTCGAGAACCCCGCACAATTGCGCGCACCTGGAGGTGCACCGCTGTCCGCTGCCATCGTCGCTTTCGACCAGGGCAAAATGACGATTCCATTCAATGGCTACATCGCCGGTGACGCGTTCAAGGGACACCCGATCATCGACTACGAGCCCGCATCACCTCCGCCGTGGAGCGAACCGGGTGGACTCGGGTTCGTGAACTCCGGTGCACATCCTGATTGGCGCCTCGCCGGAGAAGACTTGATTCGGTCATGGAACACCGCCAAAGACCCCAAGGTGAGCGCCATGATCGGCCTCGATACCCGAGCCATCGAGGCGCTGATCCGGGCCACCGGACCTATCGAGGTAGAGGGTTACGGAACCCTCACAGCCGACAACTTCGCCCAGAAGGTCGTCACCGATGCCTACCTCGACTTCCAATCCGATCAACGGGTCAGGCAGTCGCTCAACGACAAGGTTGCAGAGGTGATGATCGGGCGCTTGATGTCCGGCGACCTGCAAACGCTTGCTTCCGCCGCTGTTGCGCTCGCCGGTGAGGCACCTGGGCGACACCTGCAAATGCGATTCCAGGTTCCTGGTCTGCAACAGATCGCAGTTGACGCGGAAGCTGCCGGCGAAGTCTTCCAGACATCCGGCCACGACACGGTTGGCTTCTTCTCGCGGAATCGAAACATGAGCAAGGTCGATGTCTACTCCGAGCGTCAAATGGTCTCCAACGTGACCGTCAATGCTGACGGCTCGGCAAGTGTCGAGCAAGTTCTCACCGTGAAGAACAACGCCCCGACAGACCTCGACACAAATGAGAAGATCGGCTACACCACAGCCTGGTCGGCGAACGAGTGGTTCTTCTACCTGCCGCTCGGTGCGACCGATCCAAATATCGCGGCGCCGACGGGATACAAAAAGCCCACCACTCACCCCGACGGACTCGGCCGCATCGTGGCCACCACCGAAGGCATGATCGCCCCGCAAGCCACTGATCAGCTTACGTTCAGCTACAAGATTCCCGCGGGCACCTTCAGCAAGGAAGGCGGTGGCTACAGCTATCAAACCCAGCTCAATCCGCAGCCGATGCAGCAATCCGTCGCGCTCACGCTGAACGTCGCGTTCGCCGAAGGGGCGAATTGCACCTCAAGTCCCGACTGGCAAGCAACAGGGGATGGGGCCAATTGGACCGGCGAACAATCGATCAGGCGCACTTTGAAACTAGAGTGCTCGTAAGCCCGCCCAACACCTTGGAGACATTCGTGAAGCACCGCAGCGCAGCGATCATCGGCACACTTGGCGTCATCTCGATGGCCATGGTCGGATGTTCATCGAGTAGCTCGTCGAGCTCACCATCCCCATCCCCGACGACCACGATGAGCACGGAGCAGTTCTGCAACGAAATCAAGAAATTCGAAGCCGAACTGAAGAGCATCGGCTCAGACTTGTCTAGCGGGAATCCCGCAACGCAGGCTCTGGCAATCGGCAAGCTCACGAACTTCTACAACAACGCGCTGTCACAACTGCCAGCAAACCAGAGTGCGGCGATTTCGCAGGCCCTAGAAGATGCCAAGTCGAAGGTTGGCACTGGTGGTAATGCCACGAGCGCACAAGACAGCATCAACAAGGTGAATGAAGCCGTGAAGAAACAGTGTCCCAACCTGTAGCAACCACTGTCGCGGTGTGACGGGATAGCACGTTACGAGCGTTTTCCTGGGGCATTTGTTCGTGCCCCAATCCCTGCTCCCTAGACTGCCGTGGAGTTGCTGCTGGCCTATTGCGGGTCGGCCGTCCCATCTGAATGCCTCAAGGGAGTCGTCGTGCGCAAGGTTCTCATCGCAAACCGTGGCGAAATCGCAGTCCGAATCGCCCGGGCCTGCAAAGACGCTGGACTAACGAGCGTCGCCGTGTACGCGGATCCCGATCGTGACGCGGTCCACGTTCGGGCAGCCGATGAAGCGTTTGCCCTCGGGGGATCAACCGCCGCCGAGTCCTACCTCGTCGTCGAGAAAATCCTTGACGCAGCAGCGTCAAGCGGCGCAGATGCAATCCACCCTGGATACGGCTTCCTGTCGGAGAACGCTGACTTCGCCCAATCCGTGATCGACGCGGGCCTCACCTGGATCGGCCCGCCGCCGGACGCGATTCGCTCGCTCGGCGACAAGGTGGCTGCCCGACATATCGCCGAGGCCGCTGGTGCCCCGCTGGTCGCGGGAACCTCCGATCCGGTCGAGAACTCCGACGAGGTCGTGGCCTTTGCCAAGGAACACGGTCTCCCGATCGCCATCAAGGCTGCCTTCGGTGGAGGCGGTCGCGGCCTCAAGGTTGCCCGCGAACTCGACGAAGTTGCCGAGCTATACGACTCAGCAGTCCGCGAAGCCGTTGCTGCCTTCGGTCGAGGCGAGTGCTTCGTTGAGCGATACCTCGACAATCCGCGGCACGTCGAGACTCAGGTGCTCGCCGACGCCCACGGCAACGTGGTGGTCGTGTCAACCCGCGACTGCTCCCTGCAGCGGCGCCACCAGAAGCTCGTCGAAGAAGCTCCTGCCCCGTTCCTGAGCGAAGCGCAAGAAGCGGAGCTGTATCGAGCATCCAAAGCAATCGTCAAGGCCGCTGGGTACGTCGGCGCCGGGACGTGCGAATTCTTGGTGGGCCAAGACGGCACCATCTCGTTCCTTGAAGTGAACACCCGTCTACAGGTCGAACACCCCGTGACCGAGGAGGTCGCCGGGATCGACTTGGTTCGTGAACAGTTCCGCATCGCCGATGGCGAAGAACTCGGTTACGACGACCCACCGCTACGTGGACACTCGATCGAGTTCCGGATCAATGGTGAAGATCCCGGCCGCAACTTCCTGCCGGCCCCCGGTGTGCTGCGAGTATGGAATCCCCCGAGTGGTCCAGGCGTTCGCCTCGATGCCGGATTCGAAGCAGGTGACGTGATCGGCGGCAACTTCGACTCGCTGCTCGCCAAACTCATCATCACCGGCCGT
>JBAYVO010000219.1:0-4491 GCA_041674545.1 Candidatus Nanopelagicales bacterium | reverse complement strand
GGGGTGGAGTACGCCGTGAGGTTGCTCACGCTCAGGAACACCTTGGCCGACTCGTAATTGCCGAGATTGATGGTGCGCTCGACGCTAATGGCGATTCGAGGGATCTCGTCTAGAGGATCCATTTGTTAGACCTTTCCCTTTCCATGTCGGGCAAATTGCGGCCAAGCCGACTCTTCTGCCTCTTGCTGGATGACTCGTGGTCGCACATCTGCGAGTTGAATCCGGTGTGTCTCTTGCCAGGTGTGCAGTGCGAGACAGCCGCGGAAGGCGTCCCAGTCGAGCGGGTTGTCGTAACCCACTACGCGATAGGTGCCGTCATCGGCGAGTTGTACTGCGTACCGTCCTGTCACCTCCTCTTCGCTCTCCAGAGCGTGTTGATATGCTGCGAGCTGGACGCCAACAGCCGGCCCCAGCTTTGCGCCTGTCTTGATGTCCACGATGGACAGCTGCCCGCGCACGTAGCCCACGCGGTCGATGGTCCCGGCGTACCAGAGCCGTTCGTGTAAAACACGGTGCTCGATGTGCGTCGGCGTGAAATCGAAGTCGTTGCGGAAGTTGACCCACGCGAGCAGGTAGCCGCGCAGTTCTTCCGGTGCGTTATCGGGGTTGTAGTCGAGGTCGTAGTCGTACTCCTCGGTGAGCGAATGCACCGCCGTCCCGCGTTCCGCGTACGGCTTCAGCATCTTCTCGCTCATCCGATAGTAGGACTCCAGGGGGCGGATGATGGTGGTGACAGATGGCACGCGGTCCTCGCCGACGTGGTAGGTGTGCGACAGCGGCTCAAATTCGAGGGTGGTCATCAGTCTTCCAACGCACCGCTTACATCAGTTCGTCCTGTTGCCGCTTTGAGATCAGCAGCAACAGCTTCCCCCGCAATTTTCTCTAGTGCCCATACGCAGGCAGCGCACAATCGCAAACTTCCTGGCCGATTGCCGCCCCACCAGCGAAGCGTCCAACCTACCCCCTTGACCCCGATTACCAGTGCGATTGGTGAAGCTACCGCACCACAGCGTTCACACATGTCACTCATTCCGATCCCCCCTTGCCCCAACCGAGGGCGATAGCGACGGTGCCCCAGAGCACAGCGGCCCAGAGGGTGCACTGGATGAGGATGGTCATCGGTGTGCTCCTATGCCACGCATGAGGAAGCCATCCCAAATTGCCCCGATACGCTTGTGGTGCTCACAATCCTTCGTGTCCAATGTGCGGGATCACGCCTTCAGGAATGCGAACTTCCAGCTTGGTTGCACAATTGAGGCACCACGCAGATTTGCCATCTGTCTCGTAGGAGATCCCAACGTCGTCATAGATGCGATCCATGTCACTCATTCCCGTCCCTCCAGTGCGCGTGCTGCGATTCCGATACAGCGGTTCATCATGTCGCGGTAGTGATCGACCGGCCACTGCTCAAGCGGGACACTGGATGACGTGTTGTAAGCAATATCGCTCAGCGCAGCCCGCAGCCGCTCGCGCTCCTTACGAAGGTCATTGATGGTGCCGTCGCAGTTACAGCCGTCGTAGTAGGTCGGGCAATTCCACGGAATTCCGTGGTGCATGGGGTACTTCGCTGCCGTTGCGTGGTACTCGCAGGTGTCGCTGATCTCCCAGGCAAACGTCCCATCAGGGAGGGGTTCGGGACGAGGGCAGATGCACCCTTTGTCCCTATGAATCTCCAGGTCAACGCCTCGTTTGCGGAATGCTTCCCACCACTCGCACTCCTCGTAGGCGTCCAGGAGTTCGGTGAGTTCCGATGGGTACACTTGTGGGAACGTTCTCTCGGCGCGCTTTCGGAGGTCCGCAACATCGATAGTCATTCAGCTACCCTCCAAAATCGCCACCACCATGGGCGATACCCTTCACTGTGGCGCACGCAAACAACAAGCCATTGTCCGTAGCGGGGGCGGTGTTCCTCTGAATGCCAGCGCCAATCGGTCGTCTCGCGATCACAATCACCCCAATCGCACGTTGCGCTCTCAAGCCATGGTTTCAGTAGGGGCTTGCGTTTTGGATCACGCCGAAAACGCCCAGGATCGTGATCGTCCAACCAATCCATTTGTTCAGTGGTCACTCGGCTACCCTCGTTTCCAGTGCGTCGATGCGCTCGTCGGAACAATCGGGACAGCGGCAAACACCCGTGAAGCTGGCGAGCACGTTGCCCTCGGCGTCGAGTGCATTCACTGTCGCTTCACAGTGGTACTTCTCAGCGACAACCTGGGCGGCAGCTTGTGCCTCAGCCATCTTTTCCTCTGTGCTTTTCTCGCTCATCCCTGCGTCCTCTGCTTTCGTCCACATATCGGGCACCACCAGATCATCCCTGCGCCCTCCGCTGTTCCGCGTAGTCGATGGCGTCCCGGAGGTCGACATACTCCTGACACCTTTGGCAACCAGTAATCGTCGCAGCACTCGGGCGATGCCATGAGGTATAGATAGCCGGGTTGGTACTACCGAGGTGGCCGTGATCAACCTTCTTTGCCGCCGCAATCAGCCGCAGCATCGGGTCATCCAGTTCGGCCAGGGCGGCGTCACGCCTCTCGGCAAGGACACGCAGTTTGTGGGTGTGTTCGTAATCAGCAGTTCTCACCGCTACCTCCCACTCCTGCTCGATCTCTTCGCGCGTTTTCATTGGCCCTTCGCTTTCTTGATGGCGGCGGCGAGTTGCATATACACATCCGTTAGGGCGTCTACCATCGCGGGATCGCCCTTGGTATTAATCCCCGCTAGCCACGGGAGCACCCCCTCTGCCGCCGCGAGCAGGTCGGCGTTCACTTCGTTGGTGGCGGCGTTGTCGCCATGCGTATGGCAGAAACAACCGGCGCACTTCTCAGTCACGGCTCCACCTCTCTTCGCGCATCTCCTCGCGCTCCTCGGCCTCGCGTTCGTAGTCCGGCTCGAAGTCCTCGTCGTTCACATGGCAGTCCACCTGGCAGCAGTGCAGATCGTTCTCGCACATGTCGCAGGCGCACTCGCACTCGGCTTCCGGTAGCGTTAGGTACGCGGCCTCGGCCGCGGCAAACGCGCGGGCGGTGTCGGGCGCGCTCATGGCGTCACCTCGGGGAGTTTCTCGGGCCAATCGACGGCCAGCGCCATGAGCGCATCGACCGCAGCGAGCATCCGTGCGCCATGTTCCGGCGCAGCACCTTTCGTCCAGCGGGAAGAATCGCTCCAGTGCTCACGCGCTTCGGGGAGCGTGAAATAGCGGCAACCAGCAGAGATCTTCAGGCTGTCGTCCGTGAGGGTGAGTGCGACCATCCAGCCATCAACCGGCCCAATCGTGGCGTAATGCACCCCGACCGCGCCGGTGAGGTTCGCGCCGGTGAGGTTCGTGCCGGTGAGGTTCGCGCCGGTGAGGTTCGCGCCGGTGAGGTTCGCGCCGGTGAGGTTCGCGCCGATGAGGTTCGCGCCGGTGAGGTTCGCGCCGGTGAGGTCCGCGTCGTAGAGGTCCGCGTCGTAGAGGTCCGCGTCGTAGAGGTCCGCGCCGTAGAGGTCCGCGCCGTAGAGGGCCGCACCGGAGAGGGCCGCGTAGGAGAGGTCTGCGCCGTAGAGGATCGCGCCGTAGAGGTTCGCGCGGGATTTGGCTGCTTGCTCAACGGCCTCGCGCATCGTCGTGGCCTCATCCGCTACGAATGCGACAGTTCCATCGCGGCGGTAGATGGTGATTCCGGTTGTCATCGGTGGACCTCCAACAGGTCCGCGGCGTGCATCTCCGCACTGCGCCGGATCGCCGCCTGCCACAGGTCGCGCCGGCCGTTCGCCAGCAGGCGCCAGAGGAGGAACGCGGCGTCCTCATACATGGCGTCGATGCTGGCCGGGTCGCGCCCCTCGAGCATCGCGTCGAGGTCGTAATCGTGGTTGCGCAGCCGCTCCAGGTCGTCGTGCTGTTCGATGGCGGTCTTGATCGTTGCCGTAGTCATGTCTGTGCTAACCTCTCGTTGAGCAGATTCGTTTGTTCGTTGCCGTGACTGGCCCGCCCCACACAGGCGGGCCTTTTACGTTCCTGCGATCAGCCGCCCTCCCAACTGCCACAGCGCCCGAACGAGCACCATCGCCACCACGGCCGGGATGACCGCCATCCAAATCACCTGGACCGGCGTCCAGCGGTTCAACTCAAGGTCGCGCAGCCAGCGGGTCATGACGTGGCCTCCTTGCCTGTGACGACGAGCGCCGCCCGTGCTGTGACATGCAGGCGGATAAATCCCGAAAGCGTCCGCCCTTCGCGCTTTGCGGCCTCTGCCCACAAGTCGTATTCGTCCGTCGTGAGACGGATCTGTATAGGCTTGCTTCGTGCAGTAGTCATGACGGAGACGCTACGCCCTTGTATGGACGTTGTCAATACAGAGAGATGGCACAAAATTAGGGACCGTGTGCGCGGGTTGCCGGCGCGAGCTGCTCGGCGCGGGGCGGTGCTGGACGCATCGTGGTTAGGCGAACACCATCCCGGCGGGGCGTCGTTCGACCAATGACCATCCGGGTCACCTCGCCGTCACAGAGCGG
>JBAYVO010000218.1:0-4500 GCA_041674545.1 Candidatus Nanopelagicales bacterium | reverse complement strand
TTCCGCGACGACCCAAAGCAGGAACAGTCCGGATCGACGTCGAGTCGATCGGATCATCTCCGCAAGGCTGATCTTCCCGTCGACCGTTGCAAGAGCAAGTCGACAGATGAACGCGAAACAGACGAGTAGGGAGACGCCCGACAGCAGCGCGGAGAGGTAGAACTGGGGAGTGTCGGTGGTCAGGATTGTCCAATGGGTGAGCAGCCCTTGGATCACCGCGTTGATCAAGATCACAAGGCTAAATGCCAGAGGTTGTTTGAACAGGCGCACAAACCCAGTGCCCAGCACCGAGAACCCATACTCCCGAGGTCTCGTTGAATCCACAGGCTCTTCGTGCTGATCCACGTCTGGATTGACTGTTGTACTCATGAGACGCTCGCGCCTTCCGCAAGAACCTGTTTTGCCGTTCCAGAGAACACGTGCTTGCCATCGACTGTGAGAGTGAACGGCATGCCCTCAACGGACTGGTCGCCAGTTCCGCTGATCGGAGTGCCAGCCACAGTTTCGCCAGCGCACGTTTGGGTCTTGCCGTCGGCGCCGAGAGTGCACTCGGGGTAAACCTTCACGGGAACCTTCTGCGCTACCAACACATCCCCGATGGCGTAGTAGATATCTGGCTGCATTCCGCCATGCGGGAGAACACCGCTGGTGTACGCACAGCCAGAAAAGCCGACCATCGCGATCACCAATCCCGTGGCACCTGCAGCAATGTGCTTCATCACGCGTTGCCTCCAGTTGCGAGCAGGCGTACGCGCTGTTCTGCGTGCGCCTTGGCGACCGTTTGGTCGCTGATCTTCGACATGTCGAAGGGGGCCGGCAGGAGCAATTCACAATTGCGGTCGATCACTGAACCGAGAAGCGAGTCGGTGTCCCAGTAGACATCGTTTGCGGCGAGTTCACGGCTAATCGAGCCCAGGCCCGTACGTGACAGGTCGTTGTAGTTTGCCTGCGCGGGAGCATCATGGTCGAGCACTGCGGTGAAGATCGAGATCGTCCCGTCCCGGTTGTCGACGATCTCTGTCACTCGACCCTGTTGGGAGAAGTCGACGCACGAGGATGAGGAAATTTCCCAGAACCCGCCATTGCCGCTCGGGTTGACGTGGGGGGTGATCCGATTCAAGTGGGTATGCCCGTTCATCCAGGCGACCACGTTCGGGAACTCGTGCAGGGTGGAGATGAACTCCTCAGCCTCGATCAAGTTCTGTTGTGGACCGATCACCGGTTGAGCAACGTTGTCGAGTGTGAAGCTGGTGTGGTGAGTCGCCAAGATCACGAGCTTGTTGGCAGCCCGTGCCTTCGCAAGTTGCGCCTTGAGCCAATCGAACTGATCTTGCGGGATCGAGCCACCCGCACCGACAGTGATGTTGCAGGTATTGAGACCTATGAGCGTCACAAACGGCGTCACGTCCGCGGCCCAGTAGGTGATCTCGTTGTCGACATCGGACTGCGTGAAGCCGTGCCCGATTGGGCCGGGAGTCGCGGGGCTGTTTAAGTGCTCCGCGACGAAGTCCATGAGCGACATGATTCTGCGGTTCGGGTCTGGTGTGACTGCTCGAACGCCCGACGAGAGCCCGTGGTTAACGATCGAACCCAAGAAGAACTTCTCAAACGAGGATGTTGAGCCGATGCCTGATCCGAAGATTCGTTCCGTGGCCGAAGGGAGCGCGGCCTTGCGCGAACCTAGAGCAAGTTCGTTGGTCATCCAGCCAGTTGGCCACCCGCCAAAGTAGTTGGCATCGTGGTTGCCGTAGATGGCGTACCAGGGCACCGAGAGGCCGGGGGAGTCGATCGGGGTTGAGGTTGCGGCCTTCACCATTCCGGGGATCGCGGGGTAGCCGTTGTCGCGGCCCCACATGTCGTTGCTCGGATCTTCCGGGTGATAGGCGAAGTCACATTCCGGCCAGACTTGCACGCCTTCATACTCGCCTGGCTTGCCTGTGTTGGCCGTGATCTTCCCGCCATCGAGGGCGTCGATGTACCACCGCAGTTCCTGTTGTGAGCGCTGATCGGCACTATCACCAGTGTTGACAACAAATGCCAACGGTGCGCCAGTTACCGGGCTCGATGCAGCGCCGTTGAGGGCCTGCACGAGACCAGTCAAGATTTGGACTTGCATCAGTTCTTGCGGGCGAAAGTTGCCGCTGAACAGCACTGGGTCGACCCCGGCCATCGTGTCGAGTCGCGCGGGGGACTGGGCGTCGATGACGTGAAGGTCGCTCATGTGGCCGAGGTACACCAGTGACCGTCGCGACTTCGTTCGTGCTGCAGATGCTTCCTTGCCAAGGATGTCGATTCGGGTGAGGTAGGGCTCGCCCGGCGCCTGCACCAGCTTCACGTAGCCAGACTGGCCTGCCTTTCGGATAGTCCCAACCAACGTCGTCTGAACTTCCCCAGGCGTTGCCGGACGGTCTAAGGCGCGGGCGACCGTGTCGAGGGGGAGTCCCCACGCTGCAGCGAGACCGCCAGTCAGCGTGAGGAAGGTTCTCCTTGAGAGTTGGCTCATCTGGGCTCCGTCGAGGCGGGAAGGGGGTTTGAGTGATTGCGCGGGCGATGTTCGCGCGCTGCTCTGAATCGGCAGCATCGCACAGCGTCCGTGTTGGTGAGTGAGTTTCAAAGCCCCTTTTGCGGGGGGCGACTATCTGGCTTGCGGGGCCGTCCATCAGTCCCAATTCGCTGATTAGCTAAGCGATCTCGCGGTCGCAATGTTTGCCCCCTTGAGTAGGAGAGTAGATGTCAGTCCTGGCACCAAGTGCTGCTAGTTCAGCAGCCGATTCACTGGATCCCGACCCAGTAGATGCGGCACTTGAACGAACCGCGCAGCTACGCAAGCGCCTCGTGGAGCACGTGGCGTTGGCCAAGCCCGCGACAGACTGGATCGACGTCGAGGCGCCCTTCACCGGCCAGGTCATTGGGCGAATTCCGCACGGCCGGGAGATCGACGTCGAGGCAGCAGTGGCAGCTGCGCGAGCCGCCCAGCCAGCCTGGGCGCGGGTGCCGATTCGCCAACGGGCCGCGATCTTGCTGAGATTCCACGACCTCGTACTCGAGCGACAGGCAGAGGTCCTCGACCTCATCCAACTTGAAAATGGCAAGGCACGCACTCACGCATTTGAAGAGGTGCTCGACACCGCGATGAACGCGCGCTACTACGCACACACCGGCGCCAAATATCTTTCGACGAAGCGGCGTCACGGCGCGCTCCCCTTCTTTACGTCGGTGTGGGAGTT
This sequence comes from Candidatus Nanopelagicales bacterium, assembly GCA_041674545.1. Lineage (GTDB taxonomy): Bacteria > Actinomycetota > Actinomycetes > S36-B12 > UBA10799 > UBA10799. The sequence goes on along the minus strand of JBAYVO010000218.1, from coordinate 1,273 downwards.
GCAGCATCCGCGTGGGGTGGTTGGAGTGATGTCGCCGTGGAACTATCCCCTGGCACTCGGGATCAACGATGCAATCCCAGCCTTGATGGCGGGCAACGCCGTCGTCACCAAGCCTGACGAACAGACTCCCTACGCGACGCTGTGGGCCGCCGATCTGCTGAAGGAAGCGGGCCTGCCTGATGGTGTCCTGCACGTGATCAGCGGGATTGGTGCAGAACTCGGTGACATGATCACCTCGCGCGTGGACTTCGTAATGTTCACCGGGAGCACCGCTGTTGGACGTCACGTCGCTCAGCTCGCAGCATCTCGTTTGATCGAATACTCCATGGAACTTGGCGGCAAGAACGCCATGATCGTCCTTGCCGACGCGGACCTCGACCAGACCGTAAGCCGTGGACTTCGCGCATGCTTCTCCAACACCGGTCAGCTCTGCATCTCGATGGAACGGATGTACGTCCACGAGGATGTGTACGACGAATTCGTCGACCGCTTCGTCGCCGCGACGCGAGCCCTCACGTTGGGAACGACGTTCGACTTCGAGTCTGACATCGGATCACTGATCTCAGCGAAGCAACTCGCGACCGTCGCCGAACACGTAAACGACGCCGTTGAAATGGGCGCGAGAGTTCTGGTCGGCGGGCGTGCACGTTCAGATATCGGCCCGTACTTCTTCGAGCCCACACTGCTTGAAGGTGTGACGCCGGAAATGACTGTCTACCGCACCGAGACTTTTGGCCCGCTAGTTTCGGTCTACCCGTTCTCCGATGAAGCTGAGGCTATTGCCGCAGCCAACGACAGTGAGTACGGACTCAACTTCAGCCTTTGGACGAGCAACACAGCGCACGGCCGGCAAATCGCGTCGAAGTTAGAGGCCGGCACGGTTTGCATCAACGAGGGATACGCGTCGGGCTGGGGTTCCACGGATGCGCCGATGGGTGGGTTCAAGAACTCCGGGACCGGTCGCCGACACGGTGAACACGGCATCACCAAGTACTGCGAATCCCAGGCAATTTCAGTTCAGCGGGTTGTTCCGCTTTCCGCGCCGCCGGGAATCCCTGGCGACAAGTACGCCGCCGTGATGACGACGGCGCTGTCGGTACTCAAGCGACTTCCGGGGATGCGCTGGTGACATCTCAACGATCCAGACAAACCCGACCAATTCGATCAGGCTTGGCAACCAAAGTGTGGAGGCACTAGTGGGCACGAAAGTAGGAAAGTCCGAGGAGTTCCCCGAGGGCGAAGTTCGCGTCGTCGAGTACGAAGGCCGCAAGGT
>JBAYVO010000217.1:0-4503 GCA_041674545.1 Candidatus Nanopelagicales bacterium | reverse complement strand
GTCTTGGATGACCGTGTGACTTTGTCAGTTCGCTTCTGCGTTGTCGTTGAATTCATCCCTCGAGGCTCCGTGATCTGCAAGCGGAATGACAGGGGTTACGTCACTTTGCGTGATGAGTCACGGGATATATCGGGCATATGGGGTGTTTCGGGCGGTCATTTTGTGGCGGCGGTCACTGGCCGCGGTTTTGGTCCCGGCAGATTTCGGTGTGCAGGCGGGTCGAAGGGCGCAGTTGGTTAGGCAACATTGCCGTTTGCGTAGCGATACTTTGGCCATGTCGTCAGCCCAGATCCTCGGAATTGTCCTGGTGTTGATCGCTGCCGCGGTCGAGGCCCTCAGCAATGTGATCCAACACAAGGCCACGAACAAGGTCCAGGCAGGTGCTGGTGGCGAGGCCTCGGCGGTTTTGCGCACGCTAAAGACACCGTTGTTCCTGCTTGGTTTTGGTCTGATGGTCATCGGCTACGCGTTTCACGTTGTCTCGCTCGGGCTGGGTGAACTCGCGGTGATCCAGGTGATCTTTGTGAGCCAGTTGGTTTTCATCTTGCCGTTTGCGCGTTGGATCTCGAAGACGCAGATCTCGGGCAGAGATTGGCTTGGCGCCGTTGTGGTCACGGCAGGCATCGCGGTGTTCGTGACCTTTGCCAAACCTCAGGAAGGGACCGACTCAGCATCTAACGCGCAGTGGGCCGTCGCGATCGGGCTGGTCTCGCTCGCCTGCGCAGTCGCCATCTTCGTCGGGTTCCGGTTTCAAGGAGCCGCTCGAGCAGCGTTGCTTGGCGTGGCAGGCGGAATCATCAATGGACTTGTCGCCCCACTGACCAAAGGCACGATCGCGGTCGCTGGCGATGGAATCGGTGCGTTGTTCTCGAGTTGGCTGTTGTACGTGACGTTGATCGCCGCATTGCTGGGCGTGCTGTTCCCGTTGTTGGCGTTTCGGGCAGGGCCCATCACAGCATCATTCCCGGCCGTTATGTCGCTCAACCCCATAGTCGCCACGATCTTGGGGGTCTACCTGTTCTCCGAGACGCTCGCTGGCGGAGTCGTCAACATCGTTCTGATGATCGCCTCGGGCATCGTGATCTTCATTGGGATTGTCTGGCTTTCTCGATCCACGGCAATCGCGGAGGCGTTTGAGGAAGCGAGCGACGGTGGACCTGGCGCCGCGGGCGAATCGGCAACTGTTGTGTAGTTGCCAGTGCTGGTGGATTTGGTGTCGGCTAGTTGTAGCGAGCCTCAACTCCGCGTGACTCCCCGTGGTTTGCCACTGCCCAGCGCAAGTCACTGAGGAACTCGTCGGCGTACCTTTCGTGCAGGGGCGAGATCATCATATGTAGTCCATTGGGGTTGGTATTGCGATCAAGGTTCCAGCCGCGATCATCCATGAGGTCGCACACGGCATAGGTATCGATGACGTCAGATGTGAAGGTCAATAGGGGCCCGATGGGGTTGCCCATGATCGAGAGTTCACTGATCGCCTCGATTCCGGCCCGAATCTTGGTCGTTGTTGCCATCAGTCCGCGCATGAGATCGAGGTAGCCGTCCATCCCGAGGTAGTTCATGACAGACCAGGCGGCAGCGATCGGCCCGGCCGGTCGCGCACCTGCAACAGTCGGGGTGCCGTAAAGGCCGGACGGCCAACTCTCGTACACAAATAGTTGGAGCCACACCCAATCGGCGTTGCGATGAAGAATCACTGATGCGCCTTTGGTGGCGTAGCCGTATTTGTGGACGTCGCACGACATCTGAGTGACGCCCGGCAACCGGAAGTCGTAGAGCGGGACGTCGTAGCCGAGCTTTTCGAGAAAGGGCAGCACGAATGAGCCGACACAGGTATCAGAGTGGAACCCGATTCCACGTTCGAGTGCCAGGTTCGACAGGTCTTCGATTGGATCCATGACCCCGTGTGGGTATCCGTATGCCGAACCCATGAGTAGGACGGTGTTGTCGTCAACAGCATTTGCCATCGCATCGACGTCGGCGGTGTAGTCGTCCTTGATCGGGATCGGACGGGCTTCGAGTTCGAGGTAGTGCGCAGCCTTCGCGAATGCTGCGTGCGCTGAAGTGGGGTAGACGATGTTCCCCTTCGCGGGTTCAATGCCACGCTCTCGTTGGGCACGCTCGCGGTTGACCAGCACAGACATCAAGATGGACTCAGATCCGCCGCTTGCCATGGTGCCGCCGCCTGATTCGGGCAGATCGACCAGCGCGCCCGTCATTTCGACGATCTCGGCTTCCATGTGTTGCAAGCTCGGGAAGCGGAACGGATTGAGGGCGTTCTCGTACAGATAGAGGTTGTTCGCCTCCATGAGGACTTCGTCGACGTCGGAGCGCCCCGTCGGATAGATCAAACTGAAGGTTCGTCCTTGGTCCCATTTGGCGTCTTCGGCTTTGCGTTCGCGAACCTTCTCGAAGAGTGTGTCTCGATCTAGTCCACGCTCGGGCAAAGGCATAAGTTCGCTCCTCGACTTCCACGACAGCTGTCTACGTCGGATCGAAATCGAGCCTACGGTGGGAGCGTGGGTTGTTGCTGTCTTGCGTGCGCTGAGGGTGACGCACTATTGGGCGATTGCTCCGCGTTCTGGCAGGGCGATCAGCTGCTCGACTTGGTTCCACAAATCGGCCGACTCTTCTGGTCCCGTCACAGTCCAGGGCACCTTGTTGGCGTGACGCGGTTGGCGGTCGAGCCATAGAACGCCTGAACTGCGCAGAGGTTCTTCCGCAGCGGCGAGCCACACCATGGTGTCGGCGCCTTGGTAAGGATCGCGGAGCAGTGGCGCCATCACTTGGTTGAAGCGCGGCAGCGCTTGTTCGATGCCAGGCGTCGAGGCCCAGCCGGGGTGAACAGCGTGGAAGACGGCAGCGCTCGGCTCCCGTAGTGCCCATTCACGGTTCAGTTCAACTTGGGCGCGCTTCGCTCGGGCGTACGCCCGGAGTCCGTCGTACTCAGACCTGCCAAGCATCACTGTGTTGGGATCAAGGCGTTCGGTGTACATGCCACCAGAGGTCATCGTGACCACCCGACCGTCACCCGTGCGTTGAATGATTGGCAGGAGTTCTCGGGTCATCAGGTGCGGACCAAGGACATGTGTCGCGAACGTGCGCTCGATGCCGTCAGAGGTCAAGTGGTACGTCTCGTTGAGGTCACCCGCGTTATGGATCAAGGCATCGATGCGACTCAACTGGACGAGTTCAGCGCACGCTTGGCGGACCGAATCGAGCTCGGACATGTCAGCCAGCACGACGTGGACGGAACCTCCGTGCTTCTTTTGCAGCGCCATTGCCGTGGCCTGCGTTCGACGCTTGTTGCGGCCGACGAGGACCAACTCCGCGCCGAATGCCCCAAGTTCATCAACTGCAGCGCGGCCGAGGCCAGAGGTCGCGCCAGTAACGACGAGCGTCCGTCCAGTGAGGTCAGGCAGGGCATCCCAGGCGTAGAGGCGCGAACGAACGTTGTAGCCAATCTTCGTGAAACTGCCGACGACGGATGCTTCCATGGCTGCGTCGACGCTGCGGCGGCCGAGGCGCACAATCTGGTGTGACCAATCGACACCGATGATCATCGCTCCACCACCTCCCTAGTTGACCAATTCGTGGCACTGAATCAAGTTCAGCGCACACTCTGTGGTTCCCGTTCCGCGGACATTCAATCTGTGACCTCGCGCACCTCACCCGAAAGAGTGCCGATGTGGACGGTCGATGTTGAGGCCCATCAATCGCAGTAGGGGCAGTGGCGACAGCCAAGATCGCAACAATCACGCGTGGCCAGAGACTTGGCGGTGAAGACGTAGAGGCCCGTCGCTGGGTCGTCATAACCGTCGTCGTCGGCTTCGATTGCTCGCGCGTGAGCCAGCACGATCGCATCTCGGTGAGGAGCGTGCAGGGGGAGACGAGTTGTGGAGGGTTCAGTCCAGTCGCGGTCGGAGAGTTCCACTCGCCAACCGTACGCACTCCAGTCCTATTCGGTCTTCAACGCCTCGGCGATTGTGGCGGCGTAGGCGCGAGCACCGGCCGGAGTGAGATGGGTGCCGTCGAAGACAAAATACTCGCGGTGGTTCTCGGCCGCCGCCGCCCAGTCAGCTAATCGAACATTCGGGAAGTCCTTGGCGACATTGCGAATGCTCGTGTTGGACTCCGCCATCCACTTCTCTGGCATGTGAGCGGTAACGAGGACGACGCGGCCACGGTCTGAGAGGGCGGCCACTGCCTTGCGCAGATCTGGCTCGTACGCAGGGCCATTGGTGCCCACATGGAGGACCACTACCTGTGACAGTTTGCCAGCGGCGAGTCGATCGCGGAGTCGTTGGTATGTGGGGAGAGCTTGCCTGCTGACCTCTGCGTCGACTGTCACCTTGGGCATTGCCTCGACTAATGACGCGCGTGCGCCGAGCATGACGGAATCGCCGACTGCAGTGATCGGACGTTTGGTGAGGTTCTCCCCGGGCGTGAGTGGTGCGCTGAGGGCGGGATCAGGCGCGATGGCGACTTCGCCTCCAGCAGCAG
>JBAYVO010000216.1:0-4504 GCA_041674545.1 Candidatus Nanopelagicales bacterium | reverse complement strand
TTGTGGGCATACATCGCCTCGAAGTCGTGTGGATCGGGTGGACTCATGTGGGTTCCTTATCGGTTCGCGGTGTCTCATCATCCAACGGGGGCCACTCATAGCGCGAACGACTTCTCCGGCGGGCATGTGGTGGCGGGGTCGTTGCTGGATCCGCTGTCATACTTCGTGGATGGGATTGTTTGTCGCGCCCGACGGGGAGCCGCGCTGTGGGTGGGTTGAAGGTGTTCCAGAGTTCCTTGCGTATCACGACCAGGAGTGGGGCTTCCCGGTTGTTGATGACCAGCGACTCTTCGAGAAGGTGTCGCTTGAGGCGTTCCAGTCAGGTTTGAGTTGGCGAACGATCCTGGCCAAGCGCGAGAACTTCCGGCAAGCATTCGCCGGATTCGACTACCACGTGGTCGCTGAATTCGATCATGGCGAGCGTGATCGCCTGCTGTCTGATGCGGGGATTGTCCGGCACCGCGGGAAGATTGATGGAGTCATCAACAATGCTCAGCGGGCGATCGAGATGGAGCAGGAATTTGGGACGCTCGCGGCCTACTTTTGGAGCTTCGAGCCGTCAGCCGACAGTGTTGGCGATCCGCAGTCACAGTCGACGACGCCTGCATCGACGCAGCTGTCTAAGGATCTGAAGAAGCGTGGTTGGAAGTTCGTCGGGCCGACGACGGTGTTCGCGTTCATGCAGGCAATGGGACTGGTGAACGATCACCTCGTTGAGTGCGTGGTGCATGGGCCTGTGGAGGATGCGCGGAAGGTGCTTCCCAGGCCTAGTCGGTGATGCGGTTCTGGCTTCGAATTGGGTGCTAGAAGGTGGCGATTGAGGTCACATTGGGGCGCGCGGTCTGGGCGTCGGTGCGAGGATTATCCGCGCTGTGCGATACGGTACGCAGGCTTGTCGCGGGCTGTAGCGCAGCTTGGTAGCGCACTTGACTGGGGGTCAAGGGGTCGTGGGTTCGAATCCCGCCAGCCCGACAATGTGTTTTCGCAGGTGAGAGGCCATGTTGATCATGTAGCCCTCGCGAGAATTCGCGAGTGAGAAGCCGTTTGCACACCATTAAGTGCGAAACAGTGTTCAGGAGCGGTGTTAGCGAGTGCCTATCCGGCGGTCAAGACCCATTCGCGAGATGCAGGAGTCCACGTTGCTGTGAGCCCAGTGTCAGTGATCAACGGATCGGTGACTTGGTACAACGCGAACAGGAGATCGGCGAAGTCGATCGGTGCGCGATCGATGAGGCGCTGCTTTCGAAGCCACGCCGCCCAACGTGTTTGAGCGATCTGAGCGTAGCCATTGAGTTGTTGGGCAAGTGGAACCAGCGGAGTCGACCGATGCGAGGCAACAACTTTGAGTGCGGCCGCAACGTCCTGAGCTGAGAACTCGTGCTGCCCGGTCAAGGAATACATGTCGAAGAAGTCGCGCCATCTGGTGTTGACGGTTCCTCGGCCGATTGCCGTGACGATCTTTTCGGCGAGAACCATCGGCAGCGGGTATCCCTTGAGCGAGATGGTTCCACCAAGCAATCGAGGAAGGTCGATCATCTCTGGCTCGGGCCAGACCGGATCCCCGACTGATACGTCGACATGAAATGAGATCTTCGCGGTGTGCAGCGTGCACGGGAGGCTCACGCGGATTCCCGAGTACTCGGCATCACCCTGAATGATCTCGGCCTTCATGGCAGCTCCGTCAAACGCGAGACCATCGTCAGCGTCGGTTTCAATGACTGCGCGAACAAGATCCGAGATGGTTCTGGCGTCGTTGGCTAAGTCGATTGCGAGCATGTCTATGTCCCGCGTCGGGCGACGTGTTTCGAATGCGGCAAGAAGTACGCCGCCCTTGAGCACGAAGCTATCGAGGTGGGTGCTCTTCGCCAAGCGGTCGAGGAAGCCCTCAAGTGCGAACAGAGTTAGAAGTTCGTCGGTGGGTCGCCCATCAACTCGGGCACGTCTTTGTAGCGACTGGTATTCCAGCCTCGCTAACTCTGAATGTCTTTCAGTCGCTTCGCTCACAAGAGGTATTCCAGTGCTTGCCTGGTCGGTCCCTCAGCTCGGGGGAGTTGTTGAGCCATTCTCATGAGTGCCGCTGGCTGCGCGTCGCGCGTTCGTAGCCAGCGACGCAACGCCTCGACTGCTTGATCCGTTCCTTCTGTGCCACGCAACCTGAACGCGTCCGCGATGCATCGCATCGGTTCATAGAGGCCGATGCGCTCAAGCGCGCCTTCGACCTGAATCGTTGACCGCCCGATGGTGAACGTGTCGGGGTCAAAGAGGTGCCACGCTGCCGCCGTCGCAGTGGCAGGCGCTCTGGTTCCGCGAGGAATTGCTATGTCGATCGCGGACGGGATCGCATCAGTCAATCCGTAGCGTGCTAGAGCACTGGTCAAGCAGATAGTTGCCAAAGGTGCGCGAATGGCGATTTCGAGTAGGTCGAGGTCGGCTGGCTTGTCTGTCTTTCGATAGAGGCCGCGAGCGATTGTGGTGACCTCGCCAGCATCTCGTAGTCGGTACAGAGTTGTTGGGGCGATTCCGGACTTCCTTGCGTCTGCCAACGTGAAGGTTTCCGGCAGTTGCTTCAGGGCAGCGCTGTGGATGGGGTGCTCGTTCGTTTCCATTGCCCGCCCCTAGTGAAAAGTGTATACAGATAATAGTATCGATATACAGAAGTCACCACCACTCACCGGACTGCTGTCGATGCTCCGAACAGTCTGGCTCCATAGTTCAGGCCGCGGTTGCGGTCGGGTGTAGATCGTTTCGGACTCTATGGGTGTGAGCCCGCCCAGTCACGGTCACTGACCGGCTGAATCTTCCTGTCACGCAACTCTGACCGGCCCGATCCCAACACGGTCAGCGCTGTGCTCACTGCGATTCCGCTAGCAACCAGGTCATCTACGAGCGGGTAGATCCTTTCCGATAGGTTCGCCAGCGACAAGTACGCGCTCGCGCGACGCAGAACCTCGTTCTCCGTTTCCAACTCACGAATCCGCTTGTTCTCCGCTGCCAATTCGTGACCTTCGGCGGGCTGCCGCCGCCCACCTTGATCGGTCTTCTTGAGCCACGCGTAGATCGTCTGCTCCGGAGTACCCATGTCAGCACTGACACGACTCACCCGCATGCCACCGCGAACTAGCTGGACAACATCCGCCCGGACTCATCTGATTACTTCGCCTTCATCTTGACATCCTCCCGGCCTGAAAATCAGCCCGCTATATCTCCGGCGGATCGACGGCAGTCCCGTCGGGTATCACTCGGGTTCGTCAAGGCGCATGTATCGCTGCAGCTCAGGGTGGGTGAGTCGGAGAACTTCTTCTTGTCGATCGATTGTGGTGTCGTAGGGCATGACCGACTCGTGCTTCATTCGCGTGTGATCCACTATCAGGCACATCTCGATCACCTCCGCGAGCCGTGTGAGTTCTGATGGCAGGTCACCGACGACGACGTCGCTGGGATTGACTACGACACCTTCGGTTGTCTGTGTCACCCGAAGGTGTCGATGAATCGACTCTGGTGAATTCGCAGCATCCAGGAACCCGCGCCAGGAATCACGTTCACCGGGTGAGCTTGCTTCACCGAGGTCAAACTGAGCGAAATCGCCCCAGAAAGGTCCGAGATCTTCTGCGGTATCGAAGTAGGCCGACATGTTGAGGTACGTGTCATCTGGATGGGCGAACTCTAGAATGACCTCGTCACCAGAACTCCAAGGGTGGGAGAAGAGCTTGTACAAGCGTACGGACTTTCCGATCTCTTCCTTCGCGACGATCATCAAAGTCTGGGCGCGCGCATAGCGCTGGAAGTCCAGAAGTACCTGAACGTCAGTCGCCAGTTCAGAGGCGTTGGCGAGCAGCGACTTCCAGAGCAGCCGGGCCTGTGTGGGTGAGAGTTCCATTCCAGGATGATCTCGCCAAGGTCTGACATTCCCATCTCATGAACCAGCGGCTGCAACTCGTGCTCAACAGGTGATCTTGGCCCGCGAGCGCGATAGTGCGGCAGTCGATCCAGGTTCGATCGTCCACGATGCCACAAAAGCGCAGGCACTCGTGCGGCGCTCTGGGGAGGAAGAGGAGCCCCCGTCGCCCGAGCGGTTTTGGCGCGTCATGGTTGGGATGGTTATGGGTGCTGTCAGCAGTTTCGCAATATCACAGCGGTTCTTCGGCTATCGCGCGTCAGGATGGGAAGCGCCGACGCTGCTGCTAGTAGCCATCCCGGTGTGTGGACAGGGTGCGACAGATCTGCGCTACGAATCGCCGGAAGGTCACCCATGCGGGCAACGATCGCGGCATGAAGGGATTGCCCGTCGCGTGCCGGCATGTGTAGCAGGCGGATCGTTCGGGTGGGGCGCTCGACCAGCGTGCCGATCGCTGATGCCTGGTCTGCGCCGATGATGAGGTCTCCTTCCGTAAGACTAAACAACATCCAGAAGGGCCGGGTGTGACTGAAATCGCCTTGCGGTTGCCGTGACACTTGGAATGTCCAGGAGGGCCGGGTGTGGCTTAGGTCGCCTTGCGGTTTCGTC
>JBAYVO010000215.1:0-4506 GCA_041674545.1 Candidatus Nanopelagicales bacterium | reverse complement strand
TCGCCGATGCCCCAGGCGATCTGGCCACCGAGCATCGAATCCCGGACCGGGTCGGTGAGCCACGGAGGGCGAACGAGCGAGTACCAGCTCGCGCCGATCAACGTCGTGCTCGCCATCATCACCACGGCGAAGAACGTGTGCAGAATAATCGCGGCCAGCACCAGAATCATCCGCGCCCAGTACGGCAGCGGTCGCGGCTTGGGATCGATTCCGATCGCCACATACGCCAGCAGCAATCCCGAAACAAGGAAGTGTGTGGTCATCGCGATGTGCCCGATATGGCTGCTCATGAGCGAGCCGAACATGTTCGTCAGGTATAGCCCGTACAACCCGAGGATGTAGATGACGAGGATTGTGATGGGGTTGGTGAAGAAGATCGCGATCCGCGAATGTAGTCCTTCGGTGAGCAGTTCGCGTGCCCCTCGCCCGCCCGATGGCGACGGCTTGAGCGCCCGCAGTGCGAGCGTGACCGGCCCGGCGAGGACCAGGAAGATCGGCGCCATCATCGTGATCGTCATGTGCTGAATCATGTGGATGCCGACGGAGACTTCGGAGTACGTTGCGATCCCGGCGTTGGTCGCCCAGATGACGATGCTCCAGCCGATGAACCAGCAAATCGTCCGCGAGATTGGCCAACTGTCTCCGCGGCTGCGCAACCGCATCACGCCGATCGTGTAGTACACACACGCGGCGATTCCCATGACGAAGAAGAGCACGTCGAGGTCCCAGCCGAAGACAACACTCATCACCGTTGGCGCAGCTGGGAACTCGAAGCCGAGTAGGGCCTCGGCCTGGGTCGCGAATTGAACTGCTACTCGTGTGGGCGCGGTCAGGGAGAGCGCGACCCCAAGCCCGGTGGCAATCGACATCAACGTGAGTTCGAGGGCGGCGACCTTGGCGAATGTTCGCCGCGGTTGATCGCCATCGAGGTTCGGCAGAAGTCGACGTCGGATCCACGCGGCGGTCGCGATGAGGGCAATGAGAAGGAGCGTTTTGGCGACGACAAGTCGGCCGTATCCGCTAGTGAACAGATCAGCTGGGGCACCGAGTCGCACGTATGCGTTGACGACACCTGAAGCTGTCAGGATCACCACTGAGGCGACAGCCAGGTAGCCGAATCGTTGTGCGGCGACACCGACGGTTTGTGCCTTCGGCCAGACGGTTGCGCCGAGGGCGATCAGCCCGCCCACCCACAAGGTCGCCGCGACTGCGTGGGCAACGCTGTTGACCAGCGCGAGCCCGTGATCGCCGAGACCTACCGCGTGCCCAGCGGTCGATGGTGCCGCCACGGCGACGAGCGCCAACGCCAGCCAGATGGTGGTTCCTGTGAGGCTGACGCTCAGCAGCGTGCCGATCGCAACGGCAGCGGCAAGCACGGCTGAGATCAGCAGGGTGCGGACGTCTGAAACATCCCATGCGTACGTGGTGAAAGTCCCGGGTGCCGCTGCGGTGGCGAGGTCCACTCCGAGGATGTTCGCCAGGGTGAAGACGGATGCGATCAGCGAGACAACGCACCAAATCGCCGCCGCGCCGCTTGCACGAAGCATGGCTGCCCGACCGCGCTTCGAGACGACCTTCTTGCCCGCCGATGGATCGAGGAAGCCAGCGAGCAGCAGCCAACCGATGCAGGCCATCGCGGCGCCAAATCCGATTGCGCCGAAAACCGGGAGCAGCCAGCCAACCAACGGACCGGAGTCAGGTAGGCCGTTTGGGGCGGGTTCGTAGCTGCCACCCGATGCGATGAGCCCGACCAGGCTTGCGACGATTGCGATCAGGGTGAATCCGATTGCTATGCGCACACGGATGCCTGACCCGGCAGCATCAGGCGTGTTGGCGGGTCGAGTTGTGGTCGGCGTTTGGGTTGCCACAGGTTGGTTCCTTGCGTTCGCGGATCTAGGTGTTTGGCTAGGTGTTGGGGCGGTCGTTGCGTTTCCGTTTGCGCGCGGCCTGCATTCCGAAGATCGCACCGATGAGGATGAGCACAGCGATCAGTGTCGGGAGCAGCCACACGGTGCCGCCAATGCCGGTCGGTCCAGTTGCGGCGACCGGGCTGGTCGTGGGCAGCGGCGTCGGAACACCGATGTTGGCACCTGGACTCGCCGTCGGGTTGGCCCTAGCGGTTGGGCCGGAACCGCTGGTGGTGAAGCTGAAGCTAAACGAGCCATTTAGCGGGTGCCCGTCACTGCCGACGTTGCGCCAGGCAACTTGGTAGGTGCCGGCTGTGTTGGCAGCGGCGGGCCAGGGCGCAGTCGCGGTGGTTCCAGTCACGACGACATTGGTGAGCGGGAATTGCTTGCCTGCACTGTCGGTTGCGACGATCTTCGTCGTGTCCTTCAGCGGCGCCGCCTCGAACTTCAACACAACGGCGGGCGGCACGATTTCTAGCGTGGCGCCATCTTTCGGCGTCGTACTGAGCAGCGCATCATGCGCCGACGCTGCCCCAATCCCAAGCGCCAAAACCCCAACAACGAGGCCCACCACAACCGCGGCGATTCCCCCCACTCTGCGCATCCCCCCACCATACGTCCCCCCGCCCGCGGCCCATCTGCGGCCACGCATCCCGGGTCCCGCGCAGGATTGGGCCACATTTGTGACGCTATGAGGTTGCGGATGTGGCCCAATCCTGCGCGGAGACGGCGAAGGGGCCCGGTCACTGGTGGGTGAGCGGGCCCCTTCGGCGGGTGGTGCTGGTTGTGCAGGTGGTACAGGTGGTGCGGGTGGTGAGGTTAGAAGAGTGCCTCGTCGATCTCCATGACCTCGAGGCTGGTTGCCTCGGCGACTGCGCGCTCGGCGGTGAGCAACGGGAGGCGGTTCTGCGCGAACCAGCGGGCGGTGACCAGCTTGGCTTCGTAGAACGTCTTGTCCCGCGCGCTTGGGCCAGCGGCCAGTGCGGCGATCGCCACGTCCGCCTGCTTGAGTAGCAGCCATGAAATGACGAGGTCACCACATGACAGCAGCAAACGGCTGGTGTTGAGACCAACGCGGTATAGCTCGCGAGGATCTTCCTGGCTCTTCATCAACCAGCCGCCGAGCGTGCCGATCATGCCCTGGACGTCTTCGAGTGCGGTGTTGAGCAGCACGCGCTCAGCTGCCATCGGATCGCCTTCGGAGGTGTTCTTGATCGTCTCGGTGATCTCGCTCGCAAGCTGTGTCACGGCCTGGAACTGGTCGCGCACCATCTTGCGGAAGAAGAAGTCCATGCCCTGGATCGCCGTCGTGCCTTCGTACAACGTGTCGATCTTGGCGTCGCGGACGTATTGCTCGAGCGGGTAATCCTGCAGGAAGCCGGATCCACCGAACGTCTGCAGTGACTCGGTGCCAAGCAGCACCCAGGCGCGCTCAGAACCGACGCCCTTGACGATCGGCAGCAGCAGATCGTTCATACGATCGTCGATGTCTCCATCGCCATGCTCCGAGTGGTGCATCGCAACGCGGTCCTGGTGCATCGCGGTGTACGCAACGAGTGCCCGCAGGCCCTCGGCGTACGCCTTTTGCACCATGAGGCTGCGGCGAACATCCGGGTGGTGGGTGATCGTCACGCGTGGCGCGGTCTTGTCGAGCATCTGCAGCAAGTCCGCACCCTGGACGCGCTCCTTGGCGTAGTCCAGCGCATTGAGGTAGCCGGTCGACAGCGTCGCGATCGCCTTCGTGCCGACGAGCATGCGGGCGTACTCGATGACCTTGAACATCTGCGCGATGCCGTCGTGGACGTCGCCAACGAGGTAGCCAACTGCTGGCTCCTTCTCACCGAAGGTGAGCTCGCACGTCGTCGAGGCCTTGATGCCCATCTTCTTTTCGATGTTGGTGGTGTAGACGCCGTTGCGCTCGCCAAGCTCGCCGGTCTTGGTGTCGAAGTGGAACTTCGGCACGACGAACAGGCTCAGACCCTTGGTGCCTGGTCCAGCACCTTCGGGGCGAGCAAGCGTGAGGTGAATGATGTTCTCGTTGATGTCGTTCTCGCCACCGGTGATGAAGCGCTTGGTGCCTTCAATGTGCCAGGTGCCATCGGCCTGCTGGATCGCCTTCGTGCGACCGGCGCCGACGTCGGAGCCAGCATCGGGCTCGGTGAGAACCATCGTCGCGCCCCACGCGCGCTCAAGCATGATCTCGGCCCAGTGCTTTTGCTCTTCGGTGCCGAGGTGATCGAGGATCGCGGCGAATCCGGGGCCAGCCAGCGTCATGTAGACGGCGGGGTTGGCACCGAGGAACATCTCGGCCATCGCCCAGTTGAGGCTAGGTGGCGCACCTGATCCACCCAAGTTGTCGGGAAGTGGAGCGTTCCAGTAACCGGCATCCCACAGTGCCTGGAAGGACTTCTTGAACTCGTCCGGCATCGTGACGGTGCATTCCTTGGGGTCGTACACCGGCGGGTTGCGGTCAATCGCGGCGAATGACTCGGCGAGTGGGCCTACGGCCAGCTTCTCGCTCTCCTGCAGGAGGTAGCGCGCGGTGTCTTCATCCATCTCGGCGAAGGGGCCCTTGCCCAGTCGATCGCCAGCACCGAAG
>JBAYVO010000214.1:0-4522 GCA_041674545.1 Candidatus Nanopelagicales bacterium | reverse complement strand
TCGATTTCGGTGCCTTCGGGCAGGACGGGCGGGATCGACAGGAGGATCTCTTCTGCGGTTGATTCCACAATGCGGACGCCGACACCCTCGGGTACCTCGACGCCTTCAGCAGCCAAAGTGGCAGCCGGATCGGCGAGCAGTCGGGCGCGGAAGTCTGCGTCAGTTGCTGCCTTCAGTTGTAGTTCGTTGAAATCCATTGTGTTCTCCTACTTCGTTGTTTTGGCCTATGTCGTTTGTGTTGGTGGATTGGTCATCGCGGTTGGTGGGCACGGGGAGCCGCGGAATCGCGCAGGCACTTGTCGTAGATGCTTGCCTGCCGGGCGTGCCCGAGTAAACCGCGGCGCCTGCGGGAACGATTGCGCACGCGCTATCGGGTGAACCTGCTCGCTACTTGAGTGCCTTGCCAGCGGTGTATCCACCCACAAAGCTGCCTGCGCCAAGGCCGACCATGCCGGCGTAGATCAACGCGTACCAGCACGTTGGCGTCGATCCGCCCGAGACACTGGCAAGCGCGTCTTCATCGAGTTCGGCGTTGTCGGGCAACATCGGCGGGATCGTCAAGACGATCTCTTCCGGCGTCGACTCCACGAGGCGCACACTCACGTCCGCGGGAACTTCCATCCCCATTTCGGCGAGGGCCTTCGCGGGTTCGGCGATCAGGGACGCGCGAAACTCCGCGTCGGTTGCCGCCTTCAATTGCAGTTCGTTGTAGTCCACTGTGCTTCCTTCGGTTGAGGTTTCTTGCTAAGTGCCTTCGGCTTGCGCGTTATCCGAAGTGATGCTTGATTTCCTTGCCGACGATGTAGCCGGAGTACGCAGTAGCAGGCACGGAAATGACTGCGCCTACCGCGATCGCGACGCCGACCAAGCAGGCCGGGGTGGAGACGATTCCACCCGTTGTGTCTGCCAACGCGTCTTCGTCAAGAGACACACCATCGGGGAGCATCGCCGGAATCGCTAGCACGATCTCGTCTGGCGTCGACTCCACGACCCTGACGCCTACGCCCTCGGGCAACTGTGCGCCCTGTGCTTCCAGAATCGCCTTCGGGTCATCAATCAATTGCTGCCTAAACTCGACATCTGTGGCTGCCTTAAGTTGCAGCTCGTTGTAGTCCATCCTGGATCACCTTTCACCTGCGTTGAGCAATTCGATGCACTCCCAACCTGCCCGCTCGAACGCCGCGACAAAAGTCCACCGCGTGCGGGAACGATTGCGCTTACAACAGATGGGCGAATCAGGCAGCAATCACTGGATGACAACAAAAATCGCCAAAGGGTGAGCGGATAGGTGGTCGATGCGACAGAGTGCGGCGCAATCCGTAGCCTCAGTCGCAACTCATTCGTCAATGAAGGGCTCGGCCATGGCGCGGAACAAGATGTCGGCTGGATTTGTCTCGATCGCAGTGGCAGTCCCATTCGGGTTGGGGCTCGCAGCACCCGCGCAGGCCGCGCCCGCAACAAGCACGACGACGACCTTTGAGACGGTCGGATTCCTTGCGACGTACACGGTTCCGGCAGGTGCCTCGACAATCAAATTCGAACTCGTCGGCGCGGGTGGCGGCGCTTGGGTACCGGGCGACGACTACTACGGCGGATCGGGCTGCGCGGTGACGTCGGCCGCGCTGCCTGCAGTCGCGGGATCGACGTACACGATCGCTGTCGGCGGTGGCGGACTCGGCGGGGAGTTCGGCGGCTCCAACTTGAGTGGGGGCGGGGGTGGATCGTCCTATGTCAAACTCGGCGATGAGTTCGAGTTCGTTGCTGGTGGTGGCGGTGGTGCCGGGTTCGGTGTGGACGGCGGCGACGCATGCGCGCTTGGCGATGAGGCCGGCGGTGACGGCGGCGGCGGGCAAGGCGGCGGACGCGGGGCAGATGGCACCCCCTCCGGAATGGGTGGCGACGGCGGCAACGCTGACCCAGCAATTGGTGGCGACGGAGGCGACGGGGCAACCGGGGTCGGCGAGGCACCAGCAGGTGCCCAAGGCAACGGCGGTGCCGGTGGCGGTAGCGGTAGCGGAGCGGGCGGCGTCGCCGATCCCGACAAGGGCTCCTCCGGTGGAAGCGGCGGCGGAGCAGGCGGTGCGACGAGCACTGCCGGTCGTGGCGGAGGCGGCGCAGGCTGGGGTGGCGGAGGCGGCGGCGGCAACAGCGGCGGCGGCGGCGCCGGCGGATCGAAGGGTCTCGACGGGACGACATTCGCGGCCGCGAGCAACGGTGGTGCACGGGCAAACGGCAGCGGTCCAGCCAACGGTGGTGACGGCTCAGTCGTCGTCACGGTGGTCGGAGCCGCAACCGGGATCCATGTGTACTGCCCCACAGGTTCGTGCGCTGGAGCAGACCTGTCTGGTGCCAACCTCAATGGTCAAGACCTCAGCGGGGTCGACTTCTCGGGTGCAAACCTGACCAGCGCGAACCTGTCCGGCGCGACTCTGACTGGCGCCAATTTCACAGACGCGAACCTGACCGGCGCGAATCTCAAGGAGGCGATCGGGACAGGTTCAGCGACGAAGTTCACGGACTCAACCTTGACGTCGGCTCGGCTCGGGTGTGCAACCTTCACGGGCGCAAACTTCAGTGGCGCGGCGTTGAATCGGGCGAAGCTACAGGGCTCCGGGGCGTGTGATCCGGACTCGACTGGTCGTGGCGATGTGATCACCGTTCACCGAGGCGCCAATCTGTCGAAGGCGAACCTCAACGGCGCAAACCTGAATCGGGCGAACCTCAAGGGCGTGATCCTCAAGTCAGCGAAGCTCAAGGGCGCGACGCTGGTCAAGGCGAGCTTGGTTGGGGCAAAGGCCCAGAAGTCCAACATGACCCGGGCGAACCTGACGCGAGCAAACCTGTCGTACGCGAACCTCACGGGAGCCACGCTCAAGAACGCCACCCTCACCGGCGCCAAGACGGTCAGGACGAAGTTCTAGCCTTGGCCGCGGCCTTATCGCGTTCGTTCTTGCTGATCGCGAGGACAGCGAATGCGGACAGCGCATAGGCGATACCGAGTAGGCCGCGGTGGCTGTAGTCGTCCATCGTTGAGTCGTAGGCGAGGAAGTACGAGGTGATCACCAACGGCGCGATCGCGGCGACAAAGGACAGGCCGTAGAACAGTCCACTGACAGGGATGCCTTCTTGCTTGTCGCGGACGGCCTTGCTCACACTCACGCAGCCAAACACAGAGAACAAGAAGCCGGTGTAGAGGAAGTAGCGGTCTGACGATTCAACCGGGGCGTACCAAACGGCGTAGAGGAATGCGATCGCACCGACGGCGAACGCGAACCACGAGGCACCTTGGAACGCAGCGGTCGGTGGCGGCACAAGTCCCACGGTTGGTGCCGGTCGACGAGTCGGTTGGGGAGCTGCGACCTGTGGGCTGGCTGGCGGTGGGTAAACGCTGGGGTTGGTTGTCGGTGTGCTCATTACGGTGTTCCTTTCGAGTGGCCGAGACCCCGGTCGGGGTCCAGCGGGGTGGGCTATTCGACGGTGAAGAGGTCTCCGGGTTGGCAGTCGAGGACGTCGCAGATGGCGATCAGTGTTGAGAACCGGATCGCCTTGGCGCGGTCGTTCTTGAGGACCGAAAGGTTCACGTGACTCACGTCGACGCGGCGGGCAAGCTCGGCCAGCGTCATGCCGCGGTCGGCGAGCAGTTTGTCGAGGTGGCAATAGACGTCGCTCATCGCTCACACCAACCCTTCGACGTCGGCCTGGATGCGTTGGCCGCGTCGAAACGCTGACGCAAGTACGAGCACGAGAGCTGCCAACAGGAGTGGGAGCAACGAGTAGTACGGCGTGACCACGATCGGCGGCTTTGCGGCGACGAAGTCGTAGATGACGGTGGCATTGAGCCAGTTGAGCGTGTCGGCGCCGACGCTGCCGACCACGATCGCCGCGGCTATCCCGACCAATCGTCGGGCATTTTCTGCCGCGAAGGGATCCGCGCTGCCGATTCGCATGATGATCCCCGTCAGCAGTCCGAAGATGACAGCCAGACTCGCTGCCCAGAGCGCGGTTCCTGCCTCGGACAGCAGGCGCAGCGTCGCGGGCACCGGTTGACCGTCCGCACCGGCCGTTGCGGTCAGGGTGACGGTGAGGCCATCGGAGTCCGTCGGTTCGAGCACTGCTGCGCCGGGTATCCCAGGTAGCCGGGCGAGGTTGTCAGTCGCATCTTGAGCGGCAACTTGGACGGTGGCACTTGCCGTTGCTTCGGTGAGTTGGTGAAGCGGCAAGACAATCGCGGTGAGGGCAAATCCGACGCCGATCACCGCCATCAACACGGCGAATGGCTGGGCGAGCAGCCGACTCCACACACCATCTACTTCAGCTTCCATTGACCGCTCCATATCGTTTTTCGATAACAACGATAAACGTTACTATCGAATATCGATATGTGCAAGCGGGTCACTGGATCGGCGCAGCGGATCTGCGGACTTGAGTCGCAAGGGTGAACCACTTGGTCCAAATCTTGGTAGATCTCACGCGTCACCCGGCAACCGCCGCGGGCGTCCCATATCGTCGTGAAGGACCTCCG
>JBAYVO010000213.1:0-4522 GCA_041674545.1 Candidatus Nanopelagicales bacterium | reverse complement strand
GGTCAAACGGTCTCATCCCACTTGAACGGATGGCCTCTCCTCGGGATAGTCCAGCGATCCTTCGTCAGGACTTGGTATCACATCTGCGCTGATCCGTTTGCGGAAAATCCAATATGTCCACGCTTGGTAGATCAGCACCACTGGGGTGAAGATTAGCGCGACGATCGTCATCACCTGCAACGTGTACTCGGTGCTCGAGGCGTTGTAGATAGTCAGTGACAGAGACGGATCATTAGAGGCCGGGAACACGTTCGGGAACAGCACCCAGAAGAGGAACGCAACCGCACCGACCAACGTTGCGGCACTGAGGATGAACGCCCACCCGTCGCGCCCAACCTTGTGAGCGATGATTGCACCCACCCACAGCAGCGCACCCGCTACGACCATGATCCAAGTCGCAGCCTTGTCGCTGTAGGCGACCTGGGTCCACACGAGGAACACCACCGCGAGGACCGCCGCGATGAGGCCCAGCGGCGTCGCGATCTTCTTTGCCCGATCGTGAATCGTGCCTGAAGTCTTGAGCGTGAGGAACACCGCACCGTGAGTCAGGAACAAGAACAACGTCGTGAGTCCACCAACGAGCGCGTACGGATTCAGCAGGTTGAAGAACCCGCCGTCATAGAGGATGTTTCCGTAGGGCGCAGCCTTGAGGGGAATGCCCCGCACGATGTTCGCGAATGCAACACCCCACAACAGCGCGGGCACAAACGAACCGATCCAGATCATCACGTCATAACGACGCCGCACCTTCAGATTCGACAACTTTGATCGATATTCGAATGCCACCCCGCGCACGATGAGCGCCAGCAGAATCAACAATAGCGGCAGATAAAACCCACTGAACATCGTTGCGTACCACTCGGGAAACGCAGCAAAAGTTGCTCCACCGGCTACGAGCAGCCACACCTCATTGCCGTCCCACAGTGGACCCAACGTCGTGAGCACCGCGCGACGTTCGCCTTCGTTCTTCGCTACTACCGGCATCAACATGCCAACGCCGAAGTCGAACCCTTCGAGCACGAAGTAGCCAGACCACAGAACGGCGATCAGGATGAACCAGACCGTTGCCAGATCCATTGTGGTGACCTTTCTTCCCAGTTGTTGCCAGTTTGTTGTTGCGGGCTAGTCGATGGGTGGGCTGGTGGTTGGGCGACTCAGTAGGTGATGGAGAGCGGCCGTTCGCCAGTCTCTTCATCGACGAGGAATGGATCCGCGACCTCTTCAGGCGGACCGAGGATCACCGCGCGCCGAATCAAGTCGAACTCAACCACCGCGAGGATTCCGTAGAGCAGCGTGAAGATTGCCAACGATGTCCCGACGAGACCGGCGGTACTGGTCGGTGAAACGGCGTTCTCGGTCTGCATCAGCCCGAATACCACCCACGGCTGGCGGCCCATCTCGGTGAAGATCCAACCGAAGCTGTTCGCGATCAGCGGCAGAAACGGAACGGTCAGGGCGATGCGGGCGAACCACTTGCTCTTCGGTGTCCGCTGTTTGCGAGTTGCCCACAGCGCGTACACCGCCCAGACCGCAGCTAACATCCCGAAGCCGATCATGAACCGGAAGCCCCAGTACGCGATCGGAATGTTCGGCTTGTAATTGCCGGGTCCGAACTGCTCCTCGTACTGCGCCTGGAGGTTGTTGATTCCCTGCACTTCACCGTCGAGCGTGTGGGTTGCGAGCAGCGAAAGGCCATGAGGAATGTCGAGCGAGAAGATCGGCTCCGAGCCATCGAGGGTGCCAATGGTGAAGATGCTGAACGGCGCGGGTGCCGACGTCTCGTAGAGCGCTTCGGCCGCAGCCATTTTCATCGGCTGTTGCTCAACCATGATCCGCGCTTGGGAGTCACCGCTCCAAGCCAACGACGCGGCCGCGACGAGGATCGTGATTGATCCAAGCTTCAAAGTTGACCGGGCAACATCCGGGCTCTTGCCGCGAACGAGCAACCAAGCCGAGATACCTGCAACAACTGCGCCCGCTGTAATGAAGGCGGCGCTAATCGTGTGCCAGAACGTAATCTTCGCGGTGTCTTGGAACAGCATCTCGAAGAAGTTGTTCAGCTCAACCCGGTTTGTTTGCGCGTTGTACGTATAAGACGTCGGATGCTGCATAAACGAGTTCGCGGCAAGGATGAAGTAGGCCGAGAGCATCGTGCCGATCGCGGCCATCCAGATCGTCGCTAAGTGCAGCTTCTTCGGGAGCCGATCCCAACCGAAAATCCACAGGCCGAGGAAGACCGATTCCATGAAGAAGGCGAGCAGCCCCTCGACCGCGAGCGGTGCGCCAAATATGTCTCCCACGAACCGGCTGAAGTCTGACCAGTTCATCCCGAACTGGAACTCCTGCACGATGCCGGTGACGACGCCCATCGCGAAGTTGATAAGAAAGATCTTGCCGAAGAACTTAGTTGCTCGAAGCCACTTCTCATTGTTGGTTCGCACCCACGCCGTCTGCATTCCAGCTACGAGGAAGCTCAAACCGATCGTGATCGGCACGAACAAGAAGTGGTAAACGGTGGTGACACCGAACTGAAGCCGCGACAGATCAAGCACGTCCATGTGCGGAATCGTTCCACCAAAAGTTCGATCAGTTAATCGCGTAGGACCCCCAAAAGGACGCATTGGTCCTGCAGTGATCAGGACCAAAGTCCCAATTCGGGCATCGAATCGTTACGGCACGCTCGACCGCCTCCGGTCGGCAAGGTCGACTGACTGCAAGCGGTGATAGATCGGCCGAGGGCCATAGTCGAAGTTCATGACGTCTCTGCCATTCACGATTGCGCTCAACACCGCGATGTACAGAACTGCCAGGAACGCCACGTATGCCGTCAACATGGCGATGAAGGGCGCGATCACCAACGCCCCGAACGAACTCGAACTCGCTATCGACTCCGCATACCAGGCGACAAAGTAGACGCACAAGACTGTGATCACGAGCGCGCTCACGGCTGCCGGGACGTCGCGTCGCCATGGCAACCGGGGATGAACAGCGAAGTGGAAGATCGTCCAAAGGAAAGTGGTGGCCGCGATGGCAAGGAGCACACCGTCGATACCGGCAAAGACGAATTCCGGCAGATGGGTCCACACCGCCACCTGATCCGTGCCCACAGTGGTCAACGTCAACGCGACGACGAACAACACCACTCCAACGAGGTACAGCGCAATCGCAAGGAGGCGGGCTCGAATCTCTCGCTTTTCATCTCCAGCGCCGCTGACGAGCGCGATACCGCTCATGCAACTTCGAACCGCGCGGCTTCCGGAATAGAGCGCCACCACGTAGCCCACGATGCCGAGACCACGAAGCCCCTGATCGAAGACCTGATCAAACGCCGGTGTCGCGTACTGGCTGGCGACCTCTGAGCCGACCAATTCGGTGATGACCAGCTCAACGTTCTGCCGAACGGCACTCGCAGCGGCCGGGGTCGATAGGCGACTTACGACGCCAAGGGTTGACGCAATCGCCAAAATCAGCCATGGCAGCGAAAAGACGGTCCAGAACGCGGCATTCGCTGCGAGCGTTCCAACACGGTGCCCGGTACACACAGCCCAGAACCTGAGCACGATGCGGAAGTAGCGCGTCGGCAGCCGACGCAACACTCGCAGCACATAACGCTCCATGGGTGACAACGATCCCACTGCGCGGCAGGTATGTATTGCTGACGTCATCACCGCAACCGATGCGCCTGATGGCAATTGCGCGTGCCGCCCCCGCTGTGCGAGTAGCCTGGCGACATGACTGATCAACCAAAGATCCGTGTCTTCCTCCTCGATGACCACGAGGTCGTGCGCCGTGGTGTCGCCGACCTCCTCGAATCTGCCGGGGACATCGAAGTCGTCGGAGAGGCCGGCACCGCCGCGCAAGCCATGGCTCGGGTTCCTGCGTTGAATCCCCACGTTGCCGTGCTCGACGTCCAACTGCCCGACGGCAATGGCGTCGCGGTGTGCCGCGATCTGCGCTCAGACTTTCCTGACCTCAAATGCCTCATGCTGACCTCCTTTGAGGACGACGAGGCCCTTCTCGATGCCATTGTGGCCGGTGCCAGCGGATATGTACTCAAACAGATTCGGGGCACCGATTTGATCGGTGCGGTCCGCACTGTCGCGGCAGGCGGATCACTTCTAGACCCCTCCGCTACGGCCCGAGTCATGGAGCGGATTCGTAAAGAAGCAAACAAGTCCGAGCCACTATCAGACCTCACCGAGCAGGAACGAAAAATCCTGGATCTGATCGGTGAAGGAATGACGAACCGACAGATCGGTGCTGAACTGTTCTTGGCCGAGAAGACCGTGAAGAACTATGTATCAAGCATCTTGAGCAAGCTCGGTCTGCAAAGGCGTACCCAGGCAGCGGTCCTCGTGACTCGCGCTAACCAGCAGTAGCCGCGGTACCGGATCCGCTCAACTCGACCTAGTTCTATTCCAACCTGCGCCCAAGCGGCACCTGCCAACGCACCGCGGTCGACCACGTACCTGATTCCTCAGATTCTGCGCGAACCTCGAATACACCGCCGTGCCTTATTGCC
>JBAYVO010000212.1:0-4525 GCA_041674545.1 Candidatus Nanopelagicales bacterium | reverse complement strand
AGTTCAGCCAAGTGCTGCGACAAGTACGCGGGCTTAACCGTCTTGCCGATCACGACGTCACCGCTGTCGGGTTCGAGTTGCTTGAGCACGACCTTGAGCAACGTCGTCTTGCCCGCACCATTGACGCCAACAAGTGCGATCCGGTCACCTGGGCCCACGTTCCAAGAAAGCTGCCGGAAGATGTCACGCGTACCGAATCGCAGATTGATGTCGTCTAGCTCAAAGACAACGTTGCCCAACCGCGAACCAGCGAAGGCCAACAACTCCACCGAATCGCGCGGCGGCGGCTCCGCGGCGATGAGTTCATTCGCAGCATCGACCCGGAACTTCGGCTTCGTTGTGCGGGCAGGTGCCCCGCGGCGCAGCCATGCAAGTTCCTTGCGAATCAAGTTGTTGCGTCGCGCCTGCTCAGCGGACGCTTGGCGGGCGCGTTCCGCCTTGGCTAGCACGAACGCCGAGTAACCACCGTCATACTCCTCGACATTGCCATTGACGACCTCCCAGGTGCGGTCACTGACTTCATCAAGAAACCACCGGTCGTGGGTGACCACTACTAAGGCCAGAGAACGCTGGGATCGTAAGTAGCCGGCAAGCCAGGCCACAGCCTCAATGTCGAGGTGGTTCGTCGGCTCATCGAGGATCATCAAATCGATGTCATCAAGCACAAGCGCTGCCAGTTCGACGCGTCGTCGTTCACCACCGGAGAGCTGACCAAGCGTGCGATCGAGGCGTTCATCATCGAACCCGCCGAGCAATGCGGTGAAACAGTCCCGTGCCCTTGCCTGGGATAACCACTCGTACGCGTCGCGGTCACCGGCAATGAAGTTGCGGATGGTCTGGTCTGGGTGTAGATCTGCGGCTTGGGTTAACACCCCAACCCGTGTCCCGCCGGTTCGAGTCACCCGGCCAGAGTCAGGCTCAATGCTCCCCGCCATCACGTGCAACAGCGTGGACTTACCGCCGCCGTTGCGTCCCACTACGCCAATTCGGTCACCCACCTGAACTCCGAGCGAAACCGCGTCAAGCACGGGGTCATGGCCATAGGCCTTGGAGACAGTCTCAAGATTGAGCAGGTTGCGTGGCGCCACCGCAACACTTTGTCAGACGCATCCTGGTTCACGACCCATCGGCACCAGGCTTTAGCCGTAACCAAGTTCGTGTAAGCGCTCCTCGTCAATCCCGAAGTAGTGCCCAACCTCATGTGTGACCGTGATGCGAACCTGCTCGATAACTTCTTCATAGCTGTTGCAAATCGCCAGAATCGGGAGTCGGTAGATCGTGATGGAGTCCGGCATCACCCCGCCGTAAGACGTCGCTCCCCGCTCGGTGAGCGGAATACCCTGGTAGAGCCCGAGCAAAGTCGGCCCACCGGTGGGCGACTCGTCTTCAATGAGCATGGCGACATTGGAGATTTTGGAAGCGAGTGCATCAGGTATCAGCCTCAGCGCATGTTCCACGAGGAGTTCAAAGTGGTCTCGGTCAATATCGATCAACGTCTGACCAACCTTCCAATCGCGGCGAATATGACCCAGATCAACCGAATCACCAACCCGACTGCAACACCCGCAAGTAGGCCGATCACGTTGGTCTGTATGTCATAGAAAGAACACGTGCGTCCTAAAGATTCCATCGAATACTGGGCATACTCGATTGCGACCGGCATCACCAGAGCAATGAGGAACGCACAACACACCGCGATCACCGGCCGAAGCCACGTCAACAGCACCCCGACCGGGAACAACAACAACAGATTCATGCTCACATCGGTCGGCTGCAAGAGGTCTGCCCTAGTGGGTTGACCAAATTGCAGGTAACAGGACCCTGCCTCACCAAAGGTTCGAACTCGCGGCGTCAGGGTGAAGACCAGAACTGCGCCGAATGCGGCGAGAAGGAGGCCGACGATAATCGGATTGCTCCGCAGAAGCTTCGCCACCGGAGTGGCGAGGACGAGCGCCACCAGTGCGGCAACCACCAATCCGGCACGGGCCCAGGGCGTCTCGACGTATGCCTGCTCGACCCAGTAGAGCCCGCGGTCCAGATTGTTGAACACGTAGTGAGGCTACTTGGCGGGGATCGCCGAGTACCTAACTGCTACCCGCGATGCGAAGACTGGAATCGCTTCAACTGCAAGCGGGCGAGGCGTTGCATCGAGAGTTCAGGAACCACCGGCACGTAGCCGACAACTTTGCCTGGCAGACCGAACGCTTGGGAGGCCCAGGCATCAAAGTCGAACACGTCGGTGTGGCGAACGATGAGGCCTTCAGCAAAGTCAAAGGTGGCGTCCACAACGTTGTGCACCTTGCGCCCAGTCGCGAACGTGTAGTCGGCGACCCAATGCGCGTGACCACGACCATGCGCGGCGTCGATATCGCTGGCCTCGACCCTGAGGTCCTTGCCCGCTCGGCACAGCATCCGCCACATGTCCCCCGCCGATTCACCGCGAAGGGTGCCAAAGCCGGGATCGGTGAACACGATGTCGCGGTGGTAGCACGCCACCATCGCCTCGGCATCTCGCTTCGAGAACGCATCGTAAAAGCGCGCGATCAACTGTTCATCGGGATTCTTCGCCGATCCAGCGGTGCCTGCAGAGTCTGTTGAAGGAGCCATGAGGCATACCTTGGCAGGACGACGCTGCACCCGCAAACGAGGGGGGCTATTCGTCCCACTCGTAGAAGACCCGTTCCACGACGCTACGCGCCAACCGGGTAATTCGGAGGTAATCCTGTGTGAGTTGCGCGCGTTCGTCAGGCGGGTAGCCAAAGAGGAAGGCGACGCTGGACAAGACCATGAAGTCTGTCGGAACTTGATCGCTCGGTCGACCAGTGGCTAGATACACAGCGTTGCGCATCCGAGTCGCCAGACACCACGCCTCGACCAAAACGTCACGGTCCTCAGCATCGATGAGCCCAAGGTCCACGCTGGCGTGCAAAGCGGTAAGTGTCCCGGTGACCCGAAGTGCCTCAAACCCAGGCTGACCCGCGTGGCGCATTTGCAGCAGTTGCACAACCCACTCGACGTCGGAGAGACCACCGCGACCGAGCTTCACGTGCAGCGTCGGATCGGCGCCCTTGGGTAGTCGTTCGGACTCCATCCTCGCCTTGAGACGGCGCACCTCAAGGACGTCCGCTTCGCTGATGCCTGCAGCGGGCCAACGTAGCGGGTCGATGAGCCCAATGAACTCGCTACCGAGTGCTTCGTCACCTGCCAACGGCCGAGCGCGCAGCATGGCTTGGGCCTCCCACGGAGACGACCAACGCGAGTAGTAGGCGGCGTAGGAAGCAATGGTTCGTACGAGCGCGCCTGAGCGCCCCTCAGGCCGTAAGTCCGCATCGAGTTCCAGCGGCGGGTCTGCGCACGGCAGCGTCAACAGGCGCCGTAGTTCGTTGGCAACCGCAATCGCTGCCTTCGTTGCAGCCCGTTCATCCGCACCAGGCAATGGATCGTGCACGAAGAGAGCATCCGCGTCAGACGAGTAGCCGATCTCATAGCCGCCAAGACGACCGAGCGCGATCACTGCGAAACGGGTCGGCAACGGTCCACCGATGTTCGTTTCGACAGACTCAATGGCGACCGCCAAGGCCGCACTGATGGTTGCCCCGGCGATGTCGCCGAGAGCCACCATCACTGCAGGTACTTCGAGCAAGCCGTTGATGTCGGCCGCTGCCACCCTGAATAGTTCCCGGCTGCGGACCGCACGGATTGCTTGCGCGGCCCGATCAGGCTCGTCGTAGCGCTTGGCCGTTGCGCTCATCTCGCGCAGGAGTTCAGCACGGTTCTTTGGAGTAAGGTCCCGCACATCACTGAGCAATGACACCGCTTCGGGAGCCTTGAGTAAGAGGTCGGTCGCGAACTTCGACGCCGACAACAGGTGCGCAAGCCGTTCGGCAGTCTCCGACTCGTCACGCAACAGTCGCAGATACCAAGGCGTTCCCCCGAGCTCTTCGGACACGCGCCGGAATCCGAGCAAGCCAGCATCAGGGTTCGGTGCGTCAGCGAACCACCCGAGCAAGACTGGCAAGAGCGTGCGCTGAATCGCTGCCCGCCGACTGATCCCGGACGACAGTGCCTCGATGTGCCGAAGCGCACCTTGGGGGTCGACGTAGCCAAGCGCTGTGAGCCGTTGCGTGGCCGCCTCAACGCTGAGGCGCGCGTCCCCAGAATCGAGCCGAGCAACAGCGTTAAGCAGCGGACGGTAGAACAGCTTTTCGTGGAGCCGTCGCACTGCTACCCGATGCTTCTGCCACTGCTCAATCAGTTCGTTTTTTGCATCGGTGCGGAATCCCATCGAACGCCCGAGCCGCCGCAGTGCCTCGTCATCCGTCGGCACAACGTGGGTGCGCTGCATCCGGTACAGCTGCAACCGGTGTTCCATCGTCCGCAGGAATCGGTACGCGGCCGACAACGTTGCCGCGTCTTCTCGCCCGACGTAGCCCCACGTGGCCATCGCCTCAAGCGCGCTCATCGTGTTGGCACTGCGCAACATCACATCCGAACGGCCGTGAACCAGTTGCAGCATTTGCACGCT
>JBAYVO010000211.1:0-4527 GCA_041674545.1 Candidatus Nanopelagicales bacterium | reverse complement strand
CTTCTCGCACGTCTCGCCATTCGAAGCAGGTCGTTGGCGTAGCCCTCAGCGGCGCGGTTTTGTGTGCGCCGCTGGCTTTCGCTAGTTCAGCGCAGGCAGACAGCGACTCATCAACCGCCAGTACACGCTCTGGTGGACCAACAGTGCTCGGCCTGTATGGCGCGCAAGATCCGGTGTACAACGCTGCGTTTCGGCAAGGGTTCGCAATCCTCGGACTCAAATCGGCAAAGGCCGGAATCAATAGCGACGCGCTCACGTGGTTGACCAAGCAGCAGTGCTCGAACGGGTCGTGGTCGGCGTATCGATCAGACTTGAGTGTTCCGTGCGCCCCGCCTAACCCCGACACCTACAGCGGGTCTGACAGCAACTCGACGTCGATGGGCGCGGCGGCGTTCGCAGTCGCTGGGAAGACCAAGAAGATGAATCGCGCGATCTCCTGGCTGCGGGCTCGGCAGAACTCTGACGGCGGTTGGGCGTACTACTCCGCACCTGGCGCAACGTCGGACGCGAATTCAACCGGACTTGTGGTTCTGGCGCTCGCGGCTGCCGGGAAGGACCCGAGCAAGGTTCGGCGCAAGGGCGGAAAATCGGCCGCGCAGTATCTGCGGTCTGTTCAAAAGCGATGCTCGGCGTCCGCTGATGTGCGAGGTGGGTTGCGCTTCCAGAAGGTGCCGCCACCGGACGTGAACAACCTTGCTTCCGCGCAGGTCAGCCTTGGTCTGTTGCCCCTGGTCAAGGGGACGGGGAAGCGCGCGACGGTCACTGGTTCTGCGCCGAAGATTCGCAAGGGTTCACCAATCTTGGACTGTACGAAGTCGACCGGCTCGCGCGGCGATGTGCCGAGCGCGTTGTTGACAACCTCGACTAGGGGTGCGTTGCTGGGCTACCTGTCGAAGACCATCAAAGCGAACGCTGGATCGATTCCGAGCGCCTACGGTTCAGGCCCAGACGTGGGCTCGACTGCCAACGCAGTGACCGCGCTGGCTGCGGCTGGATACGGCCGCAGTGCCGTCAACGCTGGGCTACGCACGTTGAAGCAGAACTCGGGCACGTACTTGGTTTCGCCGAGCCAAGCCGGTCCGAACGCAGCTGATCCTGGGGCGCTGGCGTATTACATCCTTGCGGCACAGGCAGCGGGCAAGAACCCCCGTAACTTCGGCGGGATCAATCTGGTCTCGACGCTGAAGTCGACGATGCAACGCTAAGGATGGATGCTTCCAATCGCGCCGCGGCGAATCGCTTCGTACGGTTCGTCGCGGCGCTTCTGGTGCTGTCGGTCAGTGCGGCGGCGGTAGTCATCTCGGAACCGTCTCCGGCATTCGGAGTCACGAGTTATCGCTACTGGACCTATTGGACCTCGACAGGCGGCGGGTGGGTGTATTCGTCGGTTGGCCCAGCGTCTCGCGTGCCCGCGGACGGACATGTTGAAGGTTGGCGCTTCGCAGTCAGCGATGGCGCGAACCCAACGGTGGATCCGATCGCTGGGCCTGACTTTTCGGCCATGTGTGCAGGGGTCTCTGCCCAAACAGATCACAAGCGAGTTGGGCTCGTGATCGATCCAGGCGTGGTAGCGGATGCGCCCGCCGGCGAGGTCCCAGGTGCGACGAAGACGCTGTGCCTCAGCGTCCCCGCCGCGTATACGTCGGCACAGATCCTCAACGCACACTCGACGATTCGAAGTGAACGCGGGTTGATTTGTGGGATCGATGGCTATCCCGTTCGTGAGTGCGCCGCACTTGTGGGCGTTCCTTCGTCCGCAGTTCCTGGCCCTGGGATGCCTGCCGCACTCAAGCCGGCGTCCAAGCCGAAGAAGATGACGAAGAAACGCTGCAAGGCTCTGAACGGGCAATGGAAGAAGAAGTCGAAGAAATGTAGACGGCGAGGCAAAGCCGTTCGTTGGTAGCCGCCAGCGCGGCCCATAGAACGCTCTGTGCGGTTGCGCAATGGATCGCATCGTATCCGCCCAGCTTCAGATCTACGGTGGATTTGCCTGCACATTCGAGTAGACGTGGGTCCAGATTGATTGTGAACACATCGAGGATCAGAGCATCAGTTGTGCGCGCGCGGCGCTCAGTTGACGTTCTGCTATTCGCAGGATTTGTAGGCGTGAGCGAGTGCTGCCGTCTCTCCTCCAGAGATGACAGCACTGCTGACCAGTTGGTCGCAATCGTTCCAAAGTCTCAGGCATGCAGGCGTGCTCGGTTCCTCGATAGCGGTTGCCCTGGTTGCTTCTTGGCGGCGCTGCGCACCTAGGCTTGTGTTCGATCATGCTGGTGATCAAGTACTGAGGTGGGGGCACTAGGGGTGAACACAAGGCGCCTAGGCCGTGCTGTTGTGCTCGCGTTGTGCTGTGCGTCGCTGGTGGGCTCGCCGCAAGCGAGCGCGATGGGAGCAGGGGCAGTCGATACTCGGGTGAGCGATACGCACGTCCTGCAGGTTCCGTCTGCCGCACGCTTCGCTACGTCCGGCAAGCAGGTGATTGTTGTATCGACGTCTGGCAACCGTACGACACATGCGCGACTGCGTGCGTACCAACGTAGGTCAGGTGACTGGCGTCAGGTGATGAACGTCAAGGCGCGCATTGGGGCCAACGGATTGGTGCCCGGACACAAGCGGCAGCAGGGCTCGAATACGACGCCGGCCGGTATGTACTCGATCACGCAGTCGTTCGGAGTGGCGGCGAACCCAGGGACATCAATGCCATTTGCCAGGGTCGGCCCGGATCACTACTGGGTAGGCGACAACGCCTCGCCGTTCTACAACAACATGCGACTCGGTAGTGAGGGCGGCTTCAAGCGCAAGCACTCCGAACGCATGATCAACTTTATGCCGGATTACAGGTACGGCGCGGTCATCGATTTCAATCGGCCGAATCCGGTGCGGGGTCGTGGGTTCGCGATCTTCCTACACGCCAACGGTGGCGGCGCGACGGCCGGTTGTGTCTCCGTCGGCGTCAAGAAGATGAAGGCGTTGCTTCGGTGGTTGGATCCCGCGAAGTCGCCGACGATCGTCATCGGACGCAGTTCGTGGCTTAGTAGATCGGGCAGGTAGACCGGGATCCGGTGGCGATGTTTAGCGCTGACTCTTGGCGGGTATGTCAGCAGCGTCACCACGGACTACCGCAGTGTCGGTGCCCCAACCGAGTGTCACCAACTAAGAAGCCGCACTCGCTTGGAGATTCGTCATGCCTATTCGTTTCGCTCGTCGCAACCCCACCCGCACGTTCGCTCTCGCTCTCGCCGGAATCGCTGCAGCGGTAGGACTCTCGGCCGCCGGCCTCGCCTCCGCATCTGCAACTCCGGTGAGCAACGCGTCGACTGTTGTTGCGCAATCGTCCAGCAGCCAGACTTTCATGGTGATGAATCGAACGAACCGAACGCTGTTCGTGGCACTGAGCAATGGAAGCCGCAAGCTGACGCATTCAGTTCCAGCAGATGGCTATTGGATGCCGGTCGATGATTTCACCGGCTACACCGTCGTCACGGCCCAAGACGGCGGTTTTGTGTTCGCCGGTTCGATCATGAGTGATGGTGCGGATTGGAGTTCTGCTCGCGTTGACTACGCGGGCCTGGCAAACTCCACGCTGGACAATCACGGCATGCTGGTCCTTGCGGACTGATTGCTCGCGCGCTGCACGAGGGCAGCAACCGAATCCTGACCTTGGAGTAGCGATGGCAGACATCACCATCACCGATACTGAACTCATTGCCAAGTGGAAGGGTTTTCGGAAGCTCGGCGTCATGAAGGGAAGCCTCGTTGTCCCACTGGAGGATGTCCGTGGTGCTGCCGCCGAGCCGGCGCTCTCAATCGGGTGGCCTGGCCTGAAGAACCTCAGTGGCTGGCCCGGTCTCAAAATCATTGGAACCGATGCGTATGGCCACTACATTGGCGGGACCTTCTCGCAAAACGGGGAACGGGTGATGTGGGACGTCGCGAATCCAGAGAAAGCCATTGTTATCACGCTTGAGAACAACGAGTTCGTTCGGTTGATTCTTGAAGTTGATGATCCCGAACTCACAGTCCGCCATATCGAAGAAGCGATCGGGACGGCTTCGAGCTAGCGAACTCGCCCGGCGACGTGGACGTTTGCTAGACCGCTGGAGTGGTGTCGACCATCCACGCGACGCCGAACTTGTCCGTGCACATGCCGAACCCCGCTTCTGACCAGAAGGTTGGGCCGAACGGCATCGTGAGTTCACCGCCGTTTGCCAACGCTGCGAGTACGCGCTCACCTGCCGCGGCATCGGGTGCGACATAGGCGATCGCGGTGCCGCCTCGTGGACCGTCGTCACCGGTGGGATCGTCGGAACCCATGAGGACGGTGTCTCCAAATGTGAGGGAAACGTGCATCACCTGATCGTCTGCAACCCCGGGCATGCGTGCATCCTCAGGAACCTCGCCAAAGCTCGAAATGGCAAGTTCGCCGTCGAATACCTCACGGTAGAACTCGAATGCTTCACGGCAGTTGCCGCTGAAGAACAGGTATGGGTGGATGCTCATGGGGGCTCCAGGATCTAATCTGGGTTG
>JBAYVO010000210.1:0-4532 GCA_041674545.1 Candidatus Nanopelagicales bacterium | reverse complement strand
CACTTGGATGGCTTCCTGTTCCTCGACCGGGTTGCTGGCGCGCACGCGATCCATGCACGTCAGACTTACCTGTAGCGACGAGTTGGTAGTTTTCTCGCTGCAAGGCCCAGGTGGTGGAATCGGCAGACACGCTCGGCTTAAACCCGAGTGACTTAACGGTCGTACGGGTTCAAGTCCCGTCCTGGGCACTACAGAAAGTGGCCTCTGACCTGCGTAAACACTGTTTCACGCAGAGTCAGGGACCGTTTCTGTCCACGTTCTGTCCACGCTAGCGGCCGAAATGGTCGGATATCTCGCCTAATCTGGGCCCATGGCGTCGGTTCGCAAGCGGGGTGGCAATTGGCAGGTTCGGTGGCGTGAGGACGGAATCGCCCGCTCCGAAACGTTCGCGAAGCACGACGACGCGATCCAATTCCGTGGCCACGTTGACGCAGCGGGCCAGCGCCTGCCCCAGGGCTACCTGCCGGGCCGAGGCTTCGTCATCACCGATACCCCGACGTACACCCTCGACGAGTGGGCGAAGCGCTCCATCGCCGCCAGAGCCAGCGCGAACGCACGCACCCGCGCCGACTACCTGCGCGACTACACGAACCATGTGAGCTCGGTCCTCGGCGACCAGGCCGTCGCAGCGATCACCCCGCAGATGTGCGGAAGCTGGCTTACCGACTTCACCGAACAACGCTCCGCCAAGACCGTGCGCAACGTGGCCGGGATGCTCGCCACCATCTTCAACGACGCCGTGGCCAACAAACTGATCGAGACGAATCCGATGCACAGCGTGGGGCGGCGCACGACCGGCAGTCATGAAGAGATGTGTTTCCTGACCCGTGACGAGTTCGCGGTCCTGCTCGCACGGATCGACCCAGAGTTCAGGCCGCTGACTCTGACCCTGGTTACAACGGGCTTGCGCTGGGGCGAGGCAACCGCGCTAACTGTGGACTGTGTCCACCTCGAGGCGAAGCCGCCGAGCCTGCGCGTCACCAGAGCGTGGAAGAAGGATGCTGACAATCAGCCGTACGTTGGCACGCCGAAGACGGAGCGGGGGATCCGGACGATCTCGCTCGACGCTGACACGGCCGCCGCGATCGCGCCGCTGATCGAGGGCAAGTCGGGCAACGACCTGGTGTTCAGCACAGCTGACGGTGGGCGGATCCCGTCGCAGACGTACTACTCGGCGCAGTGGATGCCCGCAATCTCAGAGCTCACCCGCTGCGAAGACCACCGCGGTGAGCGGCTGGGGCGAGCAAACAACTACCGGTTCGATTGGGAGCCGTGCGGATGCCCAGGAACGATGACGAAGCGACCCAGGCCGCACGACCTCCGCCACACCCACGTGTCGTGGCTCATCGCCGCTGGGGTGCCGATTCCAGCGATCCAGAAGCGGCTGGGCCACGCGTCGGTGCGAACCACGATCGACGTGTACGGGCACCTGATGTCCGAGCTTGATGATGCGATTCTCGCCGCGATGGAGGGTGCGGCGGGCTGATCGCCCTGTGATCACCTTCACGAAACCAACAGTGATCTTGTTCGGTCCTACTTGAGTGCGCCACTACCCGACAGTCGACCAGGTTTTCGACGGCAAACTCGTCCAGTCCTGCGACTTCTGCAACGCGGACCAGCTGCGCGCCGATCACGACGAACATTGCGCGGCGCTGCAGGAATTCTGGAAGCAGGTTTACGGCACGCTGCCCGAGCCGTCGATCCCTGTCACCGGGCTCGTGCTGGATTGACACACCCCGGCCGTAGCGTCGCCGCCATGGATCTAGTCAAGCGCGGCAACTTCTGGATCGAACCGACGCCTGGGCAGTGCCCTCGGGGTCACAGTCTTGGGCCTGGTCGGATCATGATCGGTTGGGATGGGTCGCAGCGGACGTATCGTTGCGTGACGTGCGATGTGGCGTGGAGCTAGCTGCTACTCGCAGCCAACCCCATCGCCATCACGATCCAGGTGCCTGCCATATCCGGGGTCACCGGCGTACACGGGTGCAGCACCAGCTGCACGTGCGGCGTCACAGTTCTTGTAGTACGCGCTCGACGGTTTGTTCGATGAACCCGGCTTCGTCGATCCTGAGTATCCGCCTGTCCGAACCTTCGCCCGTGCTGGAAGATTCACAGCCTTCGACGCGCACTCGGTACTGAGGACACGCTTCAGTGCACGGCGCTCAGCCTGGTCGACGGTGAGCTTCCACCGGTACTTCGTCGCTATCCAAGTCTTGGCGTACGTGCATCGGTATCCGGCGTTTGGTGGCATCCACTCTGCCGGATCGCGATCGCTCTTTGACCGGTTCGATGACGCGGTGACGGCGATGAGGGATCCGGCGTATCCCGTGTCATTCGCGAATGCTTTGCGGGTGGCTGCATTCCACTTCTTCGCACCGGAGCCCCAGGCTTCTGCGAGCGGGATCATGTGGTCGATGTCGAAGTCACCGGCGTTTGTGGTGGTCACTGCGTCGTACGCGGAGTACCAGCTGCCAGTCAGGACAGTGCAGCTCGACGTCGTCGACACGGCGCCACGTGACTCTGCTTTGAGGACGCGTGCTCGAGTATCGCAACCGTTCTGCGTCGACCAGTGACTGAACTTCGTGCGGCTGTAGCCGGATCCGCGCTCAGCCTTTGTCGGTAGCGATTTGAGAACCTTCGCGGCGTTCGCAGACTTGCGTGGCTGTGGCGGTTCGGCTGCAACTGCGGCGGTGGCGAATCCCAGCGTGGAGCCAGTCAACGCAACTACGGCGACTGCTGACGCTGTCCGCGTGATTATTGCTCGCATGCGACGCCGTCCTTGTCGCGGTCAAGCATGCCCTTGTTCAACGCATACGTGGCCTTCGCCTTACCCGATGTTGCGGGGCGTGCGTGCCTAGCCTTGACGGCCTTGTTCGCGGCCTTCTTGTTCTTCGCAACCCCGGCCGGGTACTTCTTCAGCAGTGCGGTGCAGTTAGCGAATTTGGTGCCTTTCGCGGGCGCGGCGGTCGCTGGTGTTGCTGCGACGGCGAGTGCCCCGGTTGCGAGGGCAGCGGCCAGGACTGTGGCGGTAAGGATCTTGGGCATGACGGTATGTTCCCACCAAGATCGGATATTGAAACCCGCATGTGTCGATGA
Organism: Candidatus Nanopelagicales bacterium; assembly: GCA_041674545.1. Taxonomy (GTDB): domain Bacteria; phylum Actinomycetota; class Actinomycetes; order S36-B12; family UBA10799; genus UBA10799. Next base: position 1,436 of record JBAYVO010000210.1, on the reverse strand, counting down.
TCACCCAGATGGGTAAACGAATGGGTGACTGATGAACCCCCTGAAGCACAAAAGCGCCCCTCCCGCTCAGCCGAAGCCGAGCAGGAGGGGCGCTTTGCATCCCAGTAGTCTTGATCTTACGGCAGGAATCTCCGAGCGATTCCCCACACGCCGTCGAACACGGCACCGCCAACGAGCTTCGCGATGTCAACGACGACGAGCCGTGATTCTTCGAACGGCCGGTGCTCCGGGTGTGCGAAGAATCGGATGCAGGGCTTCACGAGACGACCTTGCAGCCACCGCGCTTGCAGATCGCGGTCAGTGATTGGCGGCCGGGGATCCCGTCGGCGGCTTTGCCCCGGTATCCGAGTTCGCGCTGCACCTTGCGGATTTGCTTGCGTGCAGCTGGTCCGCACCCGTTGGTCTTGGTGTTGCGCATGCCGAGGCCTTTGCGGGCGTAGCGGAAGTTCTCAGCCGACTTGCTTGCACGGCATGCCTTCGCGGCCGCCGCGACCGAGACTGCCGGTTTCGCGGCTGGCTTGGCCCAGAACTTCGACGGCGCGAAGATGCGCGCGCTCGGCTTCGACAGGTACCGGTATCGGATGGATTCGGCGCGCGATTGCGTGATGTTCTTGCATGCCCACGGTGAGGTCGACGCGGACAAGTGTAGGTGTGGCCCGGTGCTGTTCCCGCTATTCCCGGACTCGGCGAGGGGTTGGCCGCGCTTCACCTTCGCCCCGCGCTTCACGTCGATCCCGGGGCTGAGGTGCTGGTAGTAGAGCACCTCGGAGTCCTTGCACAGCATCAGCCAGTTCGACGCGGACCCGCTGCCAGGATTAACGCCGGGCGGGTTGTTCCGGACACCGTCGCGCTTGCCGACAATCGTGCCGTCAGTCGCTGCGAAGACCTTGGTGCCGGTCCAGATACCGATGTCCCACGCACCGTGGAGTCTGCCCGACGGGTAGTAGAAGCCCGCACTCAGTCGCTGCTTGCCCTTGAACGCGGGTGAGGAGACGTACACCTCGCCGCCGACGCCGTATTCCTCAGTGGGAATCTCGACGGCGCTGGCGCCAGCGCCGGGATCCGGAACTGCCTGAACGTTGTCGGGAAGCAGGTCTGGGTCCGACGGCAGGCCGTCCGGCTGCACTTGCGCCGGGTCGACTCCCTCCGCTATCCCTTCACCGTCAATCCCGGTCGCAGGTGGCAGCGGTGCCGGTGTGCTGACTGTCGGGGTTGGGGCTGGTGCGGGCTCCGGTGATTCGGAGATCACACCGATGAGCGCGATGATCGCGGCCAGGACCGCGGCGAGTGCGGCGAGGATCTTCGACGCCCGCGGGCTCAGCTTGTAGTCGTTCATTTGGTCTCCTTAAACAGCGAAACCCCCACCGGGCGGCAGGGGTCATGGGTTGGAGGTTTGGGTTAGTCGTTGAAGTCCAGGCCGAGGGCGCCCCCGATTT
>JBAYVO010000209.1:0-4533 GCA_041674545.1 Candidatus Nanopelagicales bacterium | reverse complement strand
GATGGATGACTGACACGGGCGCGGTGTTCCGCGCGACGCTTGACGGCCTTCACCCGAGCACCAAAGGCCGCGAGGCGGCGCGTGGCACTAACTGCCGAACTTCCTCGGGCAAGGTATCTCCTGGTAGTGGGACGCAGATCAGGCGAGCCTACGCACCGTGTGCGCGCGGGGCTCGCATTGTGGTCGGTGTGCCCACATTCTGTGCCGCGCGGTCTCACGTAGCCACCAGTGGATCAGTATCGTTGGCCTGCTACCGCCGCACCGACACGATGGAGTTCTCATGTCCAAGACGACCGCTTCGACACCTGACTCGCTTCACCTCGCTGACACTCATGACCTCATCCTGGTGCGGGGTGCGCGAGTCAACAACCTCAAGGACGTCAGCGTAGAGATTCAAAAGCGCAGGTTGACGGTGCTGACGGGTGTTTCTGGGTCTGGAAAGAGCTCGCTCGCGTTCGGAACAATCGCGGCTGAATCGCAACGATTGATCAACGAGACGTACAGTGCGTTCGTTCAGGGGTTCATGCCGACCCAAGCTCGACCAGATGTCGATGTGCTCGAGGGATTGACGACGGCGATCATCGTCGATCAGGAGCGTATGGGGGCGAATCCGCGGTCCACTGTCGGCACGGCAACTGATGCAAACGCGATGTTGCGCATTGTGTTTAGCCGCCTTGGTGAGCCACACATCGGGTCTCCTGCCGCCTACTCATTCAACACGCCATCAGTCAAAGCTGCAGGGGCGATCACCGTAGAGCGTGGTGGTAAGACGCGAGCCGAGAAGGCAACCTACGAACGCACCGGAGGAATGTGTCCCCGCTGTGAAGGAATGGGGTCGGTCACCGACTTCGACCTCACCGCGCTGTTCGACGACAGTTTGTCGCTCAATGAAGGTGCTCTGACGATTCCCGGCTACAGCATGAACGGGTGGCAGGGGCGGATCTTCCGCGGTTGCGGCTGGTTCGATCCAGACAAGCCCATCAAGAAGTTCAACAAACGCGAGATGCATGACCTGCTCTACAAAGAACCCACGAAGATCAAGGTCGAGGGCATCAATCTCACCTACACCGGACTGATTCCACAGATTCAGAAGTCGATGTTGTCCAAGGACAAAGAGGCGATGCAGCCGCATATCCGCGCCTTTGTCGACAAGGCGATCACGTTCACGACGTGCCCCGAGTGCGACGGCACCAGACTTGCCGAAGGTGCGCGTGCCTCAAAGATCAACGGTAAGAACATCGCGGATGTGTGCGCAATGCAGATCAGTGACCTCGCCGACTGGATCGGCGGCCTCGACGAGCCGTCAGTTGCCCCTCTCCTTGAGTCGTTGCAGGAGACACTGGATTCCTTTGTCAACATCGGACTTGGGTACCTCTCCCTCGACCGCCCTACCGGCACGCTATCGGGCGGTGAAGCCCAACGAACCAAACTGATTCGACACCTCGGATCCTCACTCACAGACGTCACCTACGTGTTCGACGAACCGACGGTGGGTTTGCATCCACATGACATCGAGCGGATGAACAACCTATTGATTCAGCTTCGAGACAAGGGCAACACCGTGCTCGTGGTTGAACACAAGCCCGAAACGATCGCGATCGCGGACCACGTGATCGATATGGGTCCAGGTGCCGGCACCGGGGGAGGAGAGGTCGTTTTCGAGGGTTCGGTTGACGGTTTGCGCGCCAGTGACACCTTGACTGGACGACACCTCGATGATCGGGCATCGCTCAAGGAAGACGTCCGCACGCCAACCGGTCAGCTGGACGTTCGCGGCGCTACAACGCACAACCTGAAGAAGGTCAGCGTGGATATCCCACTCGGCGTGTTGGTCGTCGTCACAGGTGTGGCCGGGTCAGGTAAGAGTTCACTGATCACCGGATCTGTAGCAAATCAGGCGGACGTGGTCACGGTGGACCAGAGCGCAATCAAGGGCTCACGCAGGAGTAATCCTGCGACGTACACCGGGCTACTCGACCCGATTCGTAAGGCTTTCGCAAAGGCCAATGGCGTGAAGCCCGCACTGTTCAGCGCGAACTCAGAAGGCGCGTGCCCAACCTGCAATGGCGCCGGCGTGATCTACACCGACCTAGCGATGATGGCTGGGGTCGCAACAGCTTGCGAAGTTTGCGAAGGAAAGCGCTTTCAGGCCGAAGTCCTTGAGTACACCCTTGGTGGAAAGAACATTAGTGAAGTACTCACGATGTCTGTTGCCGAAGCCGAAACCTTCTTCGGTACTGGAGACGCAGCAACTCCTGCGGCACACAAGATCCTCGTTCGGCTCGTCGACGTGGGACTTGGGTACGTGAGCCTTGGACAGCCGTTGACGACATTGTCCGGAGGTGAACGGCAGCGTCTGAAGCTCGCGACGCAGATGGCGGATAAAGGCGATATCTACGTCCTCGATGAACCAACCACCGGCTTGCACCTCGCCGACGTCGACCAACTCCTCGGCTTGCTCGACCGGTTGGTCGACTCAGGCAAGTCGGTTATCGTCATCGAGCACCACCAGGCAGTGATGGCCCATGCAGATTGGATCATCGATCTTGGCCCCGGCGCTGGCCACGACGGCGGAAAGATCGTGTTCGAAGGAACTCCGGCGGACCTGGTCTCGGGAAACTCGACCCTGACGGGCAAGCACCTCGCGGAGTACGTCGGCTGACGGTTTGCAAGCAAACGAATCGATCGGTAGGGGTGGCTTCGCGTCAGGTGTTCCTCACAGTCAACTCGACAGTGACGTCGTCGTCCACGTCGATTGACTCCGCCTTCCGGATTGCGGACTTGATCGGCAATACGAAGCAGCCAGATGCCTTGTCGGGAAACACCGAAGTGCGCCATTTTGAGCGGCCCACGATGACCTCAACCGGTATCGATCCGAACCCCCTCGGTGGACCGCTACGGTCGCGGAGTTCATCGCTGAGCTCGGGTGGCACGGTGACGAAGGTCCAGGTCTCGGACTTGCGCGCGTCCCAAATCCACAGGGGCGCCGTGAAGGTGAGTTCCATCCGAATCGGTCCTAGGATCGTAGGATCTTTTCCATGGGGCGGCCTTTAGCAAGTTCGTCGACGAGTTTGTCCAGGTAGCGAATCTTCTGCATCAGCGGGTCCTCTACTTCCTGCACCTTAACGCCGCACACCGATCCGGTGATCAGCGAAACATTGGGGTTGAGGGTTGCCTCAGCGAAGAAGTCCTCAAACGTGGTCTCGTCTCGGAGGTGGGCCGCTAGTGCAGCGTCGTCGAATCCTGTGAGCCACTCGATGACCTCGTCGAGTTCAGCTTTCGTGCGCCCCTTGCGCTCGACCTTTGTCACGTAGAGGGGATAGACCGAGGCGAAACTGGTCGTGAAGATCCGGTGCATTCGTCAAGCCTACCGAGTTTCTCGAGCTCTGCGGGCGCGCCACTGCTGCCAGGCACCCGTGCACCACAGGACCCAGGCGATCAACAGCGGCTGGAACAGGAGTCGGATTCCGCGGGCCAAGTCCGTGTCGAGTCCGAATGCGTCAGCGCGCGTGAAGAATTGAGCGAGGTTCCCAGGGAACACCAACACGAAGAAGACCGCCACGGTCCAACCCACCTGAGCCCGATACTGCGGGAAGCCGACTAGTGCAAATGCCAACGCGATCTCCACGATTCCAGAAGAAATGACAATGAAGTCGGGGAACGGCAATGCCGGGGGAACCTGCGCAGCGAAGGCATCTCGACTCACGAAATGGCCGATGCCCGCGATACACAAGAACACCGCCAACCCCCACCGCGCAGCGGTCTGTGCCGGGCTGAGCGTAGGTGTGCGGTCGTCGTCCACGACATCCACTCTATTGATGTTATTGCGAAGTCGTGCACAGTGCAGCGACACTGACGTATGGCAAATTCGTTGGTCTACTCCATGGGTGTTTCGTTAGACGGCTTCATTGCCGACCGTGATGGTGATTTCTTGTGGTCGAAGCCGAGTGACGAGCAGTTCGAGTTTCACATCGAAGAGGTCCTCGGACTCGGCGCCTTCGTGTGCGGACGAAAGCTGTACGAAACGATGCTGGTCTGGGAGACCGAGCCAATGATGCGCGACACCGAGCCCGGTCGCCGATTCGCCGATGCGTGGTGCGCGGTTCCCAAGGTCGTTTTCTCGCGCAGCCTCCACACCGTGGAAGGCAACGCGACTTTGGCAACGGATTCCCTGGCAGAGGAGATCGCCAACGCACTTGCGTCGACAGACAAGGATGTAGCTATCGGGGGAGCGACGCTGGCGAAGGCGGCCATCGAACGTGGACTCGTAGATGACTTCCGAATGTTCCGCCATCCTGTGATCGTTGGCGGTGGCACGTCGTTCCTGCCTCCCGTCGTAGACGCGATCCAGCTTGAGTTGATCGAGACCAAGGTGTACGGATTCGAAGTCCAGTACGAGCGCTACCGCAGGGTTGCGCCCTAGAACGCTGCCGGCCGTCGCCTTGGGTAGCCGCGCTTGCCGAATCGAGTCGCGATCCACCCGTCGGCTACCTTCGCCTATATGAACTTGGCGGAACGGATTGAAGCACGGGG
>JBAYVO010000208.1:0-4540 GCA_041674545.1 Candidatus Nanopelagicales bacterium | reverse complement strand
GCTCGCGACGTTTTCGACCGTCGTCAACGGCTCGATGTACTTCGTTCCGGCGATGTCGGCGCTGACCGCAGCGTTTGCTCCACTGGCCGACGATGAGGAAGACGACGAGCCCGCGCCCGATCCGCAAAAGCTCCCGACCGACGGCAAGTTGCGAATCGGATCACTGCGGGGCTACGGAGTTGTGTCGCCCTAGCGTTGCGCACCTCGTGACACAAAAGCGTCGCTTACGCTCGGTCACTGCTCCGTCGCAACACGAAGATGTGCGACGCGGTGTGTAATTCTGACAACGCCTACGTCCGGTGTCCGAGCCGCGACGTGGGTCCACCATGTAGCGGAGAGGTCCAATGCGCATCAGCGAGTCATCAGGTGCGACGTGGCGTGGCACGTTGAATGCCCGTGGCCGCCCATGGTCGCGTGTAGGACTCGTCGGCCTCGTTGCCGTAGCGCTCGTGGTACCGAACGTTGCGCTGAATACCGCGACCCCCGCCGCATCGACTCCGCCGAGCACCCCGAACATCGTCGTCATTCTTACTGATGATCAACCCAAAGGCATGCTCGAGGCAATGCCGGTCCTGAGCAAGTTCGTGGTCCCCTCGAGCACGACCTTCGAGAAGGCCATCACCCCCACCAGCGTGTGCTGCCCGTCGCGCACTTCCTTGCTCACCGGCAAGTACTCAAACGAGTCTGGCGTGTTCGGCGTCGCGCCCAAGAGGTTCGGCGGGTACAAGGTCTTCCAACAAAAGGGCAATCAGTACGCGACGCTGCCGGTCAAACTGAAGGACGCCGGCTACGCCACTGGGCTGTTCGGCAAATACCTCAATGGCTACGACATCGAATCCGGGGATCCTCGGCCGCCGGGCTGGAACCGCTGGACCGCGATGGTCGACAAGGGCAGCAAGAACAAATACACAAAATATCGCTATACCACCGATGCTGAGGGACTGGCACTCGCCGATTCCGCTGGCGCTCCGACGTACGTGACGCACAGCGAGGGTCAATACGTCACCACCCACATGGGCCAAGAAACCATCAACTTCATCGAGGAAGTTCCCGACGAGACTCCGTTGTTTGCGATGTTCACCCCGTATGGTCCACACGCCCCCTTCACTCCCGAGCCGCGGTACGCCGGGGCTGGGATCAACCCGCCGTGGAACAAGACACCTGACACCGAGAAGGACGTCTCCGACAAACCTCGTTGGGTTCAGAAGCAGCCCAAGAAGGCCAAGGTCGAGGGGATGGCGCCGCGCACGGTGTGGCGAAAGCAGACTGCCACGCTTCGCAGCATCGACGACCAAGTGGCGATGATCATCGAAGCGCTCGAACGCACCGGGCGGTGGGAGAACACTCTGCTCGTCTTCACCTCCGACAATGGGTACGCGTTCGGACAAAACCGAGCGACGTCGAAAAACAACCCGTATCGACCGGCGAGCGAGGTCGATCTGATCGTTCGGTATCCAGGCCAACAAGAAGCGAGGACAAACCGCGATCTAGTGACGGCCAACGTCGATGTCGCCGCGACCCTTTTGACCGCGGCCGGGCTGACGAACTCGACCTCTGGCCTTCCCCTCGGCTCATCTGGCGACCGCCTTGGTGTGCCGATGATGGGTAGCTGGAACAAGATGCGTGGCCGCAAGCGCCCGCCCTACTGCGGATGGCGCAGCGCTGACGAACTCTTCGTCCGGTACGGATCGAAAGAAGAGGAGTACTACAACTATCGGACTGACCCGGGTGGAAAGAAGAACCTCATCCAGATCGAACCGATCACGAAGAAGGGTAAGGGAAAGACCCGCGTCAAGAAGCTGCCCCGAAAGCAGCGGATGAACGCTGCTCGGGCGGCTGAACTGCGCGCGCTAGCGGCCTCGGCGTGCACGAACCTCTCACCGGACTTTGGCCCCTCGTTCGACAAGCCGACCTGGAAGTACAAGTACTAAGAACTACGGTCCTCGCCGCGTCGGGCAATCCATGTAGCACGCAGCGTGTCGGAATCGGTCGCTCGATAGGTGTATTCGTCGACCACGAGCACGTCGGTAAAACCGCCTGCCGTCAATGCCTCACGAATCTGCTCGTCACTGTGGAAATACTGCGTATGGGTCTCAACGAACGGCTCACCCTCGTGGGCGTGGGTGACGTTGATAGTCGTGAGACACGTTCTCGCGGCACGGTCAACAACGCTGCTAATGACGAAGTGATTGCCGTCGGAATCGCCTTCGACGAGCGCATTGGCAGACGTGAAGTCCATCATCGCGTCGGTGTGGACATCGAATACCAACCACCCTCGGGGGCGCACCCGCTTCCCCAGCACGGCAATCGTCTCGGCAAAGGCGGACGGCGGGAGGTAGTTGAGGCCGTCAAAGTTCGAGATCGCCGCGTCGAACGTCTCATCAATCGGCAGATTCGGCAGGACCGCCACCTGAAACTGAGCGTGTGATCCAAGCAATGCCCGTGCTCGATCCAACATGTCGGGGGCAGCGTCCACCCCAACTACGCGGTACTCGCGGGCCACCAGCTCTGCCGCCATCAGGCCAGTGCCGCAACAGACGTCAAGGACGTCCACAACTCCTGTTCGATCGTGTACCCACAGACCATCGAGGAAGTCGGCCCACCGCGCATAACAGGGGTCCACGACGATTTCGTCGTAGACCCCTGCCAGGCGTGTGTACGCCGCAACTTCATTCATCGCGGGCGAACTAGATGCCGAGAATCTTGGCCTTCGATGCTGCGAACTCTTCGTCGGTCAAGACGCCCGCCTTATGCAAATCCGCGAGCTTCTGAAGTTGTGCCATCGAGTCATCGGCGGCCGGTACGGGTTCCGGTGCGGGAGCAACTGGCGCGGGTGCAGCCTGCGCCTGCTGGGCTTGCTGTTCTTGCTCCTGTGCCGCGTACTTCTGTTGTTGCTTGTTGGCCACACGGCCCGAGACTGCGGTTGCGGTCCCAGCGACAACGGCAGTGCGAGCAGCCATTCTGAGCAGACCCATGGTGACGACCTTTCGTAGATGGTGGAAGTGCTGTGGAAGTGGGTGACGGTGACTACGCGGTGATCACGGATTCGGCAACCTCTGCCGGAATCCGCACGTGGTCGATAACGTAGGCATTTGCTGCCTGCAGGCCTTCGGTGAGCTTTGCGGCCCACAGATTCTCGAAGGCGATAAGCAATGCCGAGCTGTTGTTCTCGAGTGAGTCACTGATCTCGTCAGCGTCGTCTTGGCCAAGAGCTCCCGGCTGCGCGATACCAATCTCCATGAAGCTCGGACCTGCGGACTCACTGAGGTCAGCCATCTCAAGCGCTGTGACTTGACCTGCTTCATCCTTGATCACAAGCAGAATGTCGATGATCCGGATCGTGCCCTTTTCGATCAGGTCGAGGACGACCGGAGCGATCCGACCGGTGAACTGATTCCCTGGGAAACCGATGATGTAGACGTCGACTGGGCCTAAGGCCATGTGTTCCTCCTAGTTGTCGTACTCGACCTTGATCACCAAATCGCCAAGCGATCGCCCGAGCTGCCGTGTCCAGAGCTTAGCCCTGATGTCCTCGACGCAACGCAAGAGTCAACGGTTCCGTGGGCGGTAGTCAAGAATTCACCAATTGCTGATTCGGATTGGTGACAATCCCGCGATCCCGCGATCCAACGTCAGGATCTAGGCGTAACGTTGCATCGTGGACTTCCGTACGTCAAAACGTTCCCTTGTTGCTGCAACCCTCGGCTGCACGCTGGCCTTTGCGACGCTCGCGCCGCTGGCACACGCCAACGCCGCGCCAGCAGCTGACGGGCCGAGCGTGCGGGTGGTCGGTGGGACGGATGCCGACCATGCAACGACGCCATGGTTCCGTCAGTTCGTCACCGTCACCAATGGGGGGCCATCAAACTGCGGCGCGACTGCGCTCACCAAGCGTTGGGCCGTGACCGCAGCACACTGCGTGGCAACTCCGGATGGCAAATCCAAGATCGGCAAAGGCAAGAGCTACCTCCTCGTTAACCCCAAAACGCGGGGCACAGGCAAGCGCTTCTATCTCGACAAGGTCCTTGTCCACCCGTCATACAAGACCAATTCGCGGCTGCAGCTCGCCGACGTTGCGCTGTTGAAGACGACCAAATCGATGGGTGGCGGCAAACTGCCACTCAACACCTCGAAGACGTCGCCGGTACTTGGACAGGCTGCCCAGGTCTACGGGTTCGGACAGACCGTTAGCGGTGACTACGCCTCCAAGCCGTCGGTACTACAACGCGGTGACGTCGAGGACCTCACCGGCCCAACCGGCACTGTCTGCGGTTCGTACGGCAACGACTTCCGAGTCGCCCAAGAGATCTGTGCGGGTCTACCCACCGGCGGCACAGATGCCTGCCAGGGCGACTCGGGTGGGCCGCTGGTTTCTGCAGTGGACGGCCGCAGTCGCCTCGTTGGAGTCGTCAGCGCTGGAACGGGCTGCGCCCTCGCGCGGTACCCAGGCATCTACACCCGCGTCTCCACGTACTCGAATTGGATCGAGTCAAAGGTGTATGGCAAGTTCGCGATATCGAGCGAATGCGCGAGCCCCTGC
>JBAYVO010000207.1:0-4635 GCA_041674545.1 Candidatus Nanopelagicales bacterium | reverse complement strand
GACTTTCGGAGTCCTCCTGGTCCGACAACTTCCTGGCTACCGATTTCTCGATCTCAATACCCAGATCGCGCTGGGGCTAGCGATCGCCGTCAGCGCTGCGGTCTGGACGTGGTTTTGGCTCGCGTTGGCAGCGAAACCCGACCATTACACCCACGCCATCGCCGTCGCCGTGATGGTGGCGTCAACCACCGCAATTGTGGTGCTGCGACCGATGGGGATCTACCCCTTCTACTACGCCGTGATCCTGGCGGGAGCCGCGTACGCCTGGCGCATTGGCGCGATCCTGGCTGCGGCGGTCACCGTCCTCGCCATCACAGTGTGGTGGCAAACCGGGATGGCGAGCCCACTGTCGCTCGCTGGGATCGTGATCCTGATCCTGCTTGGTGGCGCTGCCGTTGTGATCCGCCGGTACATCGGCGTACAGCTCGAGCTGCACGAAACCCGCGATGAACTTCGAGTGATCGCGGCGGCGGAAGCTCGTCGCCAACTTGCGCTCGATATGCACGATCAGCTCGGCCAGAGTCTGACCGCAACAGTTATGCATGGTGAGTTGCTCGCCATGGACCTGCCGGACGACTGTTCACCGGAGCTCCGCGCGCGCACCCAACTCATCGTCGATTCTTCCCGTACCTCACTGAACTTGATGCGAGAGATGGTGACCGGCATCCAGGTCCCGGGGCTCCGAACCGAAGTCGCTGTGGCTGAGCAACTCTTCCGAGCGGCCGGAATCGAGTGTGACGTCGATGTTCGATGCCCGGCGTTGCCGCCAACGACCGACGTTGCGTTCGGATGGGTAACTCGGGAAGCCATCACCAACGTGCTTCGCCATAGCAACGCCAAGACGTGCACGATCGCCGTTTCACAACACGGCAGCGAATACGAGTTGATCGTCGCTGATGACGGATGTGGCGCCGCGGACCACACACCAGGCAACGGCTACCACAGCATCACCGCGCGCATGGCGGCCATCGGCGGCTCGGTCAGGATCGATTCGCCATCGTCCGGCGGGCATCGAATCACTGCGATTGCGCCGACGTCATGATCAGAGTTTTGGTAGCTGAAGATCAGGCGTTGCTGCGCGGCGCCCTATGCGAAATCCTTGGCCGTGATTCCCAAATTGACGTCGTCGCCGCGTGCGCAACCGGGTCGGAAGTGATCCAAACAGCACGACACACTCACCCTGACGTCGCGGTGCTCGATATCGAAATGCCCGGCATCGATGGCCTCGAAGCCGCCCGACAACTCAGCATCGAATGCCCCGAGGTCAAGGTGTTGATGCTCACGGTGTTTGGTCGACCTGGATACCTGCGACGAGCGATCAGCAACGGCGCACTCGGGTTCATCCTGAAGGACGCTCCCCCCGCCACCTTGATTGACGCAATCAAACGAACTGCAGCAGGGGAACGAATCGTCGACCCCGACCTCGCGGTCTCGGCACTCGAGCACGGGCAGAGCCCACTCACCGCCCGCGAGACAGAAGTACTCGCCCTTAGCCGCACCGTCACCTCGTCAGCAGCACTGGCGAGCCAACTTCACCTGAGCGAAGGAACAGTGCGCAACTTGCTGTCCAGCGTGAATCAAAAGCTGCATGCCACATCGCGGGCGCAGGCCGCTCAGATAGCGGAATCTCACGGCTGGCTGTAGCGACACGAGCATGACAATCGTCATCGAATCTTCGTGATCTGCGTGCCTTTCAGATACTCACTGGCAGACCTACGTTCGGAGCATGAGCACCCCTGCAGACACTCCTGCACCCCCTCGCACCAGCCGACCACCGGGACGCATGGCACCGGTCAACTACCCGCCGCCGGTGCCAGTTGAACCCACCTGGATCGCGCGGCGGTTCGAGGCCCTGAGCCCCCGCGCATCCGCATCGGCGCGGTCGTTGATTGTGGTTGTGGTCATCGCCCTAGCTGCGGGTGCATTCCTCAACAACGGGCTGCGAGGAATCGGGCTTTCCGCATTCATCATGTGCGTCGTCATCGCACTTGCAACTGCGACCCGGCCTCGCACACAACCCCTCGTGATCCTCGTGGTCGTCGCGTCGATCGCGGTGATGCTAATGACACGAGAGAGTGGATGGTTGCGGTTGGGGCTGTTGTTCCTTGCTGCCGTGGGGCTACTGACAGCCGCAATGTTGGCCAAACGCGGATCGCTGTTCAATGTGCCGGTCACAAGCATGATGACCGCCGCCATTGACACTGTCTTGCACAGCCTGCTCACGATCCCGTGGCTCGCTAGAGGCCTGCGGGTACAGGTGCCCGATCGATCACACCTTCGCCCCGCCGTCATCGCGCGCGTCACGCTGATCATCATCCCGATGCTCGCGGTTGTAGCACTCCTCCTTGCCTCGGCCGATGTCTTCTTCGCACGTGTCATCGCGTTTGATCCGACGTCGGCAATTGTCTTCACAGTGCTTGCAACCTTTGGTGCGTTCTGTTGCTCTCTCCTGCTACGCCTCGCGAACTTGGCCGCGCCGCCACCCCAGCCGACGACCCGCGTGGAAGTGTCCGTGCTTGAGACAACGATCGCGCTTGTTGGCCTGACGCTCGTCCTCGGCATGTTCGTGGGACTCCAGTGGTTTGCCGAGCTATCGGCGGGCCAAGATGCGTTGACCTCACGTGGTATTGATCTCGCCGATCACGCACGTTCCGGGTATATGCAACTCCTGGTTGCCGTCCTGATCGTCACCACAACTTTGATCACCATCGACAGGCTCGGCCGTCGTCGCGGCGGCACCACCGGACTGCTGCAGCGACTGCTATCTCTGATCGTCATCGGGGAGACCCTGTGCGTGCTAGCGATAACCGTCCGCAAGATTGTTCTCTACTGCGACGCCTTCGGTCTCACGATGCTGAGACTGGCATGTGCGGCAGGTGCGGTGTGGATTGCGATTGTCCTCACGCTAACCGCCCTTAGCCTGGTCGGATTCTGGGCGCACCGAAGTTGGCTGCCAGGAGCCGCAGGGGTTGCCCTGTTCGCTGTCACCCTGAGTTTCGCCGCGCTCAACCCGCAGCGGGTCGTCGTGGAGTACAACCTTGCGCACGCATCGACAGTTCCGTTGGACATGCGGTATCTGACGTCAATGTCGTCTGACGCCGTACCCACTCTCGTCGCGGCGATGCCAAAACTCAGCGAGGCCGACGCCGCCTATGTTCAGCGCCGGTTGTGCAAGCGGTACGCCGCACCTGTGGCGAGGACCAACTGGAACTTCTCGTGGCAGAACGCGAAGAACGCTCTGGAGCCAGTGTGCCCGCGATGAGACGAACGACAACAAGACCAGCCTTCAAAGCGATGCCGCGCACTTGGCTGGAGTGGCTGTGCGCGATCGCCGTGCTATCAGTTGCCGCCGTGACCGCAGCGCGGTACTTCGCCTTCGAGGTGGGCCCGTTTGCCTGGCTGATCGCCTTCACTCCCTACATCGGGTTGGCAGCTGTTGTGCTCTGCGTCGTGGGATTCGCCACCCGTGTACTCCCGATCGCACTACTTGCTACTGGTTGCGCTGTTCTTCAACTGTCCTGGCTGGTTCCACTGTTCGTCAGCGATTCAGACGTTCCCGAGTACGGCAAGACATTGACCGTCATGACCTCCAACATCCTCTTCGGCCGTGGTGACCCCGCCGCTATCGTCGACCTTGTCCGAGATCACAACGTCGATCTACTTTCGGTCCAGGAACTCACTCCGGAAGCGGCTGTTGGGCTGCGGGATGCGGGCCTCAACGAGGTACTCGAGTACCGATGGCTCGACGCATCCCAAGCTGGCATGGGGATCTGGTCGCGCTACCCCCTCGCCGACCTACCTGCCGGAAGCCAAGTCAGATGGCCAGCGATTGGCCGGCACGTCGATATCCCGGACCTGCCGCTGTCATTCATCGCCGTTCATCCCGCAGCACCATTGACCCCTGATCACGCCAAATGGACGCACGATCAGCCGTTGCTTCGCGCGGCACTGCACTCGGTCCCCGGTGCTGTTGTGGTGGCGGGTGACTTCAACGCGACGCTTGATCACGGCATCATGCGGTCACTTCAAGCCGACGGCTTCACCGATGCCGCCGAGGCTGTTGGCGCTGGACTCAACGCGACCTGGCCACAGGAATCTCGATCGCCAATCCCGCTATTCGCAATCGATCACGTTATGCATCGAGACGTCACACTATGGCCCCTCACCACCCAAACAGCGGTTGTTCCTGGCTCGGATCATCGCGCAGTCATCGCCACGTATCGCTGGGTCTGACGTGCGCCTGCCGCATGAGTCTCGCAACATAGAGTTCACATTCATTCGGGTACCAGACCTGGCAACTCATCGGGAACAGGTGGACGATGACGCCATGGACACCCGCCGCGTTCGCGTGAGTTGTGAGTTTGTGCAGTTCACGCAAGCCGAGACCCCGATCGTGATGCAGGTTCGCCCCCTACAAGAAGCCCCCGTGGTCTTGTCTCAGGAGGCCTGGACGGTCGATCCGCACGTAGTGACCCACGCGTACACGGACCTCTACGGAAACCCCTGTCTACGTCTGACGCTGCCCGTGGGGCGATCAACATTCCGCTACTCCGCGATCGCCGAGGTCCCCGATGCCGTCGAACCCGTCGACGTGAATGCACCGGCGCTGCCTGCGGACCAACTCCCGGACGATGT
>JBAYVO010000206.1:0-4645 GCA_041674545.1 Candidatus Nanopelagicales bacterium | reverse complement strand
CGGGGAACTGCAGCTGCAGATGCAGCTCGATGGAACCGCTGCGAATCGATTCGATGGGGCATCGATACGACCATGTTGCGCAAGAAAGGCGTGAGCCCGGCAAAGGAGTTGAAGCGCTGGAAGGGCGTGTTCAACGAAGCGGCCGCAGCCAGCGGGTACACCTTTGACTTCAAGGGCACGATCGACGGCAAAGCCGGACTAGTGGCGAACGAGTCCTTTGGCACGGGAGGTCGCCGAGATATTGCCGAATCCGCGTACGACCAACTCGGCGGACTCAACCTTGTCATCACAAATGCGGTGGGCAAGCAGTCGGGAAAGTACGCGGAACCGGCGTTCAAGAGCGCAGGTGTAGCGGGTATTGGAGGTGCATTTGCGGTTCAAGGGTCCGACCTCAAACTGATCGATGGCAGGCCCGGGAGGTCTCAGATCACCAGCGGATTTGTCACCATCAATGTGGGCACCGTCAAGCGGGTCACCAAACGCAAGAAGACCCGTGGTGAGGCCCGACAGCTATACCTCCACGAACTCGGCCATGCACTCGGTCTAGGCCACGTCAAGGATCGCCGCCAAGCGATGTACCCCTCAACGAGCGCATCACAGAAGTACGGGGCCGGTGACCGAAACGGTCTCCGGCAACTTGCAAACGCGACGTGCTTCCAGCCGCAATCAGCACAGCCGGCGAGCGACTGGAACGTTGACGATTCCGGAGACGACGACCTGGCCACGAGTCGTTCCGATTCACGGCACACTGACCTGGCAGCCAGCCACGAACGGGTGAATATCACACGGTTCCAGTGAACCGCGGAAAGTTAGAACAATCTTCATGCGATACTGATCAAGATGTAGGTATTGGGGACCGCGTGAAGTGCCAAATGGCGACCGCGTACCGATCTCAGGGGGAGCAGTAGGGTGGAGTCTGTCGTGGACGGCTATTCAGTCGGCGATGTAATTGGGGTCGGCGGGTTCTCGACCGTCTACCGCGCACGCCAGGACCAATTCGATCGCGATGTGGCACTCAAGCTCCTCAACATTCGCCTCGATGACCCTCGTTCGGTGAAGCGGTTCGAAAACGAATGCCGTGCGCTGGGCCGCCTCGATGCTCACCCGCACATCGCCGACATCTACGCCGCGGGGATCGGGCTCAACGATCAGCCGTATATCGCGATGCGGTGGTACCGCAACGGCAGCGTCGCCGACCTACTTGGCGGCAAAGGTGCACTGCCCATCGACCAAGTTGTGGCGATCGGACTGCAAATCTCTGACGCACTCGGAGCTGCCCACGAACTCGGGATCATCCACCGCGACGTGAAGCCACAGAACATCCTGGTGTCCGATCGGGGTGGGTTCGCGCTGTCAGACTTTGGTGTGTCGGTACTGGAGTACGAATCTGCGGCGACGGTCACCCAGGCGTTTACTTACGACCATGCCGCACCGGAGATCTTGGAACTCGAGGAGTTCGGACCCGCGTCCGATCAATATGCTCTCGCGTCGACGCTCTACACCTTGGCGATTGGCAGCGTCCCGTTCCCCGTCACCGCACCAGCTCAGCAAATCCGTGCAATCGCGACGACCGATCCCGACTTCACTGATCCACGGCTCACCACGATCGCGCCGGTGTTGATGCGTGCGATGGCAAAGAACCCGGCGGAGCGTTTTGCGACGATGCACGAGTTCGCCGAGGCACTCGCAGCATCGCAACACAGCCAACTCACGATGCCCCCGGTTGGCGTCACTCCCGCGTGCGAAACCGTGATGAAAGACGGGCGAGCACGCCGTACACCCAACGTGCCTGCTCAACCAGTTGCGGTTGCACCAAACGCGGTTAACAGTTGGGCGATGAACTCGGCGCTCACGTCGCCACTAGTGGTCGGGCCAATCATCGTCTTCACGGTGCTCGCTTGCGCTTTGTTCCGTTGGCTGATGTTCGTGACCCAAGGAACTGGACTACCTACCGCCGGGGAATGGCTGTCGTTCCAAAGTGCGCTGTCAGTGATTGGTGGAACGATCGCCGCGATCCTGATCAACATCAAGGGCTCGTGCCGACTGATTGGCTTCGGCGCTGCGCTATTCATCCTCGTTGCCCGGTTCAAAGGTGGCACAGGTTCACTGCTAACTGCGTCGAAGGAGAACCGAATCCTCGACGTCTCACTCTGGATCTTGCTCTTACTCGTCATCGCTACCGCAATTTCGCTGGTCGTGCTCTCAGCCTGGCGATACCGCACGTCCGCGCCGCCGAGGCGCAGCGGCCAGATCGCGCTGTGGACCATGATCGGAACCGCGATCGGTGCTGCTGCGTACGGCTTCTACGTATGGTCGCCAACGGTGCACAGCGTCAATGAGCTGGCCGTCGCGTGCATCTTCGTCGCAGTTGCGGCTGCGGCCGCGATCTTCACAATCACCATCGCCTACCGCTACAGCGGGCCACTCGGACTACTCGGCTACGCCGGAACGTTCACCGTGATCCACGGACTCTTCGTCCTCGGCGCCACCCGAAGCCTGACGTCTGGAAATGTCGCGTACTGGTACGAGGTGCCGCTGTTGGTCGCAATCGCGGCCGCGAGCGGGTTCGCGTTCTACGCGAGTTACCGGCCACTGCAGTCCGACAATCCGAGCCCCAGCCCGGCAACAGTGTCGCGTCGCGATGCGGTGATCGATTTGCGAGTCGACGCTGCGGCAGAAGCTGCGTCAGACCGATCCGTCAAGCCCTAGTTCGATTGCCAGGCGTGTGAGGTCCACGCGCCGCCGCAGACCAGACTTGTCGCGGATTCGATCAAGATGTGAGTGAACCGTCTTGACACTGATGAACAACTGTTCGGCGATCTCGCCGTCAGTCAACCCGCCTGCCACGAGACGCAACACTTCCGTCTCGCGTTTGGACAGGCCGAGCGTGTCCTTGCAGTCGGCATCAACGAGGACCGTCTTACCCGCCGCGCTTAACAGGTTCTCAGCGCCATCCACCATCATCAACGACGACGAACCAACGCTCACCCGATCACCGGGATTGACCTGCATCGATGTCGTGACGCGAATGCCGTTGACAAACGTTCCGTTGCTACTTCCTAAGTCGCGGATCCGCCAAGCGTCATCAACGTGTTCGAGTACCGCGTGCTGCCGGGAGACGGTCGGATCCTGGGCCAAGATCAGGTCATTCTCGTCTGACCGGCCAATGGTGACGCGGTAGTTCCGCAACGACAGAATCCGTTGCGCATTCCCGGTGCCTACCTCTAGGAACCTCATCGTCCACCGAACCAAACCGTGCACTTGAGCATTGGTTTCGGTCCTCTCGTCGATGTTCGGTTTTTGTCTCGGACAGCGTACCTGCAAGATCGCTTCGACACCGGATCACACGACTCACCTGCACGCAACCACACGCAAGGTTGGGTATTTCTGCCCCTGGGTCGAGCGCGCGATGTCGGGATACCTTGCGGAAGAACCAAGATCGCAATAGCCATCGTCCTCAAGGGAGCAACCATGAACGCACATCGATCTTCCGCATTGGTCGCAGTCGCATTGACTGCCGGCGGAGTGCTTGCCTCAGCCATGGCAGTTGCGCCGGCAAGCGCTACTGAGCCAGAAGGTGGCGCCAACGTCGTGGCAACGCGCGATGTCGGGATCAATACCAACGTGAAGCCCGGAAGGTTCGGCAAGCTGAAACTGCCAGTCACCCTCAACAAAGCACGCGCCAAGGGGTACCTCTACCGCAACACCACCTGCAACCGCTGGGAAGTTCGGGGCGCGTCCATCACCCTGATCAAGAAGAAGCGGGTCGGTGCACTCGACGTGACGGGCCACGCGACAACGAAGGGATTGGTCGCCGGGGACTCCGCCGCGAAGATGCGGGCGCTATACCCCAACACCAAGGGCAACGGCAGCCATAGGAGTCAGAGCGGCACGCTCACGTGGAAGATCTACTCCACCAAGACCCGAGCTGGATGGCTGGACAACTACGTGCCCACGACTCCCGGCATTGACGGCTTCTTGGCCGTGCGGGCCACCTCAGTCAAGCGCCCGATCTACACCGCCGGCGACGGCTGCTAGCCCCTATCCCCTTCCCACAGGCTGGTGGATTGTGGTCGACACGCGACAACAATCCACCAGCCTGACGCCACCCGATCAGAAATGAGATACCCATGAATGTCCGTCGCCGGCTGATGGTCAGCGTCGCGCTCGCGCCGATGCTCGCCATCTCTTCGATTCCTGCATGGGCAGCTACGGCTTCCCCAGCGGATGAAGCCAAGCCCTCTTCTCCAGCAGCGGAACGCAGCAAGAGTCCACAGGCCGAACGTGCCGATCAGCGACTACGAGATAGGCACGACTCGGAACACGCGGATCCGGCCGGACCGCTGACAGGTGGCGATGGTGGGGTTGTCCGTTCACTGATCGTGAAGTACCGCCCTGGGACTCCTGCCAAGACCAACGGTGAGCCGACAGGAACACAGTCGCTGTCGGTCGAGACGAGCGCCGGTGTCGGTGTGGGGAATGGCTTCCGAACTGTCTTGCTTGATGAGCCCGTCAGTGACCGCACGGCTTCGAAGCTCGCGAAGAAGCTGCAGACCGATCCGCGTGTGGTGAGTGCCGAACCCAACAGCCGCGTGTTTGCCGATGCTGCACTGACGCCGGTGGCAGAACCCAACGACTCCCGCTT
>JBAYVO010000205.1:0-4655 GCA_041674545.1 Candidatus Nanopelagicales bacterium | reverse complement strand
CCGGATTCCCAGTGACCTGCCGTTGGGCTGGCATGAGTTTGTTGCCGAAGTTGATGGTGCCGAACATCGATGCAGTTTGGTCGTGTGCCCAGAGCGGTTGGAGATGCCCGGCAGCACTGGTTCGCGGCAGGGCTGGGGTGTTGCGACGCAGCTCTACTCCGCGCGTTCTCACCGATCCTGGGGCACTGGTGACTTGGCTGACTTGAGCGAGATGGCGTCGTGGTTTGGGCGCGAGCACGGTGCGTCGTTCATGTTGGTGAACCCGCTTCATGCGTGTGCGCCGACCCCGGGCATGGAGCCGTCCCCGTACTTGCCCGTGACTCGTCGGTATGTCAATCCGCTGTACTTGCGCATCGAGCAGATTCCGGAGTTCGCATACCTGCCGCCTGATGCGCTCGCAGAGGTTGCGCGTGACGGAGCTGCCCTCGCGGCCGCGCTGAACACCGATGCGTTGCTCAACCGCGACGAAAGCTGGGCGCACAAGCGAGCCGCGTTGGTAAAGATCCACGAAGTCGAGCTTTCTCCTGGCAGAGCAGGAGAGTACGAAGCGTTCTGCGCCGCCGAGGGTGAGTCGCTTGACCAGTTCGCCGCCTGGTGTGCGTTGGCCGAGGTTCACGGACCGCAGTGGGACGAATGGCCTGCCGAACTTCAGGATCGCCACAGTGACGCTGTCGCGGAGTTCGTTGCGAACAATTCGGGTTCGATTGACTTCTACCGGTGGTTGCAGTGGGTCGTCGACCAACAAATGGGCCAGGCGCAGCAAGCCGCGATCGATGCCGGAATGCCGGTTGGAGTGATGCACGACCTCGCGGTTGGGGTACACAGATTCGGTGCTGACACGTGGACCGATGGCCACGTGATGGCAAGTGGTGTGACTGTCGGGGCGCCGCCGGATGCGTTTAACCAGGTGGGGCAGAACTGGTCGCAGCCGCCGATGCGTCCCGATCAACTCGCGGCCACTGGGTACGCGAGCTACCGCGACATGTTGCGCACGCTGCTGCGCCACTCCGGCGGGTTGCGTATCGATCACGTTCTCGGTCTGTTCCGGTTGTGGTGGATTCCCGACGGCAAGGCTGCGTCTGCGGGAACCTACGTGCGTTACGACCACCACGCGATGGTGAACATCCTCGTGCTCGAGGCGCATCGCGCGGGAGCGGTCATCGTTGGCGAAGACCTCGGGACTGTCGAACCGTGGGTCAGCGATTTCCTCGCCGAACGTGGCGTTCTCGGCACGACGATCTTGTGGTTCGAACGTGCAGATGGTGAACCCGTGCCGCCGCAGGATTGGCGTGCCAACGCGATGGCCGCCGTGACCGTTCACGATCTGCCGCCGACCCTGGGGTACCTGGCCGGAGATCACGTTGCGCTGCGGGAAGAGTTGGGCCTGCTCACACGGCCGGTTGAGCAGGAATGGGCCGCGCACGCCGACGAGATTGACTCCTGGCGCCAGACGTTGGAACGCGACGGGCTGTTGCGTCCTGGTGCTGGCGAAGACGGGATCGTGACCGCACTTCATCGGTTCGTCACGTGGTCGCCGGCGAAGTTGGTAGCGGTGTCGCTCGCGGACCTGGTCGGTGAGCGCCGCACGCAAAATCAGCCTGGGACCAAAGACGAGTACCCGAACTGGCGGGTGCCGCTGGCCGACAGTGAGGGTGTTCCGGTATTCATCGAGGACTTCCCAAAGATTGCTCGCATGGAGCAGATCATCAACGCGCTCGGAGGGTCTGCGAAGAGCGGATGAGGTCTGATTGGTGCGCGGACCGCCGTCCGATGGCGCGCCGGGTGCGCGGCCTGGAGTGCCCCACGTACCCAGGTGTCGATGGGCGCAACAACCAGTTAGGCGAATCGGTGCTGCCCTGGGGAGCATGGCGGCGCGATTCGGCGCTACCGTTTGCCTGTGACCAACCTTTCGGTGTTGCAGGCGGTGCTGATCTTCATCGGCATTCCTGCCCTCGTCGTGTTCTTACTCGTGCTTGCCACGTTGGCTCCCGGCTGGACGCGCGCGGGTCGATACCGCCCAGGCGAGCCGTGGAACTATGAGCCGATCGTCATTAATGGTTCAGTCGGCACCGACGTCAAAGCGGCGATCGCTGTGACGTCCGCCGGTGAATTCGCCCCTGGTCAAGATTTCACATTCGCGAAGGAAGGTGGAGCAAGTGCTCGATGGTGACTTGGTCGACACCGCGTTCTCCACTTCTCAGCTAGCCGATGTTGAGAAGGCGCTGATGCGCGCTAGCTCTTCGTCTGGCGCACACTTCACCGCGTACGTTGGCGCATTGCCCGCCAAGCGGGACTCGGCATTGGCAATTCATCGCCAACTTGCGACTCCCGATACCTCTGTCTTGGTTGCGGTTGATCCTGAGGCCCGCGTCGTTGAGGTTGTTACCGGTGCCGCATTGCGCGATCACCTGGACGATCAGGCCTGCCGCCTCGCGTGCATGACGATGACGTCACGCTTCACGATCGGCGACATTGCGGCCGGTCTGCGCGACGGGATTGTTGTTCTCGGCGATCATGCCCGCGAACTGCGCGTCCTGCACACCGACCTACCTGACTAGGGCTTCGTTCGGGATCTAGCGCACAGGCACATTGAGCCCAGCAAGCAACTACTCGGGCGCGATATCTGCCCCGTAGGCCAGCTCACCGCATCGCCGTGCGCGGTGACTTTGACCGAGTCGAATAGAGCGCGATCACTGTTTCAGTGGCTCGAACGCTGGGCCCCAAAAGTCGCGGCGAAGCATCGACGTCAGTGGTGCGGCCGTCGGATAGCGTGACGGTGATCATGTAGGTGTTGAGGCGAGTTTCGGCACTCACGATGCGCAACATGTGAGACCTCCGAGGCAAGCGGATCAATCCACCGGGCAGTTCGCGGCGTTGAACGCGACTCCATGCATGATCAAAAAGGGCGCGCGTTGCGAGTGGGTTGTTGACACAATCGGCGAGTGGGCGGTGATGGGTACTTCGCGAGACACGAGTTTGATGCGCAGTACAAGGGTGTGTTCGTGTCCGGTGACTTCCTGAAATATCCGCGCGGAGGTGGCAAATGGCCCGTCGCCGATTGTGAGGCAGTTGTTGCGAGAGGCGCCGATCTCGGCCGCCGGATTTCGTTCACCCGAGTTGCCGTCGGGACCGTGATCTATCCCGGAGTTGGCACCATCGTTGGCGCCTTGGCGACGAAGAACCGGAACAAGATCTACTTGGCGATCTATGTTCCTGGGGACGTCGTGCTGATCGAGTTGCCTGCCAAGAAGGAGACTCGCGCGATTGAGTTTGCGCTCTAGGTGAACCGCGCGGCGCTGCATTTTCGTGCCGTCGGGTAGCGGCGCTCGAAGTGAGGCGGTGACGCTGCCGGGCGCGGCTCTGAGGTCGGCTGACGCTTCGGGATTGCGTCGTGGGGAGCGCATCATCGGCTGTTCACGAAAGGTCTGCAGCGCGCGAACCGAGTCTGACAACAGCCGCGAGGGTTCGTGCGTCCTTGTAGATATGGTCCAGGCGGCGTCGATGGGTCGTCCTCGCTAGCCTCGGGTGTCCATAGCGTGCAGTTGATCGGGGCCCCGCGTGCGTAGAACCAGAGTTGCGATCGTTGCGCTCGCCATCGTTGCGGCCGTCGGCATCGCGGGCTGTGGATCGACGGAAGCGACGCCTGCTCCAAGCGAGACGATGAGCGCGCAGAGTCTGCCGCTCCAAGCGAAGTTCACGGCCGATGGTCAGGTGGTGATGCTGGAGGTTGCCCGGACTCCGGAACAGCAGGATGTCGGCCTGATGTCCCGAACGGATCTTGCGCCGGATCGCGGGATGTTGTTCCCGGTTCTGCCCGCGCGGGAGATGTCGTTCTGGATGAAGGGCACGCTGATCCCGCTCGACATATTGTTCCTGCGCGACGGCGTGGTCACCAAGATCGATGCAAACGTGCCGCCGTGCGTGGCAGACACGTGCACGAGCTACACGTCGGTCGCGCCGGTCGATCAGGTCATTGAGTTGAGAGCGGGTCGTGCAGCGGAACTCGGTATCGCCGTTGGCGACAAGTTGCGGGTCATCCCTGCCAGCGCCTGACCGACGCCGACGGGTCACGCGCCTCGGGCCACCACGTTCGTTCAGTGTGAACTTGTTGGGGTCTCTTTCGCGGCGGACACCCCAACAACCCCACACTGAACGCGGGGGCTCGGGCGAGGGTCGGGTTGGGCGAGGGCTAGGTCGTGGGTGGGTTCGCGGTCGTAGTGGTGGTGAAGTGTTCGACCTTGGGGAACGGGTCGTAGAAGTTGTGGAGCAGTGCGCGCCATTGTTCGTACTCGGGTGAGTTGCGGAAGCCCTCGGTGTGATTCTCCAGGGTGTCCCATGCGACTAGGAGGAGGTAGGAACTTGGAGTCTCAATGCTGCGTGACAGCGTTAGATGTCGGAATCCGGGCATTCCTGCGATGAGGTGCCGCGCTTCGGCGAAGGCGATTTCGAACGCGGCTTCGCTTCCGGGTTTCACTGGCAGGATGGCGTGTTCGAGGATTCCGGTCGGGGTGGGCACAAGGGGAGTGTAGGTGTCGGGGTCCCGTGCGAACAATGGAGTTGACCTGGGCGCTGCCCTAACTGGCGTACTTGAGTTCCTGTGACATTTGGAGGGTCACGGCTGCGGCCGGACTCCGTAGGAGCTGGCCGCAGTTGGG
>JBAYVO010000204.1:0-4662 GCA_041674545.1 Candidatus Nanopelagicales bacterium | reverse complement strand
TCATGTGGAGGCATTTACCGGGACCGATGATGGTGGGGTGACGAGCGCGGACAATCTGATCACGTTGTGTCGGCGGCATCACCGGTTGAAAACGCATAATCACTGGCAGATCCGGATCGTGGACCCGCCCGATCGTGGTGGTGTCCCGGTGGTGGAATGGACGACCGCCCGCGGGTTGGTGTTCGGTCGGCCACGACCCAGCCAACTCGACCCCGACTTTGCTCGATTCAGTGATCTTGCTGAGTTCAGCGACACCGATGCTGGGCCGACTCCGGCCGAAGCGCATCTCAAACACTTCATCCATGCGGCATAAGGCCACGGCGCACAACTCTGCCCGTAACCCGTCGTTGCCGGAGCGCGGACTGGGCGGCGTGTTCGTGGCCTGCGGTTTACCTGCGGTACTACCTGCGGCCGAGTTGGCGCCAGGAGTCGGGGCTCGGTGCTGGCATCGGAACCCGATGCATCGCCGCGGGTGAGCCCCAACCATTGGAGTCCGACTCGTCGTCGACGCCCGCATCAGCCGATGATGCGGCGGCAATGACGGTGATGAGGGCGGCGAGCTCTTCAGGTGTGGGGTTGCCCGATACCACTCGTAGTAGGGGTTGCGCGGCAGGTGCGTTGCTTGCGTCCGCTGACGATTCGCCGGTCACAGCGGGATGTTCCCGTGCTTCTTCGGAGGCAGCGTCTCGCGCTTGTTGCGCAAGGCCCTCAGCGCGAGCACGACCTGCTTGCGAGTCTCGTGCGGCATGATCACTGCGTCGACGTAACCGCGCTCGGCCGCGAGGTAGGGGTTTGCGAGTTCGTCGTCGTACTCCACCAACAGGCGTGCGCGCTCGGCTTCGGGATCGCCAGCGGCCTTCAGTTCCTTGCGGTACAGGATGTTCACTGCACCCTGTGCACCCATGACCGCGATCTGCGCGGTCGGCCAGGCGAACGAGACGTCGCCACCGAGGTGCTTAGACCCCATGACGTCGTAGGCGCCGCCGTATGCCTTGCGGGTGATCACGGTGACCTTAGGAACTGTTGCTTCGCAATATGCGTAGATCAGCTTGGCGCCGCGTCGGATGATGCCGTTCCACTCTTGATCGGTCCCAGGTAGGAATCCCGGGACGTCCACGAACGTCACCACCGGAACGTTGAACGCATCGCACGTTCGCACGAACCGTGAGGCCTTCTCAGACGCATCAATATCGAGCGTTCCAGCGAACTGCATTGGCTGGTTCGCGACGATTCCGACTGGGCGGCCCTCTACGCGGCCAAAACCGGTGAGCAGGTTCGGGGCGAACAGTGGCTGTACCTCTAGAAAGTCACCGTCGTCGAGCACTGACTCAATGACCGTATGCATGTCGTAGGGCTGGTTCATTGAGTCTGGAATGAACGTGTCCAATGCGAGATCTTCGTCGCTCGGCTCGAGGTCGGCTTCGATGTCGTCCGCGGGGGGCAGCTGGGTGTTGTTGCTCGGCAGGAACGAAAGCAGAGACTTCACGTAGTCGAGCGCGTCCTCTTCATCGCTACCCATGTAATGCGCAACGCCAGACTTGCTGTTGTGAGTGTGGGCACCGCCGAGTTCCTCGAACCCGACGTCTTCCCCGGTGACGGTCTTGATGACGTCAGGGCCGGTGATGAACATGTGAGACGTCTTGTCGACCATCACGATGAAGTCGGTGATCGCGGGGGAGTACACCGCGCCACCAGCGCATGGGCCCATGATCAACGAAATCTGTGGGATGACCCCGGAAGCGTGAACGTTGCGCATGAAGATGTCGCCGTACTTCGCCAGCGACACCACACCCTCTTGGATGCGGGCGCCGCCCGAGTCGTTGATTCCGATGACGGGAACGCCAGTCTTCATGGCCAGATCCATCACCTTGACGATCTTCTCGCCGAAGACCTCTCCCAGGCTTCCGCCGAAGACAGTGAAGTCTTGGGCGAACACACAGATTGGGCGGCCGTCGATGGTGCCGTATCCAGTCACAACTCCGTCGCCGTAGGGGCGGGTCTCTTCGAGTCCGAAGGCGTGGCTGCGGTGCCGGGCCAACGCATCAAGTTCAACAAAAGAGTCGTCATCGAGCAAGGTGAGGATGCGCTCGCGCGCGGTCATCTTGCCTTTTTTGTGCTGCTTGGCGATCGCCTTTTCTGAGCCTGCATGCATGGACGCTTCGTTACGACGCTGCAGTTCGGCAATCTTGCCGGCAGTGGTGTGGGGATCGGGAACGTTCACATCAGTGGCATCCACATCGGGCACGGCGGTCATTATTCCCCTTGGTTGGTAGCTCGAATCATCACGAAGAACTCGTGGGTACGGTAGCAACGTGGCCGAATCCAGAATTCCTGCATCCCCGCTCAGCGTTGGTTCAGTGATTGAAGCGCTGGACGCTGCGTCGGTGCAAATCCCGATTCCGACCGTCCTCACCGTGACCGACTCGACCAACGACGAGGCACTCACACTCGCGAACGACGGCGCACCTGCATGGTCGGTCGTCGTGGCAGACCAACAGCGGTCAGGCCGGGGTCGGCTCGGTCGAGCATGGGAGACGCCGCCAGGTCAGGCCCTCTTGTTTTCCACGGTCCTGCGCCCGCCAACCGAATGGGCGGCAACAGCGTGGGGGTGGATTCCGCTGATCGCCGGAATTGCCGTGCGAACCGCCATCGCGGAACACTGCCTGGCGGCCGCGCTGAAGTGGCCCAATGATGTTGTGGTTGACGGCTCGGCGTACGACGGCTCGGCAGGTCCCCGAAAGTTGGCAGGCATCTTGGCTGAACGCAGAGGGAGCGCAGTGGTCGTCGGTGTCGGGATCAACGTGGCCCACACACAAGAGGAGTTGCCGATCCCTGCCGCAACATCGATTTCGATCGAGGGTGGCTCGGTCAGTAGAGAAGTCCTACTCGCAAGCACGCTCGGAACATGGATCCCGATGTGGGAGCAATTCATTCAGGGCGGCGGCGACGCCGAAACGACGGGGATCCGCGCAGGGTATGCGTCGATGAGTGCCACTCTTGGACGTCGCGTTCGAGTCGAGGTCGCGGGCAACGAACTCGTTGGTGAGGCCACGGAGATCGATGGCGACGGGCATTTGGTGGTTGATGGCGTGTTTGGGAGGCAGTCCGTCTCAGCCGGCGACGTGACGCATTTGCGCCCCGCATAGCCCGAACAGCGCGGTCACAGTCAGTGAACGCGCGCGGGCTCCGAACACTTAGCGCAATCCGACGCTGGAGTGTCTGCGACGATTGACCTTGTGTTCACGAATCGTGCGGCAACGCATTCCCCTGAGGTGCTCGTTGCAGAGATTCGCCGCAACGAGTTAGGCCTCGTCGGAATTGCCGTGCGGCTAGCCGGTATTGCCGGTATTGCCGGTGCAGCATGGGCAGCGTTCGAGGCGTGGCTGCCAGCAAAGTCACTATGGCTCTCGGGGGCAAAGTGGAGCCTTGCGGTCATCGTTTCCGTGCTACTGCTCGTGAGCGTTGTACGCCGCTTCGCCGGCTGGTCAAACGCCAAGCTTGAGCTCACGGATCACCGAATTCGAATTCGCTATCGAGTTCGAAAAGCAGGGTGGGATATCCCATTGCTGACTATTGTTGACGTGACGCACCAATCTGGACCAATTCAACGGATCTTCGGGGTAGGAGTTTTGCAGGTGCAAACTAACTTCGCTCCGCTGCCCGCGTTGATGCTCGATGTTGCCGACGTCGAGCGACTGCGCGACGAGATCATGTCCTTGCGGGCCCAAGCGTGGCAGCGCCACGTCCGACCGATGGCGTCTCCAGGTGCCGCTGGCGATCTTCGGGCTGCTTCATGACCGAGCAACAAGTGGCCGATACCGCCACCACAGCAACGACACAGGCGCCAGTCGGCAACGCGCCGGTGAAGCAGGCACCTGCCAAGAAGGCACCTGCCAAGAAGGCACCTGCCAAGAAGACGACAGCGAAAAAGGTGCTAGCGAAAAAGGTGCCAGCGAAGAAGGCGCCGGTAAAGAAGGCGCCGGTAAAGAAGGCACCTGCGAAGAAGGCGCCAGTAAAGCGAGCGCCAGTGAGGCAGACGCCTGCGGTTGAGGTGCCCAGTGCGCTCGCTGTGCAAACCCCATTACCAGTTGTGCACCAGGCTCCGAATGTGGCTGATGACGGACGTCCCCATCGATCGCTGGAGCAGTTCGTTACCCATGTGTTGGGTTCGCATCCAGGGCTCACACGTCAAGAAGTCGCTGAGCAAGCTGGAGTGTCCGAAGACGTAACGCGCGCGCTCTGGCGAGCAATGGGATTTGCCGATATGGGCGGCGAAGCGCAGTTCGCGACCGCTGATGTTGAGGCCATCAAGGCGCTGATGAGTCTTGTTGACGCGGGCTACATCTCGTTCGACGAGTCCATTGAGATGGTTCGAGCTATTGGCCAACACACAGCGCGGTTAGCCGAATGGCAAGGGAACATCATCGCGCGCTCGCTGATCGAGCGCGGCGTAATGGCAACACAGGGCGTACTGCAGCCAGATGACATCGGTCCGCTGCTGCGCGATTCGCAGGCCTATAAGCCGGTGCTTGAGACGCTGATGGTCTACTCGTGGCGACGCCAGATGACGCACAACGCGACCCGGGCCGCAGCACTCGCCGACGCCGGACCTGACGTGAAGGCGGGCGAAATGTCGGTCGGCTTCGCCGATCTTGCCGGGTT
>JBAYVO010000203.1:0-4668 GCA_041674545.1 Candidatus Nanopelagicales bacterium | reverse complement strand
GTACGCCACCATCATCCCGACCATCGAGATGATGGACGCACCAAAGAGGTTGCGGAAGTCGCGTGAGTGGCGCAACGGGCTGACGTCTAGCCGGAGTTTGCGCACCGCGTGAACCTAGCGCGTTGGCGCGCATTCAGCGTCAGTGACGTCAACGAAGCGACCTGAGGTCATCAATCGGCTAGTCCGGCCATGAGTCCAGCCCGACAGCCGTACGCCAGGCAGCATGAAAACGCTGAGGGGCAAACCGATCCAGGTACACCTCACGCGCGCGTTGACCTTTAGCAATCACGTCGGTGTAGGTGATGCGCGACAAAACCTGGGCGAGAGCGTCAGGGTCACCAGGGTCGACGAGCCAACCGACGTCTTCGGTGACAAATTGGGCAAGCCCGCCCACCCGGCTTGCAACGACTGGCCTGCCCGCAGCCATCCCCTCAAGTGCAACCAGACCGAATGGTTCGTCCCAGGTCGAGGGCATGACGACCACATGGGAATCAGCGATGAGGGGATTAATGCTGTCGACTTCGGTCATCACGTTCACTGTCGATGCTGCCAGGCTTGCAGCGACCAAGGTCGGCACGTCGAGTGCAGGGCCTGACGGAGGCGGACCTCCCACGATGGTGAGCACCGCCGCTGGAGCCGAACCCCATGCTTCGATGAGGACATCGAATCCCTTGTTGGCGGTCCAACGTCCTGCGGCAAGGAACCTCAACGGGTTCTTCGGCAACGTGTCCAGAGCAGCGAAGTTTGACCCGGCGTATGGGTCTGGCGTTGTATTCGCCACCACGGTGGTTCGACTCGTCAGCGCAGGTGGCATCGAGTCCCGAGTAGCTTGCGAGATCGCAATCACGGCGTCAACATTCGCGGCAAGTCCGGCGAGCACCATCGCCTCGCGCGGTTTCCACACCTCTTGGTTGTGCAGAATCACCCTGCGCCCGGTTCCGCGAAGTGCAGCGAGCGCAGGCAAAGTCGCGCTTGTTGTGCCGTAAACAAGGTGAGGATTAAGCCTTCCCACTGCCGCCCGGAATGCAATTGCTCGCCTCGTCAGATCCGCGCCGCCGCTCGGGGTCAGATTTGCTCGACGCAGAATCGGCAGGGGCACGTGGTCGACGCGAATACCGCGACCGCGTAACTGCTCACACAATGGGAACTGACCGTGCTCGAGATCGCTGGGCAACCACACCCGTGTTCGCGCACGCTCGGACTCGGTCAAGGCATCGAGCATGTACCCGAGCACACGGTCCGCACCATAGAGCTCGTCGGATGAATGAACGAATAGCAGGTCAGTCGTCATCGGCGGGTACCTTCTCTTCATCGATGGCTGGCATGGCTGATCGCATCCGGTAGCGAATGAAGATGAGGTTCGCAATCACCTGAAACATGAACACGCTCATTGCTGAACCAACCACCGGCCCGACCGCTCCGTACTCCTCTGCGAGATACCAAGAGAAGGCCAAGTTGAAAGGCAACATGAGGCTCACCATGAGCGCCTGAAACCGCAAACCTTGTTTGTCGGTTAGGTACATCCCTAGCGGGTACTGAAAGGCTTGAATGATCATCCAAGCCGAGAACGCAACGAGCAACCAGATCCCAAAAGCCACCTCGCCACCGGAGGCGAAATTCGCCAACCAACCAGAGATAAGCGAAACGCCCAGACTGAATGCCGCACCAATGATCCCGAACACCATTGCCAGGCTCATTGGTGATTCGTCTTGATTCTTCGCCCTAGCAGCTGCGAAGCGCGGCCAGAGAGTGAACCCAGCCGCGCTCACCAGGGCTGCGATGGGCGTGTACATCTGCGACGCCAAGTTGTACTGCGCAAGTTCTGCAGAGGTTGTGACGTGGCTCAGAATGATGCGGTCCGTCTGTACGCCCACGGGCAGCGCGATCATAATGACCGTCATTGGCCACGCCTGGTCGATGATCTTTGCGCCAGGGAATTGCCGTGGGAACGGCGCTTCTCGGAAAGCTGTCCAGAGCGCCGGTTTGATCATTCTTGCGGCGATCACCGTTGCGATAGCGCCAATCATTACAGCCGCTGCGTAGGAAACGACAGGAATGTAGGAGCCTGTTTCACGATCTGCACCTATTGCTAGGGCGATCAGCAGAATCACCAAGACAACTGGGGACTGCAGTCCCGAGATCGC
Source organism: Candidatus Nanopelagicales bacterium (assembly GCA_041674545.1). Lineage (GTDB taxonomy): Bacteria > Actinomycetota > Actinomycetes > S36-B12 > UBA10799 > UBA10799. The sequence continues at coordinate 2,524 of JBAYVO010000203.1, read as the reverse complement.
AATGGTGATGTAGTTCTTGCCGAGCCCAGCAAGCACCTTGGCACCCATGCCAAACGGCATCGCCAGAGACCACAACCCCATGCACAACGCCGCCGCTATCGCCCCTGTGGTGACGAGCAAACTGTCACCCAACAGCGCGTCCCAAAGACCAAGAACTGTCATCAGAATTACTACCGCGAGTAGGACGATTCCGGCCACGATAAGGACTCGAAGCGAGCTGACTAGCACCGCGCGAAGCTTCTGATCACGACCAGGATCTTCCGAAACCGCGACGGTGTTCATGATGGGTGCGTCAACACCGAAAACGCCGATGGGAAGCAACGCCCCGAGCCCAACCAGCAATCCATACTGCGCGAAGACGTCGGTACCAAAATTGGTGATGATGATGCGAGTGATCAGGATACCGAGTGCAGCGGAAACTCCGAGCGCGATGAACTTGACGCCACCGCTTCGGATCATGTCGTGCCAACCGCCAAGTCGGATTCGTGACCGACCGACAGATGCAGCCTGACCGCTCATGATGCTGAGCCTGTAAGTGCCTGCCTAGCGCGGCGGTGCTTCTTGGGCGCACATGCGGCTCGGACTCCTTGACTCGTTCCTGTCACGACGGCTCGAAGCATTGATGCTTGGAGCAACGACTTGCGGCCGCTTCTGACCAGAACGCGGTAGCTCTGCGCCGGTGTGTGGCGAACCCAGCTACGCACACCGCGACGAGGCAGCCACTTCGCGGCGAACAGCAACCTGTTCCGCGTGTTGTAGCGCAGGTACGTCGCCGACTTTCCGTCGCCTTGTGTGCCACCAACATCATGAACGACCTCAAGGTCGTAACGGACCAAGAGGCGCCCACCTGCGCCGGTGACACGTTGACTGAAGTCGACATCCTCCCAGTAGAGGAAGTACTCGGGATCGAATCCGCCTGAGAGCTTCCACAGCTGCGCGGAGATCGCCAAGCAGGCTCCTGTGAGCCATGCAAAGGGAGCATCCATGTCAGCGTGACCAGTTGTTTTGACTTGCCCGGACGCGACGTCAACGGATCCTCCATCAAACCAGATTCGTCCGGAAGTCGTGACAATCTTGGGACTGACCATGACCATCGGTGATGCCGACACTTGCTCGTAGAGCTCACCCAAGGTCTTATGATCAACTACTAGATCTGGGTTAACGAAGATGAGATTCTCGAAGCCTTCCGCGAGCGCCGCATTCACGCCGAGTTCGATGCCGGAACCGAAGCCGACATTTTCCGGACTCGCGATGATTCGCCAGTCGTGGTCGGCGCCCAGAGCTTCGAGGCTCTCAAGTTCTGGAGTCGAGGTGAAGTTGTCGACGACGAACAACGTTGCATCACTGCGCGTCCAGTCTTCGCCCGTGAAGTTCTGTGCCAGGAGCTCGTGACTGCCGTAGTTCACAACGATGACGGCGAATCCCCGGCTCATCCGGACTCCTTGCCCAGAACCTTCTTGCGGGTGATCCGGTATTCGCGGTCGTAGTGGTAGCCGAAGGCACCCGACAAGCGCCCCACCCCGCGCACAAAGGTCCGAGTCCCGCGCGCATCAAACTCCATGTTCCGAGTCAGCTTCCCGATGACGTACTTCGCACCGCCGCCCCCGATGCGAGCCAACCCTGCACCCGCTTCTTTGAATCGAACGACCGTGCGTTCGGGGGTCGTGGTGGTGAGTGCGAGTGCCGTCCGCGCTCCCCCATTGCCGATTCGAAATGCGCGGGTGACCACCCACTTGCGGGTCAACCGGTTGGCGGGGATTTGTTCATAGACCGGAGCATCGGCGCACCACACCAGCTCGCCACCTGCCCGAACGAGTTGGCTAGTGAACAACGTGTCCGAACCGCCACTCAGCCCGAAGATCGGATCAAACGTGACGTTGAATTGGCGGACCTGGTTGAGGTCGAGCATCAGGTTGCCGGTACCAGCGGCGTGCACTCGCACCCCTGTGTCGATGGGGTCGCGATCGAAGTAGCGGCCCGCCAGGATCCACGGATCCGGCGGGGTTTCGTACTCACGCAACACGTTTCCGACCACGCCGACGCTGCGGTAGGTCTCGTAGGTCCGCAAGAGGTTTACCAACCAGTCTGATGCTGGAATCTCGTCGTCGTCGATGAACACGAGCAGATCAGTGTCGCTGGCCGAAGACAACGCACAGTTCCGGGCCGTTGCAATTCCTGGCTCCGGTTCGTGGACGTAGACGACGCGGTCATCACCGAAGTCGCTGACGACCTCTTCGGCAGAGCGACCAGGGTCGTTGTCGACGACCAGGACGTATGCATCGGCTTGCGAATTGACGGCGTCGGCCTGAGCGAGTAGTAGCGGAATAAGTGAAGCGAGTTCGGCTTGCCGCCGAAATGTCAGGACAGCGATCGCCAGACTTGGGTTGCTTTCGACTGGCTCGTTGGCCAATCCATTGCCGTTCATCACACGCCTCCATGTGAAACCTAGTTGCCAAGTGGAGGGGATGCCGGGTTGGGAGACCCGGATAGATGCGACCGGCGCAAACTGGCCGGAAGTGCGTAG
>JBAYVO010000202.1:0-4683 GCA_041674545.1 Candidatus Nanopelagicales bacterium | reverse complement strand
CTCATCAACCTCGTAGTCGCCAGTGACTCGACGACGCATAAACGCAAGCAGGTCCGCGACCTTGCGGTCCCAGGCAACCGGCGCAGGCTCAGCACCCGGCAGCGGAGCATGTTCGCGCGCAACTTCTGGCTCTTCCTCGTGGGCCGCCGCAGTTGCCGCACCACCGGATCCGCGTGACCCGCGGGCTGAGCCCGCTGCAGGCGCACGCTTAGCCGCCGGACGCTTAGCCGGGGCCTTCTTCTTTGGGCGGTCCTTGGGATCTTTCGGCTTGATCGGGATGACTCGTGCGTCAGCCATTGACGGCACCCCTTCCGGTGAGTAGCGAGACAAGTTGGTCTTCGACAGCCTCCACCCGTTCGGGCGGCAGCATGCGGTTCAGGCGCCGAGCACGGACGAACGCATCGAACGTCTCGGGCGTGGTGTGCTGAGGAACGAATCCGAAGACATCGCGCATCCGGGTCGTATCGACACCGCGACCGTAGGTGAGGAAGCGAACCTGCTCCGGCGAGAAGTCTGCAAGCCCGAGGCGACGGATCACGGCCCCGACAAACCCGGCGCTTGCGGCCGGAAGCAACATCGTGGGTCGACCCGCACGGCGCGCAGCCTGGGTCAGCAGGATGATCCCGTCCCCAGCAACGTTGAACATCCCAGGATGTTCGTCAACCGTGGCCTGCCGCATTGCTTCAAGGCCGTCGTCTTCGTGAATGAACTGCAGCCGCGCATCGTGGCCTAACAGCGTCGGAATGATCGGAAGTTCGAAGTAGCTCGACATCGGTGTATCAACACGCGGGCCGAGGAAGTTCGCGAAGCGCAGTGTCGTGACCGAGACGTCGGGACGACGGCGCGCAAATCCGCGCACATACCCCTCGACCTCAACCGAGTCCTTCGCCCACCCGGACCCAGGCGTGTGCTTGGGTTCCATCTCTTCGGTGAACATCGCTGGGTCTTTGGGTCCCGCGCCGTAGATCGAGGTCGACGACTTGACCACCAACTTGCGCACGCTCGGCGACTTCTGGCACGCGGCCAGCAACTGCATCGTGCCGATGACGTTGATCTCTTTCATCGACATCCGCCCACCGGCCTGCACCGGCGTAGCGATCACGCCCATGTGCACAACGGTGTCTACCTCGGCAGCGTTGATCACCTTGGCGATGATTGGGTTCCGAATGTCGGCGCGCACGAACTCCGCCCCGCCGATATCCATCCGGGGCGGTACAACGTCGACGCCAACAACACGATCAATCGTCGGGTCTTCGGTGAGGATCCGCGCCATGCGGCCACCCAGGTACCGGGAAACACCGGTGACTAGTACGACCTTTGGCATCGAAACCCCCTCCTTGCCTGCAACGACGGAACGTGACTACTTTTTGTTGCGGCGCTGAACCCTCGTCTTACGCAGCAGCTTGCGATGCTTCTTCTTGGCCATCCGCTTGCGGCGCTTCTTGACGACTGATCCCACGGATCAAACCTTTCGTTGAACGGGCATTGATGTCTCTTGCAGCATTCGACGCCGGCACAGCCGGACAGTCAAGGGCTAGTAGGCAATCCGAAGGAACTTCAGTTGCGGGTGCCAACCCTACGCGGGGGGTCTTCCTCAGAACGCGTACGGGTCGGCCAGAAGGCCCAATGCGGGGTAAACAGCTTCCTCCGTGCGCAGCACAGACTTGTCGAGAGAGTCGAGCGGGTCATAGCCAAGCGACCACGGCCGCACGTGCAAAGACGCGCCGTTTCCCATCACCTCGGGGCTGTCTTGCCCAAGCGCGGCTTTGACCAACGTGCGCCAGTCACTCGGGACGGGTGCAGTCGTCGGAATCGGCTGACCTGCGGCAATCGCGGTCAAGTGCGACCACGCCAACGGCACAACATCGACCCAGTCGTAGCCGCCGCCACCCGTGGCGATCCAACGCCCGTCGCATAGTTGGTGCGCCAGGTCATGCAACCGCAGGTACGACGCCCGCTGACCCTCGATCGTCAACCGCAAATGAGCGAGCGGGTCGTCTCGATGCGAGTCACACCCCTGCTGCGTCACCAAAATCTGCGGCTGAAACTTCTGCAGAACCTTGGGCACGATCGCATCAAAAGCCCGCAACCAGCCGTCGTCGGTAGTGCCCGCCGGGACAGCGATATTCACCGCGGTACCGAGCGCGTTTGGCCCACCGATTTCGGTGTGACGGCCTGTCCCAGGAAACAGGGTCTTGCCGGATTCGTGAAGCGAAATCGTCATGACCCGCGGGTCGTCGTAGAAAATCTCCTGAACGCCGTCGCCGTGGTGGACGTCAACATCGACGTAGCCAATACGTTCGACACCCTGCTCCAACAACCACGCGATTGCAACCCCGACGTCGTTGTAGACGCAGAACCCGCTCGCGCTGCCCGGCATAGAATGGTGCAAACCACCGGCAATGTTCACCGCATGCGTGGCCGACCCTGAGTGCACGGCACGTGCTGCTGCCAGCGTCGCCCCGCAGACTCTGGCAGCGGCCGTGTGCATGCCGTCGAACACCGGGACGTCATCGGTTCCGAGCCCACGAGAAAGATCCCGATAGCCCGTGCCTTCAGAAGCGAGTTTGACCGACTCAATCAACTCCGGCTCATGGACTCGAAGCAAGTCTTCATCTGTCGCAAGCTCCACATCGCCAATAAGTTGACAGTGCGGTTGTTCGAGGATCTTGAGGGACTCAATCAGCTTGTACGTCAGCACCGTACGGATTGGCGAAAGCGGGTGCCCCGGCCCAAAGTCATAGTGACGCAACTCGTCGTCCCAGACGAATGCCATCGGCCCACTCACACCTCGCACGCTAGCGGAATCAGCGCTGCGACGACACGCGAACGAATCCCGGCTGCATCACACAGCCGACGCGCGAGACCGATCAAGGGCGATCCAGGCCAGCACCGCGGGCGCCAACCCCTATTCAGCAGAGAGTTCTGCCGACCGAACTCTCGCTGCCGAAAGCGCTGCGGCGAAGGACGCGCGCACTGCACCTGCTTCAAGTTCAGCGATCGCGGCCGCCGTGGTCCCCCCTGGCGAGGTGACGTTCGCGCGCAGGTCTTCGGGATCCTCACCGGTTTCCCTGAGCATGGACGCCGCACCGTAGACAGTTTGCACTGCCAGATCTCGAGCGATCGCTGAATCAAGCCCGAGCTGGACGCCAGCGTCGATCATTGCCTCGACCACAAAGAACAGGTACGCCGGACCAGAGCCTGACAACGCAGTAACCGCGTCTTGGTCAGATTCCGGCACGGCGGCAACTTCGCCCACCGAAGCGAGGAGTTCGTGAGCCTGCTGAAGCTGATCAGCCGAACACGACGACCCAGCGGACACCACTGTCATCCCTTGCCCGACAAGTGCCGGCGTGTTGGGCATTGCCCGCACAACGGCAGCACCGACGGGCAGGCCACCCTCGATGGTTGCCGTCGTGATTCCTGCAGCAACCGAAATCACCAGCGCGCTCGGCGGGAGTACATCGGAGATCGTGCTCACCACATCGCGAACCATCGCAGGCTTTACCGCGATGATCACGACGTCAGCATTCGCGGCCGCGTTCCGAGCGTCACCAGTGGGTATTGAGTACTTCTTGCGCAACGACGCCGCGCGCAATTCATCTGCCTCACACACCACCACCGCATGTCCGGCATCGACAAGTCCCGCGAGTAGCGCTTCACCCATTTTGCCGCCGCCAATCAGAGCGACGGCCGTCACGTCAAAGTCCCCTAGACCTTCGGTCATCCACGGCCTGCCAGCGCTCGCACAAATAACGCAAGATTCGCGGGCTTCTCAGCCATCCGGCGGACCAAATATGGGTACCACTGCGGGCCGTAAGGCACGTAGACCCGGACCTTCTCACCAACCGCGGCTAATCGCTTCTGCTCCTCCGGACGTACGCCGTACAACATCTGGAACTCATAGGCACTGCGTTCCCGCGGTGTGCGCACGGCCAACGCTGACGCGATTTCGATCAGGCGCGGGTCATGAGTAGCAATCAGCGGAATCCCATTGCCACTCATCAACGTCCGCAGGCAGCGCACGTAGGCCAGGTCGATCTCCTGCGAGGCGTGGAAGGCAACGTCGACCGACTCGTCGAACGCACCCTTCACTAGCCGAACCCGCGCATTCGTCTTGGCCAGCCGTCGGCAGTCAACCTCGGTCCGGCGCAGGTAGGCCTGCACCACAATTCCCGTCTGGTCGAATTCGCTCCACAGACTGTCGAACAAGGCGAACGTCGGATCAACCGTGGGGTACGCCTCCATGTCAAACGTCACGAGAGTCCCAAGGTCAGCTGCGGCTTGGGCGATCCGCCTGCCATTGGTCAGCGCGAGTTCAGCTCCGCCGTCGAGCTCCAAGCCAAGATCAGAGGCCTTGACCGACAGCTCCGCGCGATCGAGTAGGTCGGCGGCCTGCAGCGCTTCAAGTAGCCGCAGGTACGCGCCCACCGCGGCATCCGCTGACGCCCAGTCGGTGACCTCTGGACCAAGGTGTTCGATGGTGCAGTGCAGCCCGGCCGACGCGAGATCCGCCGCCACCTGAACGGCGTCCAGCGAGGACTCGCCCGCCACAAACCTGCGAGCAACTGACTTCGTGAGCGGCGTTGACGTCGCCGCAGTTTTCATTGCCGAACTCTGCGATGCCGCCACGAGCGCACTGCGAACAACCATCTACGAATCTCCTCTAAAGGCGCACTACGT
>JBAYVO010000201.1:0-4697 GCA_041674545.1 Candidatus Nanopelagicales bacterium | reverse complement strand
GAACAGCGGGATGATCAGCGTGAGCAACAACTGTTCGCCGTTTCGCATCACGAGTTTGAACTCGTAGCGTGCCTGGGCGAAGACCTGTGTTGTGGCTGGAGCGGCACCTGTTTGCGGCGCGAAGGAGAGTTCAGGAGCACTCACGATTCGGTTGCACCGCCACTCGTGAGTTCCATGAAAACGTCCTCAAGTTTGCGGCGACCAGTGTTGAGGTCGTGAACGTCGATGTGCTGTTCGGAACTCCAGTCCGAGATGAGCTTCAAAGCCTGTGAACCGGCAATCCCGGTGAGTCGGTACGAGCCGGCGCTGGTCTCGACCACGTTCGCACCATCAGGTAGGGATGCCACGAGTGACCCCAGGTCGATTCCCGCCGTGGCTCGGAACACCATCGTGGGTAGGGCACTAGAAGTCAGCGCATCAGGTGATCCTTGGCCAACAACTCGTCCGTGGTGGACGACATAGACCTCGTCCGCAAGTTGTTCGACATCGTCCATCAGGTGAGTGGTGAGGATGATCCCGACGCCGCTAGCCCGGAGTTTGTTCACGACTTCCCAGACGATTCGCTTTGCGTGCGCATCGAGGCCGGCGGTTGGTTCGTCGAGGAACACCAATTCCGGGCGACCAATGATGGCGATGGCGAACTTGAGGCGCTGCTGTTCACCGCCAGACATACGGCGGTACGTGGCGCTGACATCGGAGAGCCCCAACAACGTGATGAGGTCCTGCGGATTCTGCGGGTTTTGGTAGAAGCGTGCAAAGTGTTCAAGGGTTTCGTTGACCTTGGCGCTCGATGGGACTCCGCCTTCCTGGAGCATCACGCCGATGCGCGGGCGAAGTGCCGCAGAGTCAGCGACGGGGTCGAGTCCGAGGACTCGAACGCTGCCCCCGGTAGGACTGCGGTAGCCCTCGCAGGTTTCAACAGTTGTCGTCTTGCCAGCGCCGTTCGGGCCAACGATTGCTGTGACGCGTCCGAGTTCCGCCGCCATAGAGAGCCCCGAAACGGCGGTCTTTGTGCCATAGCGCACGACGAGGTCGTTGATCTCAAGCGCAGTTGACACCCCTGAAGTCTAAGTCGGGCCGAATTTGCCAGGTGGAGTGCGTTGTGAGTCCGCAGTCACGCTAGTCTTCGAGGACTACACGGGAGCTCGTGATTTCGGGCTGAGAGGGCGGAAAGTCCGCCGACCGTCGGAACCTGGAGCGGGTAATGCTGCTCAGGGAGGTTGATTATGGCTGTCGCATTTACGGCGTGGGATTTCAATGTCACGTACGTCGAACTGTTTGCTTCGATTATTGCTTTGGTTGCAGTCGCACTCGCTGCGGCCGGAACTCGATGGGCTTGGCCGTGCTACTTCGTTTCGGCTGCGTTGTACGCGTGGCTCTTCTTCAGTATGGAGTTGTTGGCCTCCGGGATGTTGCAACTGGTCTTCATCGCGGCAGCGGTCTGGGGTTGGTTTACCTGGGGCAGTGATGGTGTGACGGAGTCGCGGCGGCTCTCGGGGCGCAGCCGGTTGGGACTCTTCGCTTCCGCGTTTTCGGCCTGGTTGTTCCTCGCACCAGCCTTGGCCGCAATTGGCGCCGCCGCCACGTTGCTCGATTCGCTTGTGTTGGTGGGTTCAGTAATAGCTCAGGTGTTGATGGTCAAGGGGTACGTCGAGGCGTGGCCCGCTTGGGTCCTCGTCAACGTTGTGGGGACGTTCCACTACGCGCATCAGGAGTTGTACTTCACGAGCTTGCTGTACTTCGTCCTGCTCCTGTTGGGGTTGTGGGGTTGGTGGCAATGGAGCCGCAAGCCGCAGGTGCAGGTTCCCGATGCGGGGCATGATGCAAACGTCGTGGTCAAGGCGTAGTTGGTGCCTACAACTTCGGCCGGCCTCGATTCGAAAGTCGTCCTTGTGCCGGGGGTCATCGCGGTCGTCGGAGGTGAGTGTTCCGGCAAGTCGACGTTGGCGCACGCGCTCGCGGCGGAACTTGATGCGGTTCTCGTCGTAGAAGAGCTTCGGAAGTTCGTGGATGAGGTTGGTCGTGCGCCACTCGTCCATGAACAGGCTGCAGTGATGGCTCGTCAAATCGCCGCCGAAACTGCCGCGGTGGACGTTGCTTCGGAACTGGGCAAGGCCTGGGTCGTTGGGGATCCAGGGGCGCTAATGACCGCGGTCTACAGCGTGGCGTACTTCGACGACGATTCGTTGCTACCAGCGGCTCTCGAGCATCAGGGGGCTTACTCGTGGACGCTTTGGTGCGACATCGACCTTCCGTGGCAGGCGGACGGCGTCCAGCGCGACGGACCGCATGAGCGGCAGCGAGTACATGACGTCATTGAGGAGCTCGTCGCGCGGTACTCCCTCGATATCGTGCGGATACGGGGTTCCGCCAGCGAGCGAGTGGAATACGTGCGTCGTCTCCTCACCTGAGGAGACGTATGGCCTGGCGTTGGACGTGAGGTGGGTGAATGGGTGCTGACATGGACGAGGGCAGCCCGACATACTTGCGGACATGGCCAGCGAAGGAACCGACCCGAAGTACTGCGTTGACTTCGCTCAACTTGTTCCTCAACTTCGCCCGCTGCCGGATTTGGCTGACGACCCGGTGCCACCCTTCGACGGTGCGCTAGAGCGTTCAATCTTTGTTCGACGGACACCGGTCGTAGATCCCGATGCGACACGCGCGGTCTATGTCCACGGCATGGGTGGGAGCTCGAACAACTGGATCGACCTCATGTACCTGCTTGAGCCGACATTCCCGGGAATCGCGCTGGACCTTCCTGGGTACGGATTTAGTGAGCCGACGCCGGATAACAAGTACGGCGTCGGGCGCAACGCCAAGGCGGTCGTCGAACTCATTCAGGCCGAAGGCGGCAAGCCGGTACATCTGTTTGGCAATTCACTCGGGGGAGTCACTGCGGTCGCGGTCGCAGCGCGGCATCCTGAACTCGTCAAGTCCCTGACGCTTATCAGCCCCGCGATGATGACGCGCTCGGTGATGGTGAAGACGCATGCCCCGACAGCACTCAAACTCCTCGGCACTCCGCGCAAGGCCGCGAAGATGGGTCCTGATGCATTTGCTCAAGCGCAGGCACGAGAGTTGATGGCGCTGTGCTACGCGGACCCGAAGCGTTTGCCGAAGGCCCGCCAGCAGGACATGGTGATCGAGGTGAAGCGTCGCATGGCGTTGTCGTACAACGCCGACATCAACGCCGCGTCTGCTCGCGCGCTCTTTGACGCCGCCGCAGCGGACAAAGGCAGGAGTATCTGGCGGCTTGCGCGGCAGATCGACGCTCCGACCTTCGCAATCTATGGCACCGATGACCGCCTAGTGCCAGTGGAACTTGCGCCCAAAGCGGCGAGTTCGTTTCGAAATAGTCAGGTGACAGTACTGCCGGATTGTGGGCATTGTGCGCAGATGGAACACCCGCGGCTCACCGCGCAACTCTTCCTGCAATGGCTTGCGACTACGGGCGCTGCCTAGCAGAAGCGGTCCGTGAGGAGCGTCTCTAGGGGCGGGGGTTCCGGTGTGTCAGGAAATAGGACACAATGAGGTTGTGAAATCCGCCGTGTCGCCGCGCACCCTGTCTGGGGCACCCGCGCGAGTGGCACGTGTGCTTCTAGAAACCGGCCCAACTACGGCAAGTGAAGTCGCGGACCAACTTGGTTTGACGGGCACTGCCGTGCGGCGGCACCTGGATCTGCTTGTTGACGCTGGATTCGCTGATGCCAGCGAAACAGCGCCGTTTGGCCCAACGAAGCCTCGAGGACGTGGACGCCCCGCAAAGCTGTTCACGCTGACCGCTGCAGGCCGCAGCGCTTTTGATCAGGCGTACGACGACCTTGCAATTGCGGCACTGCGTCATATGGCTGAAGTCGGTGGCGACGAAGCAGTGTTGGAATTCGCACGTGGACGGGCTCGCGAGATGGAACGCCGCTACCGAGACTTGGTGGATTCCGGCGCGACGATCGAACGCCGGGCGCAACTTCTCGCACAAGCCTTACGCGACGATGGCTTCGCGTCATCAGCGGACGTGACCAGCGAACTCGGAATCCAGTTGTGTCAGCACAATTGCCCAATCGCGCACGTCGCTGAAGAATTCCCCCAACTGTGCGATGCAGAGACCGAAGCATTTGGGCGCCTCATCGGAACCCACGTGGCGCGGCTCGCAACCTTGAGCCACGGCGATGGGCTGTGCACGACGCATATCCCTCTGCACCCACTCAACACCGAAAGGGCGCCAAGCGCCGACAAGACCGGCAACGAGAGTCCATCGAACGCGCCAATACCGGCCCAAGTCTGACGAAAGGACTTACGCCATGACTGAAATCATCGATCACCCCGAACTTGAAGGTCTGGGTAACTACGAGTACGGCTGGCACGACGGCACCGACGCCGGTGCCACCGCAAAACGCGGGCTCTCCGAAGAGGTCGTTCGCGATATCAGCGCGAAGAAGAACGAACCTGCCTGGATGCTCGAGACTCGCCTCAAGGGCCTCAAACTGTTCGAACGCAAGCCCATGCCGACGTGGGGATCGGACCTATCCGGCATCGATTTCGACAACATCAAGTACTTCGTGCGCTCGACCGAGAAGCAGGCGGGTAGTTGGGAAGACCTCCCCGAGGACATCAAGAACACCTACGACCGTCTCGGCATCCCGGAGGCCGAGAAGCAACGGCTCGTCGCCGGTGTTGCCGCCCAGTACGAGTCTGAG
>JBAYVO010000200.1:0-4723 GCA_041674545.1 Candidatus Nanopelagicales bacterium | reverse complement strand
CCACCCCCGGCAACCTCAACTGCCCCCAAACCCAAAAAGCCCCTCGTTGAGTCTGGGATTGTTGCTGGGTCTGAGGCGCTTGACCCGGCAACAACCCCAGACTCAACGAGGGAATGACTGCGGCGGGGGTTAGCTCGCTAGGAGTTTGGCCTTCGCTGCGTCGAATTCTTCTTGGCTTAGGACGCCGGAGTCCTTGAGCTGGGCTAGCTTCTCTAGTTCGTCGACGAGGTCTGGTCCGCCAGCAGGTGCAGCGGGTTGCTGGGAAGCTTGGAGCTCGTTGATCTGCTGCTGTTGATCTGCAATCTGTTGCTGTTCGGTCTGTTCTTGCTGCTGTTCCGCCTGAGCGGCTTCAGCCTTCTGCTCCTGCTTGTTGCGGACGCTGCCTGACACCGCGGTGGCGGTCCCTGCGACAACTGCGGTTCGTGCTGCTACTCCGAGCAATCCCGGACGTCCTCGACGGCGCATGTCGTACTTCTCCTCTACGTTTGTTCCGTTGAGTGTGGAGTTGTTGGGGGGTTTCCGGCCGGAAACCCCCCCAACAACTCCACACTCAACGGATGGTTTTGGTGTGGGGGCATGGATGGGGCGGGTTAGGCGATTGCGGCTACCGCTGCTTCGACGATCTCGCGGGGGATGCGTTCGCTGAGGACGACGTGGCCGTCGGCGCCGGCGATGGCCGACGATAGCTCGCGTGCCCAGGCGTGTTCGATGACGATCGCGACGGCTGACGAGCCGGGCTCAAGCGAGTCCGCGATCAACATGAGGTCATCGTCGTTGAGGAGGTCAAGGACACCCTCGATCGCCTCGTCTAGTTCGATCTTCGCTTCGGAGCTGAGATCGCTGAGTTCGATGATCGCGATCGATTCGTCTTCTGCCTTCGTGATGAAGGCAAGATCGACGATGTTGATTGTGCCCTTCTCCACCACCTTGCGTAGTGCCGGTGCAATCGCACCCGTGAACTTGCTCCCTGGGAATGAGACGACCTGCACGTCGATAGGTCCGAACTGAGGCACTACTTGCTCCTGACTTTGTGTGGTTTTGGAATCCGATGCCTTGAGAGTTCGAGCTACGCGCCGGCCTTGCGATAGACCTCAATGGTCTCCTTGGCGATAGCTTCCCAGCCGAACTTCTCAACAGCGCGAGCTCGCCCGCGAATGCCCATCGCTTTGGCAGCAACGGTGTCGGCGGCAACACGGTTGACTGCATCGGCAAAGGCCTTCTCGAACGCTTTAGGTTCCGCTTCGTCGTAAGGAACGAGGATTCCGGTTTCGCCATCGACGACGACCTCGGGAATCCCGCCAACGGCACTCGCGACCACTGGCGCTTCGCAGCCCATTGCCTCGAGGTTCACAATTCCGAGCGGTTCGTAGATTGATGGGCAGGCAAAGAGCAGCGCGTGGGACAGGAACTGCACGACGTCATCGCGCGAGAGTTGCGCGTCAATCCAGTGCACGTTCTGACGGGTTCGCTGCAGTTCTTCAACGGCCGCAGCAACCTCGGCACCTAGTTCCGGTGTGTCGGGCGATGCCGCGCACAGCACGATCGGAATGTTCTCGTCGAACATCCGGGCCGACCGCAGAAGATGCGAGATCCCCTTCTGCCGGGTGATGCGTCCGACGAACAACACGTATGGCTTGGCCGGGTCCACGCCGTGCTCGGTCAACGCGTTCGTTGCCGACTCATGGTGGTAGACCTCGGTGTTGATCCCGTTGTAGACGACGTGGACCTTGGCCGGATCGATGAAGGGGTAGCAATCGAGAACGTCCGCACGCATTCCAGCGCTCACAGCGATGATCGCGTCGGCGTTTGCGTAGGCATCGCGCTCAACCCACGAAGAAATCCGGTAGCCGCCACCGAGCTGTTCTTCCTTCCACGGCCTCCGAGGCTCAAGGGAATGTGCAGTGATCACGTGTGGAATCCCGTGCATCAGTCCGCTGAGGTGCCCGCCCATGTTCGCGTACCACGTGTGGGAGTGAGCGACATCTGCCCCAGCCGTGGCCGCCGCCATCTGTAAGTCGACACCTAGTGTCTGCAGTGCGGCGTTCGCGTCCGCAAGGCTGCTCGGGACACCAAACGCTGTCGCATCGTCACGCGCTTCGCCGAAGCAGTAGACGTCCGCATCGATGTACTTGCGAAGTTGTGGAACCAGGTGTTCAACGTGCACACCTGCTCCGCCGTAGACGTCCGGTGGCCATTCCCTAGTCAAGATCGCTGCTCGCACGGCGTCAGCCTAGGACGGAATCCTTGCTCGACGCGCGGGATGCACACCCACATGACCGAGACAAACCCAACCGCAGGTCGGGGTTGAGCGAACTATTGACCGCCTACGGGTGAATTCGGCGTTCGGCGAAGCGACAAAGTGCGGCGGGCGCAAGTAGGTTGAACTCGTGCGAAATCAACCTCACGTCCTTGGAATTGTGCTCGCTGGCGGCGAAGGAAAGCGCCTGATGCCCCTTACAGCGGACAGGGCAAAACCTGCCGTTCCGTTCGGTGGCGCATACCGCTTGATTGACTTCGTACTGAGCAACATGGTCAACGCGGGCTACATGCGGATCTGTGTGCTCACCCAGTACAAGTCACACTCGCTCGACCGTCACATCACCACCACGTGGCGGATGTCAGCGATGGTGGGTGACTACGTCACGCCAGTCCCGGCGCAGCAACGCCTCGGCCCGCGTTGGTTCACCGGCAGTGCCGACGCGATCTTCCAAAGCCTCAACTTGGTGTACGACGAGAAGCCCGACTACGTCTGCGTATTCGGCGCCGACAACATCTACCGTATGGACCCGCGTCAGATGGTCGAACAGCACATCGCCGGTGGCGCGGGCGTCACTGTCGCGGGAATTCGGATGCCTCGCAACGAAGCGAGTGCGTTCGGGATCATCGAGACCGCACCTGATGGCCGCGGAATCAAGGCCTTCCTCGAGAAGCCTGCCGATCCGCCTGGGATCCCCGGCTCGCCTGATGAGTCTTACGTGTCCATGGGTAACTACGTCTTCAGCACCGACGCGTTGATCGAGACGCTCAAGATTGATGCTGGGGATGAAGGATCCGTGCACGACATGGGCGGCAACATCATCCCGATGATGACCGAGAAGGGGATGGCGCAGGTTTACGACTTCGCCGACAACGACGTCCCCGGCGCAACGGATCGTGACCGCGGGTACTGGCGCGATGTTGGAACCATCGATGCCTACTACGACGCGCACATGGATCTGGTCAACGTGCACCCGGTCTTCAACCTCTACAACCGGCAATGGCCGATCTTGGGTCACCTCCCGCCGCTACCTCCAGCGAAGTTCGTGCTGTCCGGAAACTCGCATGAGTCGATGGTTGGTGCTGGTTCGATCATTGCTGGCGCGCACGTGCGCGACTCTGTGCTCGGATACGACGTGCACATCAATGAAGGCACGTTCGTCGAGGGCTCGGTGATCATGCCCGGGACGCGGATCGGTCGCGGAACAGTTATCCGCAACGCCGTGATCGACAAGTACTGCGAGATTCCTGACGGCGCTCAGATCGGCGTCGATCGAGCTCAAGACCTGGCTCGTGGATTCACGATCAGCGATGGTGGAATTGTCGTGCTCGGCAAGGGCACGCGCCTCTAGCGCTCGGCCGTCTTCCCCGCAGGAAGCGTGTGGCGTTTGGCGCGCTCAGTAGCCGAAGATCGCCATGATCAACATGTGGCACAGTGCTGCAACGAGCGCAGACATCGGCAGCGTGAGCAACCACGCCCACATGATGTTGACCCCGACGTTCCAGCGGACCGATTTGATGCGCTTCTCCACACCGGCGCCCATGATCGAACCTGTGATGATTTGGGTGGTCGAAACCGGGGCGGCAAAAACGAACGCCGTCGTGTAGAGGATCGATGACGCCGTGGCTTCGGCGGCAAATCCGCGCGCGGGATCAAGGTCGATCACGCGACGCCCAAGGGTGCGCATGATCTTCTTTCCACCAACGGCAGTTCCGATGCTGATCGCGCCCGCGCTCGTCGCGACAACCCAAAGCGGGATGCCCGTGTCGGGGGGTAGGTAGCTCATTGAGATCAAGACCAAGACGATGATTCCCATCGTCTTCTGCGCATCCTGGAGGCCATGGCCGAGCGCCATCGCGGCCGCCGAGACGGTTTGCGCGTGACGGAATCCAGAGCCGACCTTTTGCGGGTTCCGGTTGCCGAAGATCTTGACGATGATCCTCATGAGGATGAACGCCAGCACAAGTCCTGCGACTGGTGACGTCACCATCGGAATGAGCACTTTGTCGACCACGGTGCTCCAGTCGACGAACGCGCCTGAGACCAGCGCAGCACCAACCAGTGCGCCCAGCAAGGCGTGGCTCGACGAGCTCGGGAGCCCGAAGTACCACGTGATCATGTTCCAGGTGATCGCGCCTATGAGCGCTGATGCCACCAAGGCGAGACCGCTGTATCCCGATTCTGGTGTCGTGATGCTCTGAACAGTCTTGGCGACTTCCTGGCCGAGGAACGCTCCGATGAAGTTGCAGACTGCGGCAAGAGCCAGCGCCGTTCGGACTCGCAGCGCCTTCGTGCCGACGGACGTTGCGATTGCGTTGGCCGCGTCGTGGAAGCCGTTGGTGAAGTCGAAACCTAGAGCCACAATGATCACGAGGACCGTGAAGAAGAGCTCCCAGCTCATTAAGTCTCCTTGATCGCCGTACGAGCGATCGAGCGGACGAACTCATCCATCATGTTTGCCGTGTG
>JBAYVO010000199.1:0-4724 GCA_041674545.1 Candidatus Nanopelagicales bacterium | reverse complement strand
TTGACCGTCGACTTGAAGGTCGCCCACTCGTCCTTGGTGGTGACGCGGTATTCCTTGAAGGCGGCGCGCCTTTCCGGCTTGGTGGTCGCTGCGTCGAGGGCTGCGCGCAGCGTCGCGCGTTCGTCGGCGGTGTCCGCCTTATAGGTCGTCCTGGCTGCCTTCGCTGCTGCTCGGTATGTCGCCTTGGCCTCTTTCACGGCCTGTTTCTGGGCGTCGGACAGTGACGCGCCGTAGTACTTCGATGCACCGTGGAACTTGATCGCGGAGTAGTGCTTGAGGGCGGCGTTCTGGCTCGACAACGATCCGTGGCGGCCACGGTCATCTCCGGGGTGGGCGGACGCTGTGCCCGCAGCCGCGGGTACCAGAAGCGCTGCGCTGCAAATGCTCGCTGCAGCGATGGTGCTTACTCGGCGTGAAACCATGGAGAGCCTCCTGGAAATCGGCATTGTGTAACGGTCGGGGTTCGGGAACGTGATTGAAGGGTACGTATATGGCGATGCAACCACTAGTCCGATTTGGCCAAGGAACGGTAAAGAACGCGCGGATCGTGTAAATCACGGCCCGGGTCACGGTGGCGAGGCAGCTAACCGTCCGGTCGCTAGACGCTAGTGGGACGGATGACCGCTACCGGGCACGTGGCATGCCTCAGGCTTTGTTGCGCGACCGATCCAAGCAACATCGATGTGAAGCCGCCAAGTCCTCGAGTGCCGACGACAAGCAGCTGCGCGCCCGCATCGGCCGCCGCGCTCACAAGTTGCTCGCCAGGGTGACCATCGCGGAGTTCGGTCGTGATCTCGATGCCTTCGAGATCGGTACGAGATCGGTCGACGACATCGAGCAGGACCTGCCGTTCCAACGCCTCTAGCTCCTCAGAATCCGGACCTATCGAACGAAGTGTTCCGGCGATGCTGTCTGGCGCGATGTACGGCCGCTCCCAGGTGTGTACAACGTGGAGCCGCGAGCGCGTGACCCGCGCCTGTTGGCCTGCCCAACGAAGTGCCGCATCAGCACGCTCGGAGCCATCGACACCGACAACCACAACGGGTGTATCGCTTGGCGCCGCATCGGCCGCGGTGACAACGACCGGGCACATCGCGTACGTGGAAACTTCCTCGCTCACCGATCCCAAGAGCAGCCGCTTGAAACCACCGATACCGCGGCGACCAACAACGATCAGAGATGCATTCACCTCAAGAGCCACGTCGATCAGGCTGCTCCCCGTCGGACCATCGACAACATCAACCTCGATGTCGATCTCGGTCTCGTTTGGAATGGTTGATTCGACGGTGGTTGTGAGCAATTCCTTTGCCGCCGCCACATCTTGTTCGTTGCGGGCGTGCATGACAGGCCATGGCCAGACAGGCTCCGTGGCCATCGCCGTGACGGGAATCGGGTGCGGGCGAACCAGCACGACCCGCAACGCGACGCCTGTTCGACGGGCCTGTTCCGCTGCCCACAGCAGTGCCCGCTCACTGACGACAGAACCGTCGACGCCGACAACAATCGGGCCAACAGCCGTCTCTGGTCCCATCACGTGTTCGGACATGACTGGCTCCCTACCTGCAGTGACTACCTCCACCAATCTTCCCAGGTGAACTGTTCACCTGGCTAGGGACCTGTGTCCCCGGTAATACTGCCACGCATGACACTCCTCTCAACTGACCCCGACGGGGCTCGCTCGCGGGGCCGTAGAGCCAAGATTGTGTTTGGTGTTGCAGGTGCTGGAGCACTGGCATTAGTCCTTGGCGCATGCGGGAATTCGGACCAGGTGAATGCCTACACAGATTCACTAAACGCCGTGCAGCTGAAGATCAATTCGGTCGTTGGTGCGACGACGTCGAGTGAGGCGTTCCAGGCTTCGTTGGCTGAAAATCTGCCTGCAATCCAGGCCGACATCGCCCAACTGAAGTCCGCAGAAGGCAACCTGTCGAGCGAGGCCAAGGCAGTCGCGCAGGAGTGCACCGGTGACGTCACTGCGATCGTGAGCGGGCTCGAAGCGATCGGCGTAGCCGTCCAGGCGAAGGACAACAAGGCCGTTACGGCCGCCCGCACCACTACCAACGTCGAGATCGAAAGCCTTAAGACCTGCATCGCGAACTGGAACACGAGCAACGGCACAGGCTGATGCACCACTCTGGCGGCTTTCACCGTGATGTCCAACCGCACCAAAGACTGGGCTGACCTGGAGTCGATGGTCGAAGCAGGCTAACTCGAGATCGGGCAGTTGGTTGTTCACGTCGGGGTGAGGGCGCGGTCGGGCGCGCCCTCACCCCGACGTGTGTCGATGGGACGAGGCGATTAGGCCTTGTCGTTTACCTGCAGACCAACCGGCAGCGCCTGAGTGTTCGATGCGCTATCAACGCAGAACCCTCCGCCGCCCTTGGTCTCATTGGGACCAACCTTGCGGGTCCATTCGGTCGGTTCGAAGACGTACCAGTCGCCCGCCTTCGTCAACGTCGAATCCCAGCCGCCACCGCTGGCGGTCTGATCGCCTGAAAGACCGAAGGTGACGTTCCAATTGTCGATCGTTGAACCCTTGACGCTGGTCGCGGCGATCGTGGCGCAATATCCACCCGTCCAGGATGCCGATTTGGTGATGGTCACCTTGAGGTTCCCGTCAGCGCTGGTCGCGCTGGTCTCCTTCTCCGTTCCGGCCGTTTCCGTTGGTGACGGCACGGGAGCGGTCGGCGTCACTGGCGGCGCGGTTGGCGTTGGGCTCCCGCCTGGGGAGAAGTGCGTCTGACACACGTCGAGGCTGCCCGGTGTTGAGATCGACAGCGTCACCGGCTGGCCGTAGATCACCGCGAAGCACGTGCCGTCCTTGGATCCGGGTGTCCCAACGTTGAGCAAGAACGGAATCTCCCAACCCAGCGGGAACTTCCCTGCCGCATCGGCTTCGCCCCATGGGCTGCCGTTCGCAATCGTGCAGTACGTCTCGCCTGGCACGATCTCCTTCTCGTTCTTTGTTTGGTCTGCCTCTGGCACGCCAAACAGCGGCAGCAGCGCCTTGTAGTTGATGAACCGGTTCTTGGACTGTTGCAGTTGCGTTTGCAGCGCTTCGCCGGAACTGGTTGGGGAGCATTCATACGCACCGTTGATGATGCTCACCGTTGCCGAGAACTTCTGGAAGATCGAACCGTCGGCTTGGGTGTTCACGCCTTTGAACTCACCACTGGCAGGCATGTCGTGGGGCTTGAAATTCCCCGTTACCACGTCGTGCATCGAGGGCTTCTTGGTTTGTGGTTGCATCGCGAACCAAATGCCCGAACCGAGCACCAGGTCAACGTCGGTAGCGACGAGATCTGGTTGGTTGACGAGGACATCCATATCGCCGTAGTAGCTCGCCGAGAACGCGGCATAGTTGTAGACCCACGAGAGTTGCTTGATTCCGCGGCCGTAGTACGAGACGTCCTTGGGCGCGTCGAAGTTTGCGGCGCCGCCGTTGTACTGATCACACACGTTCGGGTAGCACGCGCCTTCGCGAGTCTGGAATAGCGCGGTCTGCCACAGCTGCTCACCTGCGGGGACCGGCTTCTCGCCCGTCTCCTGAATTGCATGGGCAAAAAACGTTGATAGCTCGCGCTGGCAGGCCTGCAGCTCGGTTTCCCACAGAACCTTGTCACCGCAGAAGTAAGGCATGCGTGCCGCTGTCGTCAAGAACGACTTGTAGGAATTCGCCGGATCTTCGAACCCGGTGACCTGCGGTGCGTCTTTCTGGTTCCCTGCTCCAACTTTGCTGGGCAGGATCAGCTTTGACCATTGGTCGAGCGAAATGACCTGCTGGATCGTTGCAACGTTTGGTGGGTTCGCTGCGGGCTTGGCGACGTCGATCGCGGGAATACACGGCAGCATCGCAGTCTTGGTTGCGGCATCTACCGATTCGGGGATGTCGATGACCTTCGTCGCGCCGTTGTACCCAGCACGGATGTCTTGGCTGGAGATGAGGTTCTTTGCGTAGTCAGCGACATACTTCTTGGTATCGGCGACTTGGTCGGGAGCGCATGCCGGGATCGTCGGAACCCCGGTTGCGGCGGCCTTGCCAACCACCTGGGCTTGCGTATTTGGTGCACCGGAGCACCCCGCGAGCACGATCGCAGCAGTCGCAATCCCGACGGCTCCTAGTCCACCCCGAACGCGCCGATTGCTCCACATATTCGTCATGCCCTACCTCTACCGTTAATGTTGCGCACGTGCCCAGTCGCGTGAGCAACATTATTCTGGCATAGAAGACTGTCACATATGCGATCGACGCGAGACCTGGTCGCCCGAATGGGTCTAGTAGAACGAGCGAGGGCTCCAACACCGAAGTGTGGGAGCCCTCGCTCGGTGCGCGTGGCTAACTAGCTTGCCAGTGCCTTTGCCTTGATCTGGTCAAACTCGGCCTGAGTGATCGCGCCGGAATCCAGCAGCTTCTGGGCATCCGAGATTTGATCAACCGTGCTCGTTCCGCTCTGGTTCACCAACTGCTTGGCGTACTCCAACTGGGCCTTCTGTGCTTCCTCAGCAGCTGCCTGGTTGCGCTTGGCCATCCCTGGTCCGCGAGCAATCACGTAGATCAGCATCGAGATCAGCGGAATGAAGAGCAGGAAGATCAACCAGAGTGCCTTCACGAAACCGTTCATTTCGTGATCGCGGAAGATGTCAAAGATGATGTTGAACAGCATCATGAAGTACACGATCATGAAGAAGATGATGATCAACGAGTAAAGAAATTGGCCGAATTC
>JBAYVO010000198.1:0-4817 GCA_041674545.1 Candidatus Nanopelagicales bacterium | reverse complement strand
TCAAGCGATCGACCTCGAAACCAGCCACGAGCCGATGACCAACCCGGATTTAGTGCTGCGGTTGGCCGCGCTGTTGCACGACATCGGCAAGCCGAAGACCCGTCGGTTCGAAGCCAACGGTGGAGTCTCGTTCCATCACCACGAAGTCGTGGGCGCGAAGCTGGCGCGCAAGCGGCTCAAGGCGTTGAGGTACCCCAACGAGGTGGTTGACCAGGTGACCCTGTTGGTGGAGTTGCACCTGCGCTTCCACGGCTACAGCTCGGGCCAGTGGACCGATGCGGCAGTGCGCCGCTACGTTCGCGATGCCGGCGACGAACTGTCGCGGCTGCACAAACTGACGCGCGCCGATTGCACGACGCGCAATCGGCGCAAGGCTGCGGCATTGGCAGCCTCGTACGACAACTTGGAAGCACGGATTGCGGTGTTGTCTGAAGAGGAAGAACTCAAGTCGATCCGTCCAGATCTCGACGGCACGCAAATCATGGAGATTCTTGGGATCGAACCGGGCCGTGAGGTAGGCGAGGCGTACAAGTTCCTCCTCGAACGCAGGCTAGATCGTGGCCCTGCCACGCCGGACGTTGCGACTGCGGAGCTTCGTCAGTGGTGGAGCGAGCGGGCGAAGTAGCCCGAGTGGCGTAATCGTTGGACATTTTTCTGAGTTGATGCGGCCATAGGCATTTTTCCTAGTTTATGGTGCGAGGACGCATCCACCTAGTCCGAGGAAGTGCCCCATGGTCAAGTCCCGTCTTCTCGCCGCGATCTGCGCCGGTGCAACAGTCATGGCGGCGGGCATCGTCGCCACTCCCGTGCACGCCGTGGCATTTCCTTGCGATCGGACCTTCAGCACCAAGGGCAATAACTTGTGTGCGGTTCCCGAAGGACTGTCGAAGTTGGACGTTCGCGTGGTTGGCGGAAACGGAGGCACCGGCAACGTCGGTGCAGTGGCCGGGGGTCAAGGCGCGACTGTTCTGGCAACACTCGATGTCAGCACCACGCCGTTCCTCTACCTAACAATCGGCGGAGCCGGGGTAAACGGAACATTCTCCGGGGGCGGCGGCGCGTACTCGTCGATTAGCACCGTGCAGAACGTCGCCGGAACTGAACTTGTGGTCGCAGGCGGCGGTGGCGGCGGTGGAACAGCAGCGGTTGGCGGCACAGGTGGCATCTCGACTGTGACAGGTGGCGCCGGAGCTGGTGGTGCGGACAACGAGCCCGGCGGCAACGGCGGAACGGGTGCCACGCCTGGTGCAGGTGGCGAGACACTCGGCGCTGCTGGCGGTAGCTCAGGAGAGTCGGGTAGCAACGGGACGTCCATCGGCTCGATGCAGAACATGAAGTCCGGGGGTGGAGGCGGCGGCGGATTTGCCGCTCCGGGCGGCTCAGGCGGAACGGGCGCGGCTTCTGGCGGCGGCTTGAGCGGCAACGGCGGAATCGAAGGCAACCTTGTCGATGGTGGTGGCGGTGGTGGTTCGGGTTACGCAGGAGGTGGTGGAGGTAGTGCTGGCGCCGGTGGTGGAGGCGGTTCGAGCCTGGTTCCGGCCGACGGAATCGCTCGGATTGCGCCCTACAGTGCCTCGGTCACGCTCGCACCACAGGCGACCGTTTCGGCCACGCAGATCGACAGCATCGACGGCGACAAGCTGTCAGTGAGCGCCACAATTGATCCACACGACTACGAGAACCGGGTAGTGCTCCAGTGCTCCACGACCGCGGACTTCAGCTCGAACGTCGTTGAGGGTGTCGTCACCTCCCAGGAGATCGTCGACGGAACGGAACCGGTCGCCGCAGACGGATACTGCGCTGGCATCGAGCAAGGGAAGCAGTACTGGTTGCGGATCGGTGCGAACAACGATTTGCGGACCACCTACGGAACGAGCGCGACCTATGGTGAATCCGACAACGGTGACGAGTCTCAAGTTCCGGTGGCCGGGTGCGTGACGCCGGGAGCAACGAAACTGGCTCGCACGGGTACTCGACGGTTGATGAAGCCGGGATGCGTCACCAACGCGGGCCAGGTGGTTGGTGTCAAGGTGAAGGCAACTGGTGTGAGGACATCGACTCGTGGTGATCAACGCTACTTCGCACTCGTCTGTAAGAAGCCGAATGGAAAGCTCACGGCAACAAAGGCGACAGGCACGGGCGCAGGTGTTCGGTACTGCCCCCAAGGCAAGTTGATGATCAAGACTTTCGGCGCGAAGCTCAAGTTGACTGTGACCTGGTCAGCGCGCAACACAGCGGGTTACGACGCGTTCAAGGCAGTGCAGAAGTACCGAACCTGAGGTGGGCGGACTCTTAGTCCGGTCCGCGCGGTCCGGACTAAGAGTTAAGACCCTCTTGGGTGCGCGCGTTTTCGATTGCTTTGAGTATCTCCTGTTGCGCCTGGGGCGAGAGATCTGCTGACCGGAAGGCGAGTTGCTGAACGCCCAATTCACTGAGCTTCGCAAGAGTCTCAAGCTGCTCGGTGATCTTCTCTGAACTCTCATCTTCGAAGAAGTAGGACGCGGGGACGCCGAAGAACGATGCCAGTGCTTCGAGGTGCGCCTTTGTGGGGTTGTCGCGATTGCCCTTCCGGAGCTGCCAGAGGTAGGCCGCGGAAACTGTTGGCCCGTCAGCCTTTCTCAGTTCTTCGGCGATCGCTTCATAGCTGTACTCCGTGCCGTCCGGCCTACGCACAGTACGAAAAAGGAGGTCGATCTTGTCCGCGAGAGGACGTTCCTCGGGGTTTTCTGGCACACGTGCACGTTACCCCGAAGGCTCACGCAAGGCCAGATGCACGCCTGCGATGAACACTTCTGACATTGGCACTCCATGCGATGACGCGTACGATCCCCGCATGGGCGACAGCGTGCGAACAGCTGCTGAACTGATGGCGGTGATCCCGCCGTTGCCCGACTCACCAGATACGCATGATCTGATCGTCGCGGTCCAACAACAGCGTGGCAGGAAGATGCAGATATTGACGGCACCACCAGAAGTGTCGGCCTCGGTATGTGGGATGTGGGTGGAGACGCCCAGCGTGGATCTGGTCTTTATTGCCGAGTCCGCCGCACCCTTCGCGCGTGAACACGTCCTACTCCACGAGATGGCACACATGTTGCTTGGCCACGGCGAGGCCCGTGGCCCGTATTCGGGGCTTGCGCAACTGATGCCTGACCTTGATCCGTCGTTGCTTCAGAAGGTGCTCGGCCGTTCCTCCTACGAGGATCCGCAGGAGTACGACGCCGAACTACTCGCGACCCTGCTTCAGTCACGAACTCGTTCTTCGAGGCCTGACAGCGGTGGAGCACAGGACGCTTCGAGCGAGACCGCGTTGTTTGGTCGGATTACAACTTCGCGTCGATGGAACTAGCTCTCGCGATTGCGCTGCTAGTCGTCGCGGCAATGGTTTGCTTCGGCATATGGGCCCGATTCTCGACGATTCGCGCGGCGAGGACCCGAACGGTTGTCTGGGTGTGGGTTGCAGCGACTCTGTTTGCGGTGACGCTAACGCTCCCACCAATCGCGAAGTTCATGAGTGCACCAGGTCGTCAAGGCACCAATGCTCTGGTGGTCAACCTCCTTGCCGTCGTTGCGCTCACCGCACTCGTTGAGGTCTTCCGAGTTGTCTCGCTGGGCGCGGAAGACGCCGCGAGGGGTTCGCGCTTACGGTATTTGATGTCGGCCTGCGGCGCTGCCGCCATGCTCGCGGGATTTTGGTTTGCTCGTCCCTACTTTATTGATGGACAAGTCCCACTCTGGGCGCAGCCGCCGACCCCGGGTTTGCTGATGTATTGGTTGGCGTTCGGCTTTGTCGCGGTATCTGCTTTCACCCGCATCGGGATTGTTGCTTGGCGAGTCGAGCGAAGTTCACCGCCATCCGTGCTCCGGCTATCGATGCGGGTCATGCTGCTGTCGGTATCGCTTTCCGGTGCGTCCGCGTTGTCGGGGCTGATATGCCTGGCGACACCCTTTGACTCTGTGCTGCATAAGCGCTCGGCAGAGTTGGTGATGGCATTCCTCGTGTTCGCCACATTGGTTGCATTTGTCTCGTTCCTGTTGCCCTGGTTCTGCAACACCCATTTCGGGAACCGGTTGTACGAACGCAGTGTGGTTCGGCGCCTTCGACCGTTGTGGAAGACACTGAGCGATAGCAATCCGCAGGTGCGCCTGGACGTGGCGTCGCCTGAGACGAACGATCGAGATCCGACCGTGGAATTGGTCAGGCTAGTCGTGGAGATCCACGATTCATTCAGGATCCTCAACCGCAATCTGCCGCGTGACGCACTCGAGTCTGCTGAGGAATTGGCGCGTGACTATCGCCCAGTCACCCGCGATGCAATCGCCGCTGCTGCGTGGAGTCTCGCTGCCCTCCGGTTGCGCCCGCGAGAAGCTGGCGCGCTCAACGATGGACGCGGCAAGACGCCAGGTCGCTCCTCAGACTTGGATGGCGAAACTGAATTCTTGCTGCAAGTTGCTGGCGAGATCAAGCGCCAACCGGCTAAGTCGATCGCCGGACAAATCGTCGCACGGAGCGAACGTGGCTAGACGCGTCGCTCAGTTCGGTCGCCGGCGAGGTAGACCGCGGCCGTGGCTAGGAGTGCGACCCCGACCACAACGAGGTCGAACGGGGACTGACCACTGGCTGGGGCGGTGAACGCAACGAAGCACACCCCGGCCACCAAGCCGATGTTGACGACGACGTCGTACAGCGAGAACACGCGTCCGCGGTGGTCATCGTGGATCTTGGTTTGGACGGCAGTGTCCGCGCAGATCTTGACGGCTTGGCCAGCAAGGCCAAGTGCGACTCCGCCGATGATGAACGCTGGCAGCGTCTCGAT
>JBAYVO010000197.1:0-4850 GCA_041674545.1 Candidatus Nanopelagicales bacterium | reverse complement strand
CGGATGAAGGGCAAGGTCAACGACGAGCTGAAGAACCACTTCCGCCCGGAGTTCCTCAACCGGATCGACGACATCATCGTGTTCCACCAGCTGACGAAGGAAGAGATCGTCGAGATCGTCGACCTCATGCTGGCCAAGCTCGATGAACGCCTGCGCGACAAAGACATGGGAATCGAGCTCACGCCCGAGGCCAAGCTTGCACTTGCGGCACGTGGATACGACCCCGTGCTGGGTGCTCGTCCACTGCGTCGCACGATCCAACGCGACATCGAGGATGCGCTCAGCGAGAAGATTCTCTTCGGAGATCTCAAGCCGGGCGAGATCGTCGTCGTCGATGCTGAAGGCACCGGGGCAGACGCCGTGTTTACCTTCAGCGGTGCGGTCAAGGCTCCTATCCCTGACACGATCGACGTCGCCGAGGTCTCGGGCGCGACGGAGTCCGTCGAAGGCTTGGACGCCACCGGCACCGAGTAGCACCTGCTCCACCCGCAAACCCCCAACTACTCAGCGACTCCGCACCTACGAGCGGAACTCGTAAGAAAGTTGGGGGTTTTGCGCTGCCGGGTGCGGCCGGCGCGGCTAGTTTTCTTCTATGTCTTCGGATCCGGTATCGGTGAAGGTCCCAGCGAAAGAGATCATCGCGCGGTTTGGTGCGGTGGGAATCGCGCTGATCTGTGTCCAGCTCGACTACTTCGCGCTTGCGCTCGCCCTGCCAGATATGGCGGTCGAACTCAACACCACAGTCACGGACCTGCAGTGGACCGTGAGTGCGTACATGATCGCGATTGGGATCGCGATGATCCCCGGCAGCCGCATCGCTGATCTCGTCGGCCGCAAACGGATGCTGCTCCTCGGGCTTGGCATCTTTGGCCTTGCCTCGCTGTGGGTGGGTTTGTCGCCGACCACAGAATCGGTGATTGCCGCCCGCGTCTTACAAGGGCTCGGCGCTGGTCTCTACTTCCCGGTGGCCATGTCTTTGGTCACGAATGCAACGCACGCTCTCGAACGACCGCGGGTGCTCGGATTTCTCTCCGGTGTTGCAGGTGTGGGTACAGCTGCAGGACCGATTCTTGGCGGCGGGTTCGCCTCGACTATCGGGTGGCGATGGGTGTTCCTGATCAATGTCCCGGTTGCGGCGATAGGCGTGATCTGGGGAATGCGGCAGCTTAAGGAGTCCAAAGACGAGGCGCTGGCCGACAAGTCCATGCGAAACCTGGACTGGCTTGGAGTGGTGCTGATCGCGGTCGGGATCTCCGGCGTTTCACTTGGGATTGACGATGTTTCGATTGCGGGCTTCGTCCCGATCACCTACATTCCGGCGATCCTCGGAGTCTCCGCGATCGTTTGCTTCGCATTCTGGGAACGACGCGCACGCTGGCCGCTGACTCCACCGGCGTTAATGAAGAACAAGAACTTCACAGCGCTAGTGGTCGCGGCAACGATCGCGAACATGGGGATCTGCGTGATGATCTTCGTTTCGACGCTCTATTTGCAGCAGGTCCGCGACTACTCCGGCCTGGTTGCCGGTCTCATGTTCATTCCTGCGGCCGTCGGACTTTCGATCGGTGGGCCGATCAGCGGGCGGCTCGCGTCAAAGGTTCCGGGACAACGCGTGATGACCGTCGCGATGCTCGTCGGTGCGCTGAGTCTTGTGCTTCTCGCGGTTTCCAACAACATCGTCGTCTTCCTCATCGTGATGGGCTTCTCGTCGTTCTCGCTCGGGATGGGCTACCAGTTTGGCAACATCGCCGTCCAGAGTGTGGTGGAGGAAGCTCAGTCAGGCGCCGCAGCGGGCGTGTTGCTCACGTTGATGGTTTCCCTTGGTGGCGTTGCCGTGGTGATCGCCTCCGCGACGATGGAGTCCGTCAGCGGTGGAGAGCCAACGCAGTCAGCAATCAGCATCACGTTGTATTCCTGGGCCGCCTTGATCGGGGTTCTCGGGGTGATCTTTGGCGCGACGCAATGGAAGAACGCGAAGGTCCCAGTCTCCGCTGCAACACCTGCGGTCTAGCCCAGTTGATGCGCCGCACGCCAAATTACGTCGGCAAGCGGTACCGGCGCCCCGCGAGCGGCTCCACTAGCCCATCGGCAACCAACGTGTCGAGACATCGCGATCGTTGTGACTCGTCGGGCCACGCCGACGCCAGAGCGTGCGTTGTGACCGGGCCATCGGCAGCCCGCAATACCGCCATCAACTTGCCGCGAACTTGACGGTCGGTGCCGGTGAACCGTTGGGTCGGACGAGAGCGGCTGACTGCTGCAGGGCGTCCCGCAGCAACCCACGCGCAAGTGGCTTGGAGTACACATCGACCACACTCTGGCGATCGTGATGTGCACACGAGCGCGCCAAGTTCCATGCAGGCCACGGACCACTGCGCCGCCTCAGCCGGGTCGAGCGGAAGTAGTGCCTCGCCGAGGCGGCGCTCGGCGACCGTTGGACTCGCGGACTCCGGGGCTTCGATACCGGAGACGGCACGCGCGATCACCCGGCGCACATTGGTGTCGAGCACGACGACCCGTTGCCGAAATGCGAACGCAACAACCGCTGCTGCGGTGTAGTCACCAACCCCAGGCAGTGTCCGCAATTCCTCGTAGCGCGACGGGACCTGCGAGTCGAACTCCTCACAAATCTTGATTGCGGCCTCGCGCAGCCACAGGGCGCGGCGCGGGTACCCGAGGCGGTCCCAGGCGCGGATCACGTCTGCCGGTGAGGACGCCGCGAGGTCGGCAGGGGTTGGCCATTGAGCCATCCAGCGCTGCCATGCGGGTGCAACTCGAGCGACCGGGGTCTGTTGGGACATCACCTCGCTGATCAGCACGCCCCACGCGGTGGTGTCAGGCTCGCGCCACGGTAGTTCGCGCGCATTCGCTTCAAACCAGGTGCGAACAGGTTGGGTGACCATCTCGCCGCTGATTGCGTCCACCTCGTAGGTGCCGGGGGTCTGGTCCATTCGTGCCACGTTCCGATTCTCCCGCGCACGCTACGAAAAGGGGACAAAGGGTGCGCTTGGTCCAACAACCACCCAAGAAATCGTTCGACACACCTTCGATCATTGGGACTGCTGCATCTGTCTGCCCGATCCCTTGTTAGCGTTTCCGCCGTGAGCAGCGTCCTCAATCCAGTCGGTCCAGAAGAACCAGGCGTCTATTGGCGACGCCGTCTACTCGTGGGACTCGCGGCCCTGGTGGTGTTGATCGTGTTCTTCATGCTTCTTCGTTCCTGCTCGTCCGGCACTGAGCCGGTGGCGTCCCCGACGCCGTCGTCCTCACCGTCGCCGTCGGCATCAGCAAGTTCATCCACATCTGCGAGTCCATCGACGAGTGCTAGCGGTGCGATTTGCTCCGACTCCGACATTGAGGTCACGGTCAAGCCTGACAAGGGAACGGCGTTCGCAGCAGGCACCGCAATCACCTTCACGATGGCTATCAAGAACATCTCGGACAAGCCCTGCGAGCGCAATGTTGGTACTAAGCCAAACACGGTGCTCATCGAGAGTGGCGGAACGCAGGTCTGGTCAAGTGACGATTGTGCCCCCGCAGGGACGGACACCATTCAGACGATTCAGCCTGGTGACGTCTACCAGCTTCAAGCTAACTGGAACCAGCAGCAGTCAAAGGTCGGCTGCCCATCGGGTCTGCCTGCAGCAACGCCAGGAACATACGAGGTCATTGGAAAGAACGACCAGGTAACCAGTAGTCCCGCAACCTTCACGATTACCTAGACCACGTCGATCGCACGGCTGATGGGTCGAACCCGCCAGCGCGACTAGCGAAAGTTCGACTCGACCATGCGTGACAGGCCGTCTCGGACGCTTCGTGCCCGCGTCTCACCGATGCCGTCAACCGCGAGCAATTGGTCAATAGTCGCTGCCAGAAGCCGTTGCGCGTCGCCGAAGTGAGTCACGAGGCGTTCCACCGCAAAGTCGGGAAGCCGTGGCACGCGCGACAACAGTCGGTACCCACGAGGACTAACAGGGGTGTCGAGGCCTTCCAGCCCGCCGCCGAGCCCGAAGGTGTTGGCGACAAGCTCTAAATCGAGCAAGTCGGTAGGCGACAGCGAATAGAGCGCCCCGAGCACTGCATCTACCGGAATGAAGCCATCGACAACTGGGGCGTAGTCGCTCACAATCAGCACACGACCCGCATCCACCCCTGACACGAGTTCTTCATGCTGCAGTGCAATGAGGCGGCCGTCTGTTCCGAGTTCCACCACGTGGTCTGCGATTTCGGCGGCGATTCGGCGAACCATTTCAAGGCGTTGCGCGACCGCCGCGACGTCGCGGGCAGTCACCATGTCCTCGATTTCAAGCGCAGACAGTACGGCTGAGACCTCGTCCAGTCGGTACTTGTAGCGCTCGAGCGTCGCCAGCGCTTGATTCGCGCGGCTCAGGATTGCAGCGGACTCTTCCAAGACGTGGCGGTGCCCGCGGACGTAGAGCGCGACGGTGTGCATCGACTTGCTGACCGATACGACCGGTAGCCCTGACTGTTGAGCCGCGCGGTCCGCCGTGCGATGCCGGGTGCCAGTCTCGTCAGTGGGAAGCGAACCATCAGGAAGTAGTTGGACACCTGCCCGCAGAATCCGGTCGCCGCCCGCGCTCAGGATGATCGCGCCATCCATCTTTGCCAACTCGCGCAATCTCGTTGCGGTGAAGTCGACGTCGATGGTGAATCCGCCGCCGGTCATTTGTTCGACCGCATCGTTGGTTCCCAGGACGATGAGTGCCCCAGTCTCGCCCTTCAAGATCCGCGTGAGGCCATCACGCAGGGCGGTACCGGGTGCGACTGCCGCCAACGTGTCGATGAAGAGCGCCGTGTCATCTGAGCTTGTCAGGTATTCATTCAGCACT
>JBAYVO010000196.1:0-4872 GCA_041674545.1 Candidatus Nanopelagicales bacterium | reverse complement strand
TGGTCAACCTGGTCGGCGGGAACATCGAGGATGACGAACTTCTGGTGTGCGGTTAGGCGAACCCGATCGCTACCGACCCGCTCGACGATGTCGGCGACCTTGTTCAGCGTGGTGCCAGAGACGCGGCCAACGGTTGGCGCAACGCCGATGTAGAAGTTGCCGTCCTTCTGTGGGAACACGCCGACGTGATCGCGACGACCTTCGATTGCCGGTTCGGGTGCGGGACCGTCGATGAGCTTGCGCTTGAGGTATTCGTCCTCCAGCACCTGGCGGAATTTCTCCGGCCCCCAGTCAGCGACGAGGAACTTGATACGAGCGCGAGTGCGCAAGCGGCGGTATCCGTAGTCGCGGAAGATGCTGATGATGCCTTCCCAGACATCGGGCACATCGTCGATCGAAACCCAGGTGCCTAAGCGCTTGGCGAACATGGGGTTCGTCGAGAGGCCGCCGCCAACGAAGACATCGAAGCCGGGTCCATGTTCTGGGTGCACGACACCGATGAACGAAACATCGTTGATCTCGTGGGCCACATCCTGGTGCGGCGAGCCGGAGATCGCTGTCTTGAACTTGCGGGGGAGGTTTGAGTAGCGCGGATCGCCGACGTACCGGTTGACGATCTCGAAGATCGCCGGAGTGCCATCGATGATCTCATCTGCCGCAACACCGGCGACAGGGGAGCCGAGCACGACGCGGGGGGTGTCACCGCACGCCTCGGTGGAACCGAGGCCGACGGCTTCTAACCTGTCCCAGATTTCAGGCACATCTTCGACGCGGATCCAATGCAGTTGGATGTTCTGGCGGTCAGTGATGTCGGCGGTGTCTTGGCCGAACTCTTCGGAGATGTCAGCAATCGTCCGCAATTGCTTGAGGGAGAGTTGGCCGCCGTCGCTGCGCACTCGCATCATGAAGAACTCTGCATCGAGCTCTTCGGGCTCAAGCGTCGCGGTGCGTCCACCATCGATTCCCGGGGCGCGTTGGGTGTAGAGACCCCACCAGCGCATCCGGCCACGCAAGTCGCCTGGGTCGATGCTTGCGAAACCGCGCTTGGAGTAGATGTTCTCGATCCGAGCGCGGACGTTGAGTCCGTCGTCGTCCTTCTTCGTGCGCTCGTTCGGATTTAGCGGCTCAAGGTGGCCCAACGCCCATTGGCCCGCACCCTTTGGTCGAGAGGGTCGGGCTGCGCGCTTTGGTGCGGGGGTTGAATCAGTTGGTGGCGCCACGGTGGGGCGTCTCCTCTACGAGAGCGGAGGTCAGCAAGCCTGGTTAGACATTCACCGTGGAGGCGAGTGCGCTAGTCCATGGCTCGACAACCAAGAGTGGATGTGGTCAGAGCTGGGAATGACTAGCGACTACAGACAGATTGCGCTGGAGACACGACCGAAGTCGATGTGGCGTCGAGCCACAAGAATGTTCAATCCGTTGCGCACCCGTCAATGGTGCCACACCAACCTCTCCGACGCACCCACCACCACCGCCAACCCCCAAAACCCTCACGAATTTGGTGCGACTTGCCGGCGGGCCGCGCGATTACACCAAATCCGAGGGTTAACGCCGGAGGCCCCGACACCTTTGGGTGGTCGGGGCCTCCGGGAGGGGTGGGGCGGGGTTAGACCTTGACGTTTTCTAGGGACTCCATGTCCTCTAGTTCGACGCCCTTTGTCTCCTTCACGAACTTCAAGACGTAGAAGAAGGAGAGCAATGCGCAGACGGTGAAGATTCCGTATGCCAGGCCCAGCGAGATGCTGACCAGGGTCGGGAACGACTCCGAGACGACGAAGTTGGCGATCCAGTTGGCCATGACACCAATGGAAAGCGCCGCTGCACGAATCTTGTTCGGGAACATTTCGCCGAGCAAGACCCACACGATCGGGCCCCAGGTGGCTGCGAAGAACGCGACGTAGGTGCACAGCGCCACCACCGCAATCCAGCCACTTGAGTCAGACAGCATCGGGTTATTGAGCTGGCTGACTGCGTTACAACTGCTGTTGGTGCCAGCATCGATCAGTTGCTGCGTGCACTTTTCAGCCGTAACGAAGGTGACCGCCAAGATTGCCAACGTGACGAACATTCCCGCTGAACCGATGAGCAGGAGCAGTTTGCGTCCAACCCGGTCGATGAACGCGATCGCGACGAACGTGAAGATGACGTTGACGGCGCTGATGATCGTCGAGGTGGTGAAGGCCCGGCTCTCGTCGAAGCCAACGGCGCTCCAGATGAGGTTCGAGTAGTAGAACACCGCGTTGATGCCGACGAACTGCTGGAAAATCGCCAGGATGATACCGACCCAGACCAAAGGCAAGAGGCCAAACTTCGGGCCCTTGATGTCCTTCATGCTCGGCTTGTGGTCGCCCTTGAGTGATTCCTCGATTGCGGCAACCTTCGTGTCGACGTCCTCGACGTAGATCTTGGAGAGCACCTCCTTCGCTTCGGCAGACTTGCCTTCGGCAACGAGGTAGCGAGGCGACTCGGGGATGGTCAGTGAGAGCAGCCAGTAGATAACTGCCGGAACGACCATGCACAGGAACATCCACTGCCAGGCCTGCAGGCCGAGCGCGAGGACGTTGTTCGCCTCGACCGGCGGCACTGCCGGGTTCTTGACCGGCTCCTGGACGCCGTCGGGAACCATTCCGATGATGATCTGGTTCACCAACTGCGTGGAGAAGATGCCGACAACGATCGCCAACTGGAACAGCGAGGAGAGACGCCCGCGAAGGTGTGCCGGAGCGACCTCAGAGATGTACATCGGCGAGATCACCGCAGCGAGTCCGATGGCGAAACCACCAACAATACGCCACAACATGAAGTCCCAGGTCGCGAACGGGAAGGCTTGTCCGAGGCCAGCGATCAAGAAGAGGATCGCGGCAATGACCATGACCTTCTTGCGGCCAATCTTGTCTGCGAGTCGTCCACCGAAGAACGCACCAACCGCAGAACCGAGCAGCGCGATTGCTACAACGAAGCCTTGAAGTGAGGTGTTCTCAATCTGGAACTGGTAGAACACGGCCTTGTTCGCGCCGTTAATAACGGAGCTGTCGTAGCCGAATAGGAATCCACCGAGCGCAGCAATAATGGAGATGCCGACGACTTTGCCGGTGTGTACCTTCTCCACCACTACTGGCCCAGTTTCCCTGGTAGTTGGTGCGACCATTAGCTAGTGCCTCCCTAGTGATCAGGGAGGTCTTGCGACGTCCCTGAAGTACCGCGACCCGACGCGCGGCTACTGATTGCGGAGCGTAGCGATTTGATCAACGTCATGCGCGCTAGAGCGCGGCGCCTTGGGCGTGTGCTAACGCTGGCTTACGGTGGTTGAACCGCCGCAGGTCGGACGAGGAGAAGCGTGTTGAGTCGCACCAGCCCTAGGTATTGCAGATGTTTCATAGGTAGGCCGTTAGTTCCAGGTTCGAGGACTCTGTCTACACCGAGCGGGCGACGATGTTCCGATGACCGTCCTGAGTATTACGCCGGGCGGGTTATCGTCACGATCTGCGACCGCGCGACTGTCAAATCGCGTCTACCAAAGGACTCGCCATCGACGCCAACCATCGCTGCGGCAGGATGAGGACTTGTGACTGATTCGAGGACGTCTGAACAGGTGGCACTGTGGGCACCGACACCGGAGCGTATCGCCGCTACCGCAATCGACCGCGTGCGCCGGGACATTGCGGACGCTACTGAGTTGCCGATTCCAGACACCGCTGCTTTGCATCAGTACAGCCTGGAGCATCCTGGCGACTTCTGGGATGTGATCTGGGGCGAGTGCGGCGTTGTCGGCGATCGCGGGGACGGACCGGCGTACGTGCTCCCGCCCGCGGGTCAGGACATGAGGTCAGCGAAGTTCTTCCCCGCGGCACTCATCAGCTATGGACAGAACCTTCTTGACGGAGGAACGCGTCCTGGCGCCAATGACGAAGCCATCGTGTTTCAGCGTGAGGATGGCGCTCGTCGAACCGTCAGTTGGTTAGAGCTGAATGACTCTGCGGTCGCGCTGGCTTCGTTCCTCGCAGGGGCCGGCGTGGAGCCCGGGGACCGAGTAGCCGCCTGGATGCCCAACGTTCCCGAGACGATCATCGCAATGATTGCGACTTCGCTGCTCGGCGCGACGTTCACCTCTACCAGTCCCGACTTCGGCGTCGCTGGTGTGCTCGATCGGTTTGGACAGGTAGAGCCGAAGGTGCTGATCGCAGCGGATGGCTATGTCTATGCGAATAGACAACACTCCCGACTCGAACTACTTGCCGAGGTCGTCGCTGGCCTGCCGACCCTCGAGGCCGTGATCGTGCACGGCGAACTCAACAATGCGCCAGATCTAGCCGGGGTACGCGAAGTCAACGGCGCGATTCCGGTCCTTGACTTTGAGCAGGCGACCGGTGTGGGTCGCCTCGCCGTCAGCGAGGGTCGGGGAATCGACCCGCACCGGCTCTACCGGTTTGACCAGCCGCTCTACATTCTCTATTCGTCGGGTACAACGGGTGTACCTAAGTGCATCGTGCACCAAGCTGGCGGATTGCTGCTCAAGCACGTCGTGGAGCAGCAGTTGCATTGCGACATTCGCCCAGGTGATCGAGTCTTCTACTTCACGACTTGCGGCTGGATGATGTGGAACTGGCTCGCAAGCGCCCTTGCCAGCGGCGCGACGATTGTGTTGTACGACGGCTCGCCGTTCCATCCTGAACGTGACGTCATGTGGGACCTCGTAGAGCGCGAGCACGTCACCCTGTTCGGCACGAGCGCAAAGTTCCTCGATGCCAGCGCGAAGGCAGGTGCGCGGCCGGGCAGTTCGCACAACCTTGACGCACTGCGCACGATCTGTTCAACGGGATCCCCGCTCTCGGCGGAGGGGTTCGAGTTTGTCTACACCGAGGTGAAACCAGA
>JBAYVO010000195.1:0-4874 GCA_041674545.1 Candidatus Nanopelagicales bacterium | reverse complement strand
TGCCGGCACGTAATTCGGTGGAGTTCGGACAAGGTCTATCTCGCGGAGCTTGCGAGGGCGGGTGTGCCGGTTGTTCCAACTAGCTATGCCCGGTCGCTCGCTGACGTCTCGGCGGCGATCGCTGCCGTTGAGGCGAAAGAGGTTGTCATCAAGCCAACTGTCTCGGCTGGATCCAAGGACACCGGTCGATTCGTTGCAGATGACCCGGCGGCATTGCTGCTAGCTCAGAAGATTCTTGGTCTCGGGAAGACCGTGATGGTGCAGCCCAGCATTGACAGCGTTCATTCCCACGGGGAATGTGCGCTGTTGTACTTCGATGGGGAGTTCTCGCACGCGGCTCGTAAGGGGCCGATCCTCGACCTTGGGGGCGGCTTAGTCGGGGGTGAGTACTCCGAAGCGATATCAACGGTCGTGCCCGATTCCGGCGAGATGGCGGTTGCCGAGGCCGCACATTCAGTGATCACTAATCTCGTGTGCTCAGCTTGTGATTGCGGGTCACCGCGCCCGCTCTACGCGCGCTTCGATGTGGTGAAGACAGAATCTGGACACCAATTGTTGGAGGCCGAACTCTTTGAGCCCGCGTACTTCCTGTGGACTTCTCCCGGCGCGAGTGACCGGTTCGCGAGCGCCGTCGTCCGGCGACTGCCACAACGTTGAATTGCGAACGGGGGTGAACTGATTGGGTGAATTGATTGGTAGCGTCGATCTCCGGCACGCGTCACCGGCGCCATGCGCCGCGGCAGCTCAGCCCAAGCGCTGACACACCGAAACGCTAACCCAGTCCGAAGGTCCGACCTAAACGCTAGCCACACTGAACTCGCATGACGAAGTCTCACGAGGAGAGGGGAATTCACCGATGGCGCAAGAGCCTTACTCGCGGGTTGAGCGAGACACCCGAACCCGGATCCTCGCCGGCGCGGGTCGTGCATTTGGGCGCATTGGGTACGGCGCCTGTCGAGTCGAGGACATCATCGATGAAGCAGGTGTTTCACGCGGCACGTTCTACAAGTTCTTTGACAGCAAGGAAGCTGTCTTCGACGAGATCGAGCAGGCCTTCGAA
This sequence comes from Candidatus Nanopelagicales bacterium, assembly GCA_041674545.1. Lineage (GTDB taxonomy): Bacteria > Actinomycetota > Actinomycetes > S36-B12 > UBA10799 > UBA10799. The sequence continues at coordinate 3,814 of JBAYVO010000195.1, read as the reverse complement.
TTGTCTTTCGTCCACTCTATGGAGGGTGTGAGCTCGCCGGAGATGGAACCCTGGGAGCAGGCCCAGGCGCTACTTGACGGCTACTTGCGGTGGATCGCGGGATGGCGAGATGTTGCGCGAACCCTGTGGACGGATCCGACCCGGCCGCGTGCCCAGTCGGTAAATGAAGCGCGCGCAAGTGCGTTCGCCAGCTTCATTACAGTGATAGCTGACTTAGCGTCGCAGGCGCAGAACTCGCAAGGTAGTCCGTTGGTCTACCGCGGGATTCTCGGCGCGATCAGCGAGATTGGGTTGCATGTGATTGAGCTTCCGCGGGTGGGCGAAGCAGAGCTCCGTGAAGCCCGAGATGCGATCCTCCAGATCGTGGTGGGTTCTCTGCATCCGATGCACGGGCAGGCGTAGAAGATCGTCACGAACGGGTGTATTTGAACATTGGTGTTCATCCGATCGGCTCAATTTTGTGAACGCCTATATCGGCTTTTGAACACTTATGTATTCAATGGCGACTCGGCGCAACTTCGAGGAGCCAGTCATGAAGTCACGATTCCGCCCGTCCCGTTTGCCTGCCAGTAGTAGTGAACCTGCCCGCAGGAGTGCTGCAACCTGGACTAGGCAGCTGACCGCAGTTCTCGTCAGTTTGACCCTCGCAGCGGCCGCAGTGATCGCGGTGCCAGCGGCAGCGCAGGCAGCAATCGTTGAGGCGGGTGAGGGTAGCTATACGACGTCGCTGCCGCCGGGTGCGCAACTGCCGCAAGGTTGCGGCTCAATCTCGACGAACCCTCGCCAACACGTCACCAGCAACGCACCCGCGGGGGCCGTGCCAACGAACGAATGGTGGTCGTCGTTGATCTTCAAGCGGACGGAGTGCAACCACTCGGAGACATTGGTGGCGGGCCCGCTGTCCTTCAAAGCTGGCAGTGGCGGCCTAGGTGTCTCGTACCCAACGAAGGTCACGACGGTCGGATCAGCCCAGGGCACAGCCGAGTATCACTACCAGTACAACCGGGACTTCCAGATTGGTGTGGGCGGTTTGAATTCGTCGAAGACCGTCGTCGATGACTGGTCAGACTGGACGGTTTCTCCCCAATGGAATGACGGCAACAAACAACTCACGACAACGATCGGGCATGGGCTCCCTTTCGTCTACGCGAACGCGGTCGGCGGTGATGCCCGGTTGGCATTCGACGAGGCACCCAACGTGTGGCTCACAGATGGATCGCGGACCGGATTCCGAGTCAACGGACATGACTACGTGGCGTTTGCCCCCACCGGGGCGTCGTGGGCGATTTCGGGCAACACGCTCACTTCGTCCCTGAACGGCAAGGGCTACTTCTCCGTTGCAGTGTTGCCGACCAGTAGCGACACGTCACCAACTGCCCGCGGTGCGTTGGCAGACTCATTCAGTCAGTACGCGTACTCATTTGTGACCGGTTCAGAGGTTCAGTGGGACTACGCGCAAGCGACCAGCAAGGTGACGGCTACATACCGGCTACTCACCACCGCGAAGGAAGGCGCGAACCGTGAAACCGTCGTCGCTACGGTGCCTCACCAAACTGACGCTCTTACGGGACCCGACTCCGCGATCGTCGCGAAGTACATCTCGCCACGAGGGAAAATGACCGTGCACCCCGGAGTTGATCAGTTCACCACCTCAATGACGTTCTCGGGAGTGTTGCCCGAATTGCCGACGGTTGGCCTCCCACCTGACCTTGTGAACGAACTGCGGGCACAAGTGACCGCGGCATCACGAGAGAACCTCATGCAGATTGCTGGCGACACCTACTGGACAGGTAAGGCGTTGGGACGAACGGCGCGGCTAGCAGAAATCGCCGACCAACTCGGGATGGCAACGGAACGCGACATCTTCCTCAACGCGATCAAAGCTCGGATCGCTGATTGGTTCACAGCGACGCCGGGAAAGGCCAGCCGTGTCTTCTACTACGACCAAAATTGGGGGACGATGATCGGCTACCCGGCCGGGTACGGGTCCGAGTCGGAGCTAAATGACCATCACTTCCATTGGAGCTATTGGATCAATGCTGCTGCCACGGTCGCCAGGCATGATCCCGGATGGGCGTCCAATCGTCGTTTCGGTGCCATGATCAACGAGTTGATTCGTGACGCTGCTTCGACCGATCGCAGCGATCCCAAGTACCCGTTCCTACGCGACTTCGATCCATACGCAGGACACAGTTGGGCGAGTGGATCGGGGAGCTTCTTTGCGGGCAACAACCAGGAGTCGTCCTCGGAGTCGATGAACTTCGCGCAGGCCCTGGTGCAGTGGGGCGAAGTGACGGGCGATCGAGAAACGCGCGACCTCGGCGCGTACCTCTACACCACAGAGGCATCTGCGGTGAAGAAGTACTGGCACGACGAGGATTCCGACGTCTTCCCAGAGGGCTTCGCCCACGAATCGGTAGGCATGGTGTGGGGCGACGGTGGTGCTTACGCCACATGGTTCAGTGCTGCGCCGGAGATGATCCACGGGATCAACATGCTGCCGATGACTGCCGGGTCGTTGTACCTCGGGCACGACCCGGACTATGTCCGTTCCCACCTCGCCGAGCTGCGCCGTACGAAGGGATCTGAACCAACAGTCTGGCTGGACATTCTGTGGCAGTACCAGGCATTGGCCGATGCGGATGAGGCGTGGAACGCGTTTAGGTCGCGCCCGAACTACGTGCCGGAAGAGGGCGAGAGTCTGCCGCATCTGTTCCATAGTCTGCGGGCGATGACTGCGCTAGGCAATGTGGATCCCAGCATCACAGCGGACCATCCCAACTATGCGGTCTTCAAGAAGGGAGGACAGCGGACGTTCGTGGCGTCAAACATGACCCAATCGGCGATCACCGTGACGTTCTCAAATGGCCGAACGATGACGGTTCCAGCAGGCTCAACCAAATCGGAAGGTTTGGTGGATTGGCAAGGTGGCAGCGGCGCAAGCCCTGACACGCCGACGCCAACCCCGACGCCAACGCCGACGCCAACCCCGACGCCAACCCCGACGCCAACGCCGACGCCAACGCCGACGCCGACACCGACCCCGACACCGACCCCGACACCGACCCCGACACCGACGCCGCCCCCGACGCCGACGCCGTCTGTGACGTTGCCAGATTCGCCGCTGCCGGGTTCTCGGTCGGCTTACACACACCTTGAAGCGGAAGCCGCAGACGCGGTCTCCGGTGGTCTTGTTGAAGGTGGTCACGTCGGTGGGCTCGGAAATGGGGACTATCTGACATTTCGCAACGTCGATTTCAGTACTGGACTGTTCCAGGCATATGTTCGCGCCGCCGGAGGTTCTAGCGGCTCAGGGTTGGTCAAGTTCCGGGTTGGTTCTCCAGCCGGACAGGTGCTAGGTGACTTCGCAATCGCAAGCACTGGTGGGTGGCAGAACTACGTCACAATCCCTGCGAACGCTGGCGGGGTTGAGGGTGTCCACGACCTCTACGTGACGTTCGAGTCTGGCTATCCAGGCGACTTCGTGAATGTGGATCGGATGCGCTTCGGCAAGGCCGGGGAGTCCGCACCGAATCTCGCCGACGACACGACTTCCACGCCAACACCCACGCCCACGCCAACACCCACGCCAACACCCACGCCAACACCCACGCCAACACCCACGCCAACACCCACGCCAACACCGACGCCAACACCTACGCCAACACCAACACCAACGCCAACACCGACACCGACACCGACACCAGCGCCAGGATCAAATTTGGCACTGGGTAAATCATCAACTGATAGTTCGCATCATAGTACAGGTGAGACAGCCGCGCAAGCGGTTGATGGAAGCTTATCCTCTCACTGG
>JBAYVO010000194.1:0-4879 GCA_041674545.1 Candidatus Nanopelagicales bacterium | reverse complement strand
GAGTTGGAGTTCGACGGGTTCGGGATCGGCGGGGCGTTGGAGAAGGAGAACCTCGGCACGATTGTGCGCTGGGTCAACGAGGAACTACCGCTCGACAAGCCGCGCCACTTGCTGGGCATCAGCGAGCCGGACGATCTGTTTACCGCGATCGAGAACGGGGCCGACACGTTTGATTGCGTGACACCGTCACGGGTCGGGCGCAATGCCGCGGTCTATCGGCCAGACGGCAGGTTCAACGTGTCTCGAGCCGAGAACCGGCGTGAGTTCTCACCGATCGATCCGGACTGTGACTGTTATACCTGCGCCAACTACACCCGCGCCTACTTGCATCACCTGTTCAAGGCGAAAGAGATGGTCGCGAACACGCTTGCCACGATCCACAACGAACGCTTCATCGTGAGGCTGGTTGATCAGATTCGAGCGAGCATTGGCGACGGATCGTTCTACGAGTTCCGTGATGAGTTCCTCGGGGCGTACTACCGCTCGTGAGTCGCGCGACCACGACTTACGGAACTGCGACAGGTTCGGGCACGCCGTAGGTGGGTTCACTCTTCTTGATGACCGCAATCACACGGTAGGTCACCGGTAGCAACAGAATCTCGACGGCGACCTTGTAGAGGTAGCCGATGATGACGTAGTTGAGGAACTCGCCACCGGTGATGACGCCGTAGAAGGCGATGGTGCAAAACACGATGGTGTCAGCCGCTTCGCCCACCGCGGTGGAGCCGAGTAGGCGCAGCCACAAGGATCGCTCGTTGGTCCGCGCTTTGATCCGGACGAGCACGTAGGCGTTCAGCAGTTGCCCGACGAGGTACCCGCAGATACTCGCGAGCACAATTCGCGGTAGGAATCCGAGGATCGATTCGAAGGCCTCTTGGTTGGGCCAACTCGCTGCGGCGGGGGAGATCTGCACGATCCAGAACGTCAGCGCAGCGAGGATCGCCATGGCGAACCCGACGAGGATTGCCTTGCGCGCTGCTTTGAAGCCGTAGACCTCGCTGAGGATGTCGCCGGTGATGTAGACGAGGGGGAACAAGAACGCGCCACCGTCGGTAATGACAGGGCCGAACTCGATGAGCTTCGTGGCGCCGATATTCGAAATCAATAACAGGCCGACAAACACCGCGAGCACAACGGGGTAGTGGCTGCTGCCGACTGACGCGAACTTTGGGGGCGCAGCGAACTCGCGCGTATCGATGCTCATAACGCGCGCTATTAGATCAGGTCGGCTTTCACGTCCGCGTTTCGCGTGGGCCGTTGCGCGGCAGATTTGCACGGGTTTCGCATCGATGCAAACGCCGATTCGATGATTTTGGCGTTTCCCTACTTTGTCTGGGGGAATTACTCGTTTACCAGGTCAGTGAAAGCACTTGACCGATGAACACAGACGGTGAGGAATTAGATGAAAATCGCGGTAAGTGCCCAGGAGCAAGAGCTTCGAGTGCACCTGACTGCCGCGGTGCTTGAGCGGCCAGAATTCGAAGTTCACGTACTGCCCGAACAAGACATCCTGCACGCACGGCAGCTCGGCGCATCGGCAATGTTCATGCAGGTGCCTCTCCAGCGATCGGCGATCGACGAGGGTCGCCTGAGCCACCTTGCCCAAGCGGTTCCAGTGATCGCAGTCTGCGATCAAGTCGACCGCGTTGTTGCAGCGAACTACCTGCGTATTGGTGTGCGCGGGGTTCTGCTTGCCGGACGGAGCACGAAGACCTTCCAGTCTGCGCTTCTTGCGATTCTGGACGGTGGGTCGTGGATCGACCCCAAGGTCTTGACGGAGTTGCTGCGCGTGCGCGCACCCGAACTGCTCGATCTGCGTCGAGTGAGCCATCCGATGTCTGCTGGGCGCGCTTTGGCGTCGCAATCCTCCTACCGAAATGGTGGGGTGCCGAACTCTGCCCGAAGCGCCGTGGGCGGTGTCGGGTCCTCCGGGATGTCGAGTGCCACGAATATGGCCAACGGTGGGCATCCGAGCGGTTCCGCAGTTGGACGAGTCTCTGGTGGGTTCGGCACAACACCCGGAAACGAGAGCCCTTCGATGAATAGCAGTCCCGGGGTGGGCAACCTCGCGTCAGTCTCCAATCTGAATGGCGCTACCGGTCACAACGGTGGCGCTGGCATGGGCGCAGGCTCAGCCGAACTCGCCGAACGGGATGCTCAACGCAAACGGTTGACGGGGCGGGAATCCCAAGTGGCCGGACTGATCGGGCGAGGTCTGACCAATAGTGAAATCGCTGCCTGCCTGGGTGTCGACGAGTCGACGGTGAAGACCCACATTGGATCGATCCTGCGCAAGATTCAGTTGCGCGATCGTCTTCAGGTTGCGCTGTGGTTCCACGGATTGCCAATCGGCAGTGACGACGCATCTTCGGGCTGACACGTGCCTCTGGGCTGACACGGGGGAGACCCTGCAATCAGGGGTTCTGCAATGGGTGGGGATGGCTGGGCCGAGCGGCAGCCATCCCCACCCATTGGTCGTTGTGGGGCATGGACAGCGGGCGCCGGTGGACGTGGCAGGGTTCGATTGCCGCTCGCATCGCGGCCATGCCTCAAGTCAGGCGAAGGTGTGCAACTACGCTGGGCAAATGGCCATCGATAGCGCCGATCAATTTGGCGGAACCGAGTCGTACCTGACCAACCCGGCACTTGAAGCCGCAGTGAATTGTGCGCTGGTATTGCAGAAGCCGTTGCTCGTGCGGGGTGAGCCGGGCACTGGCAAGACGCTGCTCGCCGAGGCCGTCGCGGCGAGCCAGGGTGCGGAACTCATTTCCTGGCACGTCAAGAGCACAACGCGCGCCCAGGAGGGCCTGTACCACTACGACACCGTCCAGCGGTTGTATGACAGCAGGTTCGGCGATCACGACGTCCGCGACATCAGCGAGTACATCCACATGGGTGCGCTCGGCAAGGCGTTCAAGGCGCCGGAGCGAGTGGTGTTGTTGATCGATGAGATCGACAAGGCGGACCTTGAGTTCCCGAATGACCTGCTCCACGAGCTCGATCGAATGCGGTTCACGGTTATGGAAACCGGTGAGGTCGTCGCCGCGCAACAGCGTCCGATCGTCATCATCACCAGCAATGCCGAGAAGGAGTTGCCAGACGCGTTCTTGCGGCGTTGTGTCTTCCACTTCATCGACTTCCCTGAGCCGGAGTTGATGAAGCGAATCGTCGAGGTGCATGAGCCTGACGTGAACCAGCAACTGTTGGACCAGGCGCTTGCCGCGTTTTATGCGGTGCGGGGGATGGATCGGCTCCGCAAGCGGCCGAGCACGAGCGAGCTGGTCGACTGGATCGCGATGCTGCAGGCGATCGAATTAAACGAAGTCAGCCTCTCGCCGGACATGCCGTTCCTCGGGACGTTGCTGAAGAAGGAACAAGACCTCGCGGCGTTCCTCGATGCAACGTCCGGAGGGTTCCGTCGCCGCTAGCGCGGTGCCGATCGAAGGCAGGGGCATGTGATGGCTGACGAAGGGTCGATGGACGGCTCGGCTTCTGGTGGTTCGGATCCTGGTGGTCCTGCTCCTGACGGTTCGAGCGCGGGTGCGGCTCCGGTTGCGCGTGCGCCGATGTTCTTGTCGTTGTTGTACCGCCTACGGGCGTATGGGGTTCCGGTTGGTGCGCAGGAGGCCGTCGCACTTGCGCAGGGTTTGGCCCACGGCGTCCACCAGAATTCGGTCGACGGCTTCTACCACGCGGCCCGCTCCCTGTTGATCCATCACGAAGGCCACCTCGACGCGTTCGATCGGGCGTTCCTGGCAGAGTTCGCAGGGCTGGCAGATCAGCTGCCGGAGATTACCGAGCAACTGCGCGAGTGGCTCGATCAACACAATAGCGACACCGATCCTGACGGCCCGGATCACTTGCGCGAATCGAGCTTGGAGGAGCTACTCGAGAAGTTCCGCGAGCGGATGGAAGAGCAGACCGAACGACACGACGGTGGCAACTACTGGATCGGCACCGGTGGGACTTCGGCGTTTGGGCAGGCGGGGAAGGCTCAGTCCGGGTTGTCGACCGGAAGTTCAGGTGGTGGCCGATCAGCGGTGCACGTTGCGGATGCTCGCAAGTACCAGCAGTACCGTTCCGACATCATATTGGATATTCGCCAGCTAGAAGTTGCGTTGAGGCGATTGCGTGCGTTCGTCCGCGAAGGCGCCGAGCTTGAGCTCGACATTGAACGCACGATCGACGCCACCGCTCGCAATGCGGGTGAGATTGAAGTCGTCGTGCGCCCGCCGAGTCGTCCGGATACCCACGTCATCTTGATGATCGACGTCGGCGGCTCGATGTACCCGTATTCGCAACTTATGTCGCAGTTGTTCAGTGCAGCGAAGAAGGCGACTCACTTCAAGGAGTTGCGCACGTACTACTTCCACAATTGCGTGTACGGCCAGGTGTACGAGACGGATCGGTTTACGGATCCGAAGTGGGTGCATGACCTGATGCGCGAGTGCGACGGCAAGTACAAGCTGATCATGGTCGGAGATGCGTACATGGCACCGTACGAATTGCTCTACCGGACCCCCGGCTCAGCTGACGGCGGCGGCTCGATGTCTGGGTTGGAATGGCTCACGCTGTTGAAGGAACACTTTGGTCAAAGCGTCTGGCTGAACCCCGAGCCGCAGAATCGCTGGCGTGGCTCCACCATCGACGAGGTCGCCCGCGTCATCAACATGTTCCCCCTCACCGTCGACGGCCTAACCGAGGCCATGACCACCCTCAACAAGGGCACCCCTGCCCGCCGCTAACCCCTCAGCGGTTTTGGTGCGACACGCTCGGCCCACCGCCGTGTCGCACCAAATTTGCAGCGGCGGGCGGCCCGCGCCTCGGCATCCCAGACGCTCCGACCCCCGTTTGGTAGACACGCCCGGCAGGTCGGGCG
>JBAYVO010000193.1:0-4889 GCA_041674545.1 Candidatus Nanopelagicales bacterium | reverse complement strand
TGTGCGGCCCGACCCTGTTCAGCTTGCCGAACTGGCCAGGCTTGCGGACAGTGGCGCCGTCGTGCCTCGAGTTCACGCGGTACACGATCTCGATGCAGTGAGTGAGGCCGTGACCGAGTCCATTGGCTCGGTGCCGGGCAAGGTGGTCTTGGCTGTTCGGTAGCGGCACAAACGCAACCCGGACGAGCAGTTCACGACCGATCGCGCGAGACTTGCGCGATGGAGCCGAGTGCGCAGAACAGGCGAGTTGTCGCGACGATGTACGGGTCGACAACGGTCACAGTCCCGGTGGCCGTGGTGTGGGACCAGATCATCAACGTCGACATTCATAGCTTCACGCACCCGCGATACTTCAGCTGGTTGGGCATCCCCAATCCGCTTCGTGCCGAAGTCATCAGCAGCGGTGTTGGTGGTCAACGGATCGCCTACTTTGATAACGGCAAGCGCTTCATCCAGCGCATCACGGTGTGGCGCCCGCCGCTGGAGTACGCGTTCTCATTCAATCCGGAGAAGGGGTTCAAAGTCGCGTTCTTCTTTGACCTCTCGGACGGGGTGGTGCAGATTCCAACGGGCTCCTATCTGCTGACCGAGAGCGCCGATGCGCCGGGTGGCACAACCATTCGCCTGGGCACTCAGTATTCAATCGATCATCGGTTCGAGCGGGTGCTGCGAATACCCGTCAAACTCGCGTTGCGAGGATTTCAACGGTTCTTGTTGACCGCGATTGCGAAGAATTCCCTCGACGCCGTGAACTCCCCGGCAGTCACAAGTCGCGGAGTCTAGGAATGCAGCGCAGAGTCATAGCGATAGCAATCGCTGCACCACCGCAACGCGTGTTCGATGTTGTCCACGACTACGGCGTCAGAACGCAATGGGACACCATGTTGCGCAGCGCGCGAATGGCAGGCGATCAGGCGCCCGGCAAGGATGCAGTCGCTGTGTGTTCCGCGCGGTGGTACCTCGGCGGGCTCACCTTTCGGACCCGCTACGTCACGTTCAATCCGCCTAGCCTCGCCGCGGTGACGCTGGTCAAGCCCTACTTCATCTTCCGCAACTGGTCGGCATCAATTCGGCACCGCGAGGTTGAGGGCAGCGCTGGTGCCGCGAGTGAAGTGGTCTACACCTTGAACCTTCAGTGTCGACCAGGGTGGCTTGCCCGGCCGATGGAAGTTGTCGCCGGTCGACTCTTCGCGATAGAGACGCGTCGCCGGCTCGGGGCGCTCAAGCGCTACGTTGAAGGCACCGCCGACTAGCTCGCTGTGGCGTGAGCGTCCTTGTCATCCTCGGCGCGGATCTCGGCGAAGAGCGCGTGTTCCTCGTCAAGCTTGGGGTACTTCCACCAGACCAATCCCATAGCGACCAGGACCGATAGCAGTGCGCAGCCGATCGCGACTGCTTTGCCTTCGGTGAATGCGCGTTGGGCAGCATCGATGAGCTCGGTCGCGTCGGCGCCAGGCAGCGTCTTGGCGACGGCTTCTGCACCCTCGTAGCTTGAGGAGATTTCCTGCGTTGCGCGTGACCCGAGATTCTGTGCTTCATCGGGAGGTAGCGATGAGAACGCCTGCACGAAGTACCGGCTGTAGACCACCGCAAGCAGTGTCCCCAGGAGCGCCTGGAAGACCGCTCCACCGAGGTCTTTGGTGAGGTCCATGGACCCCGAACTCATACCCGCCTTGCTCACCGGAAGCGAGGCGCTCAGGGAACGTGACGCAGGGGTTGCAGCCATTCCGATGCCGATGCCCACGAGCAGGTAGGCAAGAACCACCCAGACTTCTGCAGTTCCTGCTCGCCAGGTGATGAGCATCTCGACGAATCCGATGGCAATGAAGACCATTCCGATGATGAACGTAACTCTCGTGCCGCGTTTGCCAATGAGTTTCCCCGCGAACACCGCGGCCGGGAGCATTCCGATGGCTAACGCGAGCGTGAGGAGGACTGCATGGAGTGGGGTGTACCGCAAGACATTCTGGGTGAACTGCTGGCCGATGAACATCGCGCCCACCAACGCGCCGAAGGCGACGAGGCCTGCGACGAACGCAACCCAGAATGTGGGTACAGCGGCGAGTTCGAGATCGAACAGAGGATTGGTGGCTCGCTTCTGCCGCCAGACGAACAACGCCCCGCTGACGAGGGTGACCGCGAACAGGATCGCGACAGTGATCGTGATGCCTTGGGGCAACATGACGATTCCGAGTACGAAGCTGGAAATCATGACCACGCTGAGGCTTCCACCAGCATGGTCAACGGGTGCCTTCTCGGCGGCGCGGCTGCGCGGCAGGATGATCGCACCCATGACGAGCACGAGTAGAGCGAACGGCACGGTAATGAGGAAGACCGAACCCCACCAGTAGTTGTCGAGCAGGTACCCACCCATGATCGGGCCGAGCACTGATGCGCCGGTGCCGAGGCCGGTCCACAACGCGATTGCTCCCGTGAGCTTCTTGCCGCGCCACAACGCAGTGATCATTGACAGTGTGGTGGGGTAGAGCATGCCGCCAGCGACGCCCACGGCGATCTGGGCGACGATGAGGAAGATCGCGTTGGGTGACCACGCTGATGCCAGCGAGAATGGGACACACAGCAGCGCACCGAGCAGGAGCATCCCCTTCCTGCCGTACCTGTCGCCAATCGCGCCGAGGTAGAGGACGGTTGCGGCGATGCCAAGCTGATACGCGTCAGTGATGCCGGTGAGTTCGGTATCGGTCGCGTTGAGCGCCGAGGCGATCGACGGCAACGCAACATTGGAGATCGAGGTATTGATGTTCGCGACGGTCGCGCCAAGAATCAGGACAGTGAGGATGAGGCCCGCTTTCGCGGGGGCAGAGCCGAGTGCGCTTGCTGGGGCGGGCGAGGTTGTCGATGACACCGGCACATCTTCACAGTTTTAGCCGCAGATCTCATCGTGACGAGAACATGATCGGGAACGATTTCGTACGCGCGAATTGGAGATCGCGGGCGCCGCACATGACGGTCTGCCGGGTTTGGTCAATCGCCGAGCAAATCGAAGCTGCCAATTGGTTTGGTCGAGCCGTTGACCAGGGCGTACACCTCATGGGTGCCGGGGTAGTGGGTGCGAGTGGTGTGCTGCCGAACGGAGATTGTTTTGGTGACGGATTCAGAACCTCGCGGCGACAGTTCGAACTCGCCGCCTTTGAAGACCTTGCGGCCCGTGGTCCCGTTGGCCTTGACGAAGTCGATTGCGAAGTCAAGTAGCACGCGGACGGGCTGGTTGGTCGTGTTGGTCGCCGTCACTGCGATTCGAACGGACCCGCCGATCGTTGGCTGCCCAGGCGTGGCGGTGAAGTCCGATAAGTCGATCGCGCTGGTCTGCGCGTACCCGAGCACTGCAAGTGCTGCCGGGTCGCCTTGTTTGACTAGCGTCCGCAGCCCGTGGCGGACCAGCGCTCTGCGTTCCGGCGATGCATGAGCGCCAGACCAGTCCTTTGCAACAGCGATCGTGACATCCGGATTGTCTTTGGCGATGTCGTTCAGGTTGTTGGCGACCGAACGGCGAACGTAGCTCGACGGATCGTCTTTGAGTAGTTCGAGGAGGTCGACAACGGGGCTAGGGTCGGCTTGGAACATTGGCAGGCGCGCGGCCCAAGGCAGGCGCGAGCGTGTTCCTTCCGAGACCAAACGGCGCACGTGTTCGTTCGGGTCTTGTGCCCAACATGTGAGCCGCTCCATCGTCCGGTCGTAGTCGCCAGCAATGAAAGCACGAATGCTGAACTCGGAGGTGAATCGCTTCGTGATCTCGTACTGCAACTGCATGGACGCCTCAAAACACTCGAGGCCGTGGCGGGCGACGTAGATCCCGTGCGGCATCAGCATGAAACCCGTCATACCCGTCCAGGTGGACGCTTCAGCTTCCGAAGGCAACGATCGGTGGAGGATGTCAATCGCGTCGCCAGGGTCACTGGGGAGGTAGGCGGTAAGTTCGTCCGCGATCTTGTGCGAGCGTGCCATCAGTTCGAGGTCGTCATAGCCATCGAGCGTGGCGGTGCAGAATCCCGCGGAATCAAAATCGGGTGCAACCGCAGAGATCATTTCAGCGATCCGAGCGGGCACCGTTGGGCCGAACGAGTCTTTCAACAATGGTGCCTGCGTCATGGACTCTCCCGCAGTTCTCTGTGCTGTTGCCGGCGATTTGTTGCTCAGCCTCGGGTGCGCATCGCGGCAGGTGTCGCTGACGCGATCGTCATTTGTTGAGGTGGGAGCAGTCGAACAAGTAGCGTCGAGAATAGACGATCGCAACTGAGGGGTTTCTTCTTGATGACAACGGATCAGTCCGTTCCGATTGATGCCGCGCAGGCACCACCGCAATCGCGGGCTGGGGTCGGGCGAATCGTCGGAGGTCTCGCGCTCTCAGTGTTGAGTGCGGTCGTGGTGTGGGTGTCGTTCCCGGACCGAGGCGGCTTGTATCCGCTTCTGTTGATCGCCTTCGTGCCGATGTACATCGCGGCGTACCGGGTTCTTCCACGTCGCATGTCGGCGGTTCCGATCTTCATCGTTGGCTCTACCTATTGGTTCATCATTTGGGCCACTGCTTGGGGCCTACTTGATGGCTACCACTGGGTGGTCTTCGCGATCGGTGTGTTCTTCGGATTGTCCTGCGTGCTGTTTGGCATCTTCGATCGAAAGTTCTCGGAACGAACCGGGTACAAGTGGTTCGTCGTGCAACTGCCGCTTTGGTGGGTAGCGGTCGACATCGTGTTCCAGAACAACCTGTGGGACGGAACGAATGGATGGTTGGCCTACCGCTTTGCTGGGGCAACCGCATTCATCCAGCCGGTCAGCATTGTCAGCACACCGGTGCTGACCTTCCTGATCCTGATGTTCAACGCAGGACTCGCGCTCCTCGCGATCAAGTGGATTGACACCCGTTGGCC
>JBAYVO010000192.1:0-4901 GCA_041674545.1 Candidatus Nanopelagicales bacterium | reverse complement strand
TACACCCGCCAAGCTAATCAGGCCCGCCAGGCCGAGATCACCCAGGAAATCAGCGAAATCGTCGGTGGAGCCGACGCGCTGTCATCCGCCAACTAAGGGAAGTGAGTTAGAAGATGACCGCTACTGCGGAAACAGCCGTTGGAGTAGGCCGCGTCGCTCGTGTGACCGGTCCGGTCGTTGACGTCGAGTTCCCGGCCGAGGCAATGCCCGAGATCTTCAACGCGTTGCACACGACCGTTGTCTTCGGAACCTCGGACGATGCCGAAGGCGAGCCCGAAGAGCGACTGCTGACCCTTGAAGTTGCCCTGCACATCGGCGACAACATGGTTCGCGCGATCTCGATGCAGCCGACAGATGGTCTGACGCGTGGCGCCGAAGTCACCGACACCGGCGCTGCAATTTCGGTCCCAGTCGGCGACGTAACCAAGGGCCACGTGTGGAACACCCTGGGCATTCCACTCGACGTTCCTGCAGCGTCCCTGGACATCACGGAGCGTTGGCCAATTCACCGCCAACCACCCACCTTTGATCAGCTTGAGGCGAAGACCGAGGTCTTCGAGACAGGCATCAAGGTCATCGACTTGCTCACCCCGTACGTCAAGGGTGGAAAGATCGGCCTCTTCGGCGGTGCTGGTGTCGGCAAGACCGTTCTGATCCAGGAAATGATCTACCGGGTATCTGAGAACTTCGGTGGTGTGTCGGTGTTCGCCGGTGTCGGTGAGCGTACCCGTGAGGGCAACGACCTCTTCCTTGAAATGACCGAGTCGGGCGTCATCGACAAGACCGCGCTTGTCTTCGGTCAGATGGATGAGCCGCCGGGCACGCGTCTTCGTGTTGCTCTGACTGCACTGACCATGGCGGAGTACTTCCGCGATGTTCAGAAGCAGGACGTGCTGCTGTTCGTCGACAACGTCTTCCGTTTCACCCAGGCAGGTTCTGAGGTTTCAACGCTTCTCGGCCGTATGCCGTCAGCAGTGGGTTACCAGCCGACACTGGCTGACGAGATGGGCATGCTGCAGGAGCGCATCACCTCAACGCGTGGTCACTCGATCACGTCGCTGCAGGCGATCTACGTCCCCGCAGATGACTTGACTGACCCTGCACCTGCGACCACCTTCGCTCACTTGGATGCAACAACGACGCTGTCGCGTCCGATCACGGAGAAGGGCATCTACCCGGCGGTCGATCCGCTCGACTCCACGTCGCGTTTGCTGGATGCGCAATACATCGGTGATGAGCATTACGCAGTCGCCGCGCGCACCAAGGAAATCCTGCAGCGTTACAAGGACCTCGAGAACATCATCGCGATCCTCGGTATCGATGAACTGTCCGAAGAGGACAAGATCATCGTCAACCGTGCACGCCGCATTGAGCGCTTCCTGTCGCAGAACATGTTCGTGGCTGAAGCCTTCACCGGTCAGCCAGGTTCGTTCGTCCCAGTGACCGAGACGGTTTCGTCGTTCAAGGCACTGTGTGATGGTGAATACGATCACCTGCCCGAGCAGGCATTCTTCATGTGTGGTGGCGTCGAGGATCTCGAGCGCAATGCAGCGAAGTTGGCAGGCAAGTAGTCATGGCTGATCCCTACGAGGTGCACCTGGTCGCAACAGATCGCGAGGTCTGGAGCGGCCAGGCGACCTTGGTTTCGTTTGAGACCCACGATGGTGAGCTTGGCGTAATGCCTGGACACTCCCCATTGCTTGCGATGCTCAAGGATGGGCCTGTACTCATCCGTCAGCCAGAAGGTGGCGATCTTCACGCGGCCGTCCACACCGGATTTGCGGTCGTTGATGGCGGCAAGGTCATCATCCTGGCTGAGTCTGCGGAAATGGCCGAAGAGATTGACGTGAAGCAAGCTGAGGCACTCTTGGCTGAGGCCAAGGCGAGCGATGAAGGCGATGGCAAGGCCGCGGCGATCGCTCGTGCCGAGACGCGACTCCGCGTCGTCAACAAGGGCTAAACGACGCCCCAATTTTCCAGGGTGCAGACTGCGGTCCTAGCGGTTCTTCCCTGGGACCCACAGCACGTCGCCAACTTCTACGTTGGCGTAGCGACCCAGGATGAACAGCAGATCTGAGAGTCGGTTGAGATACTTCGCCGGTAACGGACTGACAGTGTCTGGGTAGGTGTCGCAGGCCGCCCAGGCCGATCGTTCTGCGCGGCGAGTGGTCGTGCGTGCGACATGTAGCAGTGCTGCTCCCGGCGTACCTCCGGGCAAGATGAAGCTGCGTAGCGGTTCTAGCTCCGCGTTGTAGTGGTCACATGCCTCTTCAAGCCGCACGATGTAGTCGGCTTCGACCCTTAGCGCTGTGCTCGGCGCTGTCGTTTCACCACCCGATCCGTCCTCTCCCAGCGGCGTGCAGAGATCCGCGCCGACATCGAACAGATCGTGCTGGATTCGGGTCAAGGTTGCGGCAACATCCGCCGGAAGGTCTCCAAGAGTCAGCGCAACTCCGATCGCTGAATTTGCTTCATCGACGTCGGCGTAGGCGATGAGTCGAGGATCGGTTTTGCGGGTTCGGGAGAAGTCTCCGAGAGCCGTTGTGCCGTCATCGCCAGTGCGGGTATAGATCCGGGTGAGGTTGACCATCTATTCAGCGTAGTCGCAGAGCATTTTGGGCGTATCCTCACCGCTTGTGGATGCGTTTGAGGTGACTGGTGGCAATCCGCTGGCAGGCTCGGTCTCGGTGACCGGTGCGAAGAACAGCGTGCTCAAGTTGATGGCGGCAGCGCTGCTCGCGCCGGGGACGAGCACCATCACCGCGGTCCCTGACATCTTGGACGTTTCGGTGATGGCTGAACTCCTGCGGCGACTCGGGTGCGAAGTTGAACACAACCGTGAAGCAGCAGTTTTGGTGATCTCGGTTCCCGAGGTGCTCCATCATCAGGCTGACTACGACCTCGTTCGTCGAATGAGGGCTTCCATCTGCGTGTTGGGCCCGCTGATCGCTCGCTGCAACCGCGCGGAGGTCGCTGTTCCCGGCGGAGATGCGATTGGTTCTCGTGGACTCGACTTGCATATTGCAGGCCTGAATCGTCTCGGTGTTGATGTGCATAACGAGCACGGGTACCTGATTGCGACCGCGCACGATCGGATGCAGGGTGCGAACATTTGGCTCGACTTTCCAAGTGTTGGCGCGACAGAAAATCTGCTGACCGCCGCAGTGTTGGCCAAGGGCACGACCGTGATCGACAATGCTCCTCGCGAGCCCGAGATCGTCGATCTCTGCAATATGCTCGTTGAGATGGGTGCGCAAGTTGGCGGCATCGGCACCGCAACCCTGGAGATTGATGGAGTCGACCGACTCACCCCGGTGACGCATCAAACGGTGCCTGACCGAATTGTCGCCGGCACGTGGGCGGTTGCCGCGGTCATCACCCAAGGTGACGTCCACGTGAGGAATGGTCGCGCCGGTGACCTCGAGATCGCACTCGACAAGCTTGTCACTGCGGGAGCCCATGTTGACGTCGGTAGCGACGGGTTCCGCGTGACGATGACGGACCGACCCAAAGCAGTTGATGTGGTCACGCTGCCGTATCCCGGTTTCCCCACAGATTTGCAGCCGCAGTTCATCGCGCTGAACTCCATCGCGACAGGTGCTGCGATGGTGACGGAGAACTTGTTCGAGGCACGGTTCAGGTTCGTCCAAGAACTTCACCGCCTCGGCGCCGACGTGCGCACGGACGGCCACCACGCGTTGGTCAGGGGGACTGAGGGTCTTTCTGGCGCACCCGTTGAGGCCACTGATGTGCGGGCCGGGGCGGGCCTCGTGCTCGCCGGGCTCGTCGCTGATGGCGTCACCACCGTTTATGACGTCTCGCACATTGATCGGGGCTACGCGAACTTTGTTGAGGACCTCACGGGCCTCGGCGGAAAAATTCGCCGGATCGAGGTCTAAGGGTCGCGAGGTCCACCCAGTGACCTGCGTTGCCCAGCGCACGATTTAGGGTTCGGCACTATGGCTGAACACATTGCAATTATTGGTGCAGGACTCATGGGGTCAGGGATCGCGCAGGTCTCGGCGGTTGGCGGCTACGACGTAACGTTGCGCGACGTCACCGATGAAGCGCTCGCCCGTGGTGTCGCTGGTATCGAGAAGTCCCTGCGCAGGTTCGCGCAGAAGGGCGCGATCAGCGACAGCGATGTTGATGCAGCGCTCAACCGAATCACCACGACGACTGACCTCGGCGCTGCGGCCGAAGCAGATATCGTGGTTGAAGCGATCTTTGAGAACGTCGACGTTAAGAAGGAACTCTTCGTCGAACTCGACCGGATCTGCAAGCCCGACGCACTGCTCGCAACCAACACGTCAGCGATCCCGATCACGACCATCGCAGCAGTCACAAAGCGACCAGAGTCCGTCGTTGGAACCCATTTCTTTTCGCCAGTGCCGATGATGAAGCTCGTGGAATTGGTGCGCGGCTACAAGACCTCGGACGAGGCACTCGCACGTGGACGGGAATTCGCCGAGAACGTCGGCAAGACGGTTGTGGTCGTGAACCGCGATGTTGCAGGCTTCGTCACCACTCGTCTCATCACGTTGTTGTGTATGGAAGCTGTCCGCCTCGTGGAGACCGGAATTATGTCGGCAGAAGACGTCGACATTGCCTGCCGGTACGCGTTCGGCCACCCAATGGGTCCACTGCAGACCGCCGACCTCACCGGCCTGGACATCCTGACCAATGCCTCGGCCAACGTGTACGCAGATACCCAGAACGAAGCGTGGTCACCGCCAGAGCTGATTCGCCGAATGGTTGCTGCCGGAGAACTCGGCCGCAAGGCTGGCAAGGGCTTCTACGAGTACGAATAGTCATGGGTTTGCGCTGGCGTCAAAGGGATTCGTCCAACGCAGGGTGATTGGTGACCTGGCTCACGGGTTACCCTGAATGTCATGGCTGAC
>JBAYVO010000191.1:0-4919 GCA_041674545.1 Candidatus Nanopelagicales bacterium | reverse complement strand
TTGAGATCACCGCGAGGCATGCCTGTGATGGGCGACGGCCGCAAGGCCGGGCAGGCTTCTAATCAGGCCACCGAGGTGGGCCGAGTCGGCACCGGTCACTGCCGCGACGGACAAATCCCAGGAGAGGCACCCGCGAACGGGTCCAGGCGATTCAAGAGTCACGACGCGTCAGCGGACCAGTGCCAACTCTGCCAGCTAACCCCAGGCCAGCCACCAACAACAATCACAGGCGGTTCAGTGTCCACCGCTGGTAGCCAGGTGGTGCGGGCGAAATCGTCGTACCGGTACGCCCCCCTAAATACTAGGAACCGGGACACCCCTATCGGTAGTCATTTGAATAGTGTTCAACAGTTGATCAGCTTTGTTGTAGTTACTCGAACGAACCGTTTTCTGAATCTTCGAGGCGTTCACCGGGTCATGTAGCCACTGCTCGAACGTAGTAGTCGCCGGTTGGCGGCCTGCGTACGTCGGCTTTCTCGATCGAACGATTCTTGAGTGACGGTCGGATTCAGCGTTACAAACAGCGACGAGTCAATTTGCTCTAGTTCTCCAGCGATCATGAACCGGGCGTTGTTGACAACTGTGGTAAAAGCGGACCATCGCCGGTCGACCTCAGCATGAGTGAATCGCTTAGCGATGCCATCAACCTGAAGCGCTCTGATCGAAAGAGACCCATGCACCGGCCGTTGACTAGCCCATTGCGACGGATTTGGCGTCACATCGAGGCCAGGTCCGGAGATGCGCTCAGCGAAGCAACCAGCAGACCAGCCAATCGCCTCCCTATCGAGTTCTGGGCAGACCAATCCAACCACGGTGTGCACATCAAATGCGCCGTATCTAAGGGTCACCGTAAATATGGCTTCATCCATGACAGACGACGAACTTGCGATCGGCCTCGCTGGATTGCCATGAGCATCTCTCACAGCGAGGAATCCCCACGGAAACACAAATGGCAGTACGTCAAAAACCGTGTCAGACTTTCCCATCAGGAAGTACCAACCCTTGTCTAGGCGAATTTCGTGGTCTTTAGGTACCGTCTCCCATTCTTGTATAACACAGCGTAGATCTCATAGACGGCTCCTGCCGGAGGACACCATGCGGCAGCACTCGAAACGACACTAGAGACGCCGTGCCCTTGGCCGCACCCACCCCTTCCCATCGACCGACATCGCCCGTAGGTACCCTGCGATCGATCCGGCGAAAAGTGACCTGCAGTTCCCACCAAATCGGCTTTCCCTTGGTTGTTGTGCGCCGTAGCCCTTACGCAACTCCCTTGAACGAGATTGCAACTGTCGTCCGTTGCGCATAGATGTGTAGGGATCCCTGTTTCACGGGCTTCTTACGGCGCGCCATCCCACTGAGGTCTTCCCCGCCGAGGGGGTCTGTTGGGTAGGTGTAGGCGTTGGCGTTGCCGCCGGGGATGGGGTCTTGGGTGAGGAAGGTGCCCGTGACCGGGTTGTACTGGCGGACTCCCATCATGATGATCCCGGTTTGGGCGTGGTTGGAGCGTTGGTTGGCTCCTTCCCACCCGTACGGTGCGGGTGGCGTTGCTGGTGTGGTGTTGCGGTTGATCGGGGCCCCGAACGCGGTGTAGTCGTTGAAACTGGTCGGGTAGGTCACCTCATCGGTCGCGGGAATGCTGGCGATGACGTCACCGTGGAGGCTGGTGAGGTTCAGCACGGCACTATCGGCATCAGTGTTGGTTCCGGTACCGGTCGCGGTCATCGCGAGCCCCGTCTGGGGAGCTGATGTAGCGCTGCCAGGTGTTGGTGGTGGTGTGTTGAATCCGGGCCGGGGAATCACTGCTATCGGAATAGTGGTTGACCTGGGTGTCGGTGGACTCACTGCCCCCGGCCGGGGCGATGATGGAACGCGAACTCAACCAGCGCCCAAGGAAAGTACTCGACTGGAAGAGCCCTGCACAGCTACTCGCTACGCTCACCTAACGATCTTCACCATGTAGCCGTGTTGCGACGATCCCTCGAAACCGCCCTCTGCGGGCAGTCCGCACACGACTGGCTGAACACCGACCGGGTGGATGTACACCATGGACTGAATGGTCGTCCCGGGTGATACTTGACCATGTGGCTACTACGCGGCGCAAACGTGCATTGATCGGATCAACGGCTATTTCCGTGGCTCTAGCGAGTTCGTCGTTGGTGTTGGTCGCGGCGCCAGCGACCGCGGTGACAGTTGAGTTCACCGAAGACACAAACTGGGTCGTTCCGGCCGGGGTCACCTCAGTGAAAATCGTCGCTATCGGTGGTGGCGGCGGTGCGAGCACTCCGGCAAGCGGCACGGTTCCTGCATTTGCGGGCGGCGGCGCGGGTGCCGTTGTCACCAGCAGGCTGCGGGTAACGTCCGGCAGAGTCTTGGAAATCGGCGTTGGC
The DNA here is from genome assembly GCA_041674545.1 of Candidatus Nanopelagicales bacterium. GTDB lineage: Bacteria > Actinomycetota > Actinomycetes > S36-B12 > UBA10799 > UBA10799. The sequence continues at coordinate 2,529 of JBAYVO010000191.1, read as the reverse complement.
GGCGGCGGGCGTACCGGTGGCAGCCCCGGGACTGGCGCGACCGGGGGTGGCGGTGGGGGTGGAGCCTCGATGATTTACCGGGATGCAGTACCAGTCATCATCGCCGGTGGTGGCGGCGGCGCTGGTGGGCTGGCTGCAGCGACGGTTGCCCAGCCGTCGGCAAACGGTGGCGCGGCTGGATCCAATTCTGACGGTTCTGGTGAGGGTGGCGACGAGTATGGCGTCGGTGGCGACGGTGGTCGCGACGGCGTGGGTGGCTTCTCGGGAACTTGCGTTTTGAGCGATTTCGGCAGCGCGACCGACGGCGATGGCACAGTAGAAACTCCGGGAATGGGTGGATCCGGCGGTTCCAGCGGCAGTGTCGGCACACCGAACGGCGGTGGTTCAAACTCATTCGGCGGCGGTGGCGGTAACGGCGGCACAACGGGTTCGTGCAGCGCTGGGTTCGGTGTTGGTGGCTCTGGCGGAGGTGGAGGCGGCGGCTGGGGCGGTGGCGGTGGCTCGTTTGGCCCAGGCGGTGGCGGAGCGGGTGGGAGCAAAGGACCCGCCGGACGGACGTTCCGAACGGCGAGCACGACTGGCCCCGGTGCAGGTGCAACGGCGAGCGCTGGAAACACGACCGGCAATGGGCGCGACGGCCTGGTGTCGATCACCTACAACTCACCTGCTGTGACTCCGGAAGCGGCGGCACCGGGTGCTGTACACCCGAAGGTGAAATATCCGAAGAAGGGGAAGGCGAAGGGTAAAGCGGTCGTGAAGTGGAAAGCCGCGGAGCGTGCGATTGCCTATCAATCCCGGATCGCAAAATCCAAGAAGAAGCTCAAAGGCGCGCGCTGGACGTTCTTCTCCACCACCAAGATGAAAACCGTCAAACGCAAGCCACACAAGCGATACATGGAAGTGCGCGCGACTAGCTGGACTACCACTGGTCCGGCGACTCGTGTCACAATCAAACCTCGCTAGCGTGGGACCACGCCTGGGTCCTAGTCAGGCAATCCGTACTGTCGCCGAGTGGGTTGTACAGATGCCAGTCCGACGGCGGCTCGTTCCCTTCGAGGTGAGCGGTGAAGCCACCGGTTGTGGTGCCAACCTGGCCTCACTACCGACGGCTTCGCAATTTCGGCGACATGATCACGATGGTCGTGCGTCGACGGAGTATTGACTGTTGGCTTGGGGATGCGTTCAGGGTAGATTTGACTTGGTTTAGGTTCCGGTTTCAGCATCCGAAAAGGACCATCGCAATCGCCTACCTTGGTCGCGTGCCACGGTGACCGAACACCCAAGTCGGAAACAATTCCGCATGGTTGCTGTGCTCAACCGCGAGGAGGTCGAGGCGTAGGACATGTCCAAAGGCGTCCACATTGAGAGAGTCGATATTTCGCCGTCTCCGCCACGCATCGTCACGGTAGGGTCTCGCGGTCGTGACGGTCGGGTTCTGGCGTGCAGCGAGCGCCTGACCCGCCGCGCGTTGTCGGGGAATCGAGATGCACTCAGCGACGCTAGCGACTCGCTTCTCAACGAACTGATCGAGGGCGTTCACCCACCTGTCGGTAGCAGTTCTGGCGCGGCGAGCGCCCACCGGGATCACATACCGATGATGCATGGATCTCCGTGGAACTTTGCGACTCTGCCTTGACCGTAACCTCATTCCGAGGTCGAACTCACCAGATGAACGTTGAAACGGGCGAGCTTGATCGCTACAAGCAGGGGATCCTCCCAGTGCGCAGGTTTGCGCTCACGGTGGACCACGAACGTTCCTCGTACCGCTCTTGCGACGTGTAACTATCGTGAGCGCGCGTGGCGCGACCCCCATCGCGGATCCGCCTGGCGATGCCGACAGAACATGGATTGCGGCAGTGTTAACTGCCATAATCCCGAAAGGCCCGATGAACCATGCGTCCACTCCGCATCTTCGGTACGAACGTGCGGATCGACAGTAGTGGTTGGCCTGACGGATCTAGAGTCGACGAGCGGGAGGCTTCCGGTGGTGAACGTGCGCGCTAGGTACCAAGAATTGTCGACCCACGGGAGCATCCCAGCGCCGACGTTTGACACGCTTCCGACGCCGGAGCAGGTGACGATATTTGATGCGTGGCTGCGTGACCCGGCGACTGCGTCGAACATACAGAAAACCGTGCGGTCGACGAACTACAACAACGCCGACACACCACCACCAACACGTGGCAGCGCTACATTTCGTCCCCGGACGGTGGGCTCGCGATGACCGCGACCGGTACCGGAACCAACACTGATGCCGATAGTGCCGTGCTGAACCTCACCAGCCTCCACGGTGACGTCATCGCCAGCATTCCCGCCACCGATGATCTAACCTACCCGACCAGTTTCAACGACTACACCGCGTTCGGTGCCCCGATCAACCCCAACACCACACCAGCAACACCACCCGCACCGTACGGGTGGGAAGGAGCCAACCAACGCTCCAACCACGCCCAAACCGGGATCATCATGATGGGAGTCCGCCAATACAACCCCACCACCGGCACCTTCCTCACCCAAGACCCCATCCCC
>JBAYVO010000190.1:0-4953 GCA_041674545.1 Candidatus Nanopelagicales bacterium | reverse complement strand
GGCACAAACCGGCCCCCATAGATTCCAAACCGACCCGCAAGGTCTGGAACCGTTAGCGCGCTATCACTGGCAGATTGTTCGGTCACTGACTTCTCTCTAATCCCGAGGGTGCTTCACTGCAGGGTGGGCCCCAGCCGCGACCATCTCATGAACAGCCGCTCGTGGATCGTTGCCCGTCACGAGTGCCTCGCCGACGAGCACAGCATCCGCCCCTGCCCCCGCGTACGCGACGAGGTCGCGAGGACCACGGACACCAGACTCCGCGACGAGCACCACGTCTGAGGAGACACCTTTTGCGACCCGCGCGAACACACTGCGGTCCACTTCCAACGTCTTCAGGTTGCGTGCGTTGATTCCAATCAACTTCGCCCCAGCGGCGAGCGCACGATCTCGTTCACGTTCATCGTGGACCTCGACCAACGCCGTCATCCCGAGAGATTCGGTTCGCTCAATCAACGAAATGAGTGCCTGCTCGTCGAGCGAGGCAACAATCAGGAGCGCGAGATCTGCACCGTATGCCCGCGCTTCCCAGAGTTGGTAGGAAGTGACGATGAAGTCCTTGCGAAGAATTGGGATATCGACGGCTGCCCGAACTGCAGCGAGGTCCTCAAGGGAACCCTGAAACCGACGCCGTTCAGTGAGCACCGACACAACAGATGCCCCACCCGCTTCGTAAGCAGACGCGAGCGAGGCCGGGTCAGGAATGTCCGCGAGTTCACCCTTGCTAGGGCTGGCTCGCTTCACCTCAGCAATGAGTGAAACTCCGTCACTACGCAGTGCGGTCAGCCCGTCTCGCGGTTTGGGCGCGACTGCTGCGCGTTCCTTCAACTCATCGAGCGACACCGCGCTCTGACGTTGCGCGAGGTCTTCGCGGACGCCAGCAACAATCTCCTCGAGCACAGTCACGTTATGAGCTTAGCGACAAGCAAAGTTCACCGTCGCCCCGCATTCGTTGGTCGGGCGACACCAATTCGTTGCCAGGACTATCGCAGTGGCGCATTCGCTAGCCAATGCCGCTCGGGAGATAGCCGACCCCAGGAATGTTCCGCACGATCGTAAAGACCACGGTGAGGACAATCATGGCAACAATAAGGACCCTGATCGCCGCGGCTCGGTTCAGTGATGCCGAGCCTGCGACGTTAGATCCGTCTGGTCCTTCCACGGCTGCAGCTGAGTCGTTGGGATCGTTGCCCCGCCAGAGCGAGATCAGGGAGTACGCGATCCAAATCGCGACCATCGGTAAAACGAGAACGGCCAGCAGGTTCTGATCCATCGCCGCACCGATGTCGCCATTCATCAGCGAGTACACACACCGAAGCCCGCCACACGCCGGGCAGTCAATGCCGGTGGCGTACTTGAGCGGGCAGAAAGGGTAACCACCAATATTCGGATCCACTGCTCGGACGTAGAACGCGGCACCCACAGCGATTGCTGCACCGGCAACCGGCCAGGCCATTCGCCGCAAGCGCGACGTTGGCTTCTGCGAAGTCGTCACACTCATACGACACCCGCCTCCAAAAGCCTGCCGAACCTTCCGGTCGCAATAAGCACAAGGGTAACCAGAGCCCACAAAAGTACGCTCACCCAAACCCATCTACGCGCCAGTCGCGCACACCGACTCGCTTCGCGACGTTCACCTGTTCGCCAATTCACACTGACCTGCGCGGCGTAGTACACCGCAACAATTCCCGTCGGAGAAAAGCAGCACAGCGTCACGACGACTGCCGGGGCAAGCCAACTGCTCGGCACCCGAATCTGGCGCGACTGCCCAGCGGCCTGCCCACCTTCGCCGGTGACGTCAACGTCCACTTGAGTACCTTACGCCGACGCCACAGCTACGAGACGCGAACGTGGACCTTTACGAGCCTAGGTTCGCAGCGAGGTAGATGGTGAAACATGCGCCACCCTCCGGTGCTGAACCTGCGTGTGCGGTTCCGCCGAGTCGTGTCGAGAGTCGTCCCACCAATGCGAGGCCTACACCGGTGCCGACCCTTCGAATACCTTGGTATCGGCTGTACAACTCGGCTGGTTCAAATGCCACCCGGCAGTCATCAGGAGTCAACCCGGGACCGCTGTCGCGCACCTCGATCTTCACCCAACCCGGCTGAGGTGCGGAAACATGCAGCACGAGCACCCCCGGGCTAGGGGTTACTCGCAACGCGTTGGCGCAGAGGTTGTCAATGATCTGCCGCACGCGTGTCGGATCGGACCGACCTTGAATTGACGGCGCTCCAAGCTCAAGCCGCAATTGCATATTTTCGCGTTCGCTACGGTCCCGCCAGACCGCCGCAGCGGCCGTCGCGATCGAGGCGTAGTCAACAGCCACGATGGACACTGAGAAATCGACAGCGTCTAGTCGTGCGAGGTCGAGCAGGTCTGCGACCAAGAGATCGAGCCGATTTGCTTCAGACTGAACGATCGCGCCCTTGGCAGATATCTCCGACACCGGCACAACACCATCAGTGATTGCTTCGGCGTAGCCCCGGATCGCGGTGAGGGGCGTCCGCAGTTCATGAGAGATCGATAGGAGGAACTCGCGTTGGCGACCTTCGCTGATCGCCAAGTCGCGTCGTAATTCGTTAAGCGCTTCGTTCAGTTCAGCGATTTCCGGTGGACCAGTCACGGCAAGCTCAACGTCGCGGTCACCAGCGCCAAGTCGCTTCGCAGCTTGCGCGGCATCGCGCAGCGGCCTGGTCAGGCGACGCGCCAACAAAAGACCAAACGCAACGGCGAGCGCCGCACCAACCAACAAGGCAAAAGCGAATCTCGCCAACGCCGCAAGTGCAAGTCGCCCCGTTGCCTGAACTGGCTGGGTCAGCACCACCGCGTTTCCATCCGTCAATGCGCGGACGGCGACGAGAACTTGATCCCCGGCGTACGAAACCTCACCATCGAGTACCGCGCCTGCCTGAAGCCGGACAAAGTCTCCGGCGCTGAACAGCCCTGGGATGGACGCGCCGCGGGGCACGTAGAGTGCAGTGATGTCCTCTGATCTCAACGTGTTTGCGAGTCGGTTCGGGATCTGATCAGGCCCCGGACCAGGTTGCCGTTCCAATGCAACAGCGGTCGCGTCTGCTAGTCGCTGCAGGCTACCGAGAGACTCCTGCTGCGCCGCCTGCCGAATCAGTGGATATGAAATGGCCCCGGCCACCAACACCGCAACCACTGCCGAAGCCACCGTGACGAGGGCGATTCTGGCGTTGAGTGAAAGCCCGTGCGCACGACTTCGCAGGCTGGCTATGACCGGGTCAGCGGGGGTCCTTGGCGCGTCGGTCGGCATTGCGCGAAACTAGCTTGGACGCTCGTCAGCGGAGTACCCCACACCACGAACCGTCCGAATGATCTCGACAGGTTCCAATTTGCTGCGCAACTGCGCGATGTGTACGTCTACGGTGCGCGACCCGACAGCACTCGAATAACCCCAGACGTCTGTCAGGAGCTGATCGCGACCGTAGACCCGACCTGGATTGCGCAGCAAATACGCCAACAGATCAAACTCGGTCGGTGTCAGGTCGAGTTCCGTATCGTTGACCAAGGCACGCCGCGAATTCGTATCGACGACCACACCACTCATCGTCAACACGTCCTCGGTCCTTGACTCGCGACCTTCAGTACGGCGCAGCACTGCCTTGACCCGGGCGACAACTTCGCGCGGACTAAAGGGTTTGGTGATGTAGTCATCAGCACCGAGTTCAAGGCCAAGCACTCGGTCAATTTCGTCGTCACGCGCTGTGCAAAAGAGCACCGGCGTCCAATTTTGACCGGAGCGAAGCGCCGAACAGACCTCTGTACCGGCCATAGACGGCAATCCGACATCAAGGATTGCAGCAACTGGGCTTTGAGTTTGAATGGCCTGCAACGCTTCTGCGCCGTCGGCCACGATCTCGACCGAGTAGCCCTCGCGTGTCAGATACAGCGAGAGTAGGTCGGCGATTGCGGGTTCGTCTTCAGCGACGACGATGAGTCCGCGAGTTGAATCAGTCACAAGTGACTCTACGAAGATCCCTTGGGGTACTGACCGAGGCCCATCATCGCCATAACCTTGCCAACGATCGCACCGACTACCAGCAACGCGATGCCGAGCCAGAACATCCACGGCTGAGCGATGCACACGCCCAAGGTGCCAACGCAGAACGCGATCAGCATGATGGTGACCGCAGTCCAGGCTGCTGGGGTGCGACCTTCTTCGGGATCGCGCATTTGCGACTCGTCGCGCGCCTGAACCTCAGTCATGTGCAGCCTCCTGTAGTGCGGTTACGTGGCCTGAACGTACCAAGGCCTACCGATTGCCGCACATTCTGGCATCCCTTAGACCGTTATCGCGACGGGGCACGCGCATTACCCGTCAGGCAGTCGGATCCTCGCCCCGATCGAGCAACTCCCAATCAGATGCCGCGACCTTGGCGGAGCCGTCTTGGCGGCCTGATAGCGATCGCCACTGGAGACCAGATCGCCAAACCATCAAGCCGGCAACAGTCATGGCAATCGCACAGGCCCCCGTGAGTACCCACCACGATGTGCGTTGCGCGGAGTCGGCCGCCGCTTGCACTGAATCGCTCAACATGACAGCTTCGCTACTAAGCAGAAACGCCACTGGGCCTACCGCAACTGCGGCTGCCGAGAGGCAAATGAGTAGCCCGACTACTCGCCGAACAATTCCGGCGGTTGCGATCACAGCAACCGCACCTGCGAGCCCGAGCCACGCCCCCGCCAACGACAGCGGGTAGAGCGCGGACCCTGTCACGCTGACTGGTTCATTGCCGAACCCTGAGTTTGTGACGGCGGTGACCCACGGCTGCGAAAGTGACCAGACACCTGCGAACCCTGAAACCGCAATGAGCAACAGGGCGATCAAATACGCCCGACCACCTGACGGAGGTTGGGTGGGCCCGACCGATGGGTCGGTCACGATGACACGTCGGCTAGCGTGCCAGCGATCGCGATCGCTCTCAG
>JBAYVO010000189.1:0-4957 GCA_041674545.1 Candidatus Nanopelagicales bacterium | reverse complement strand
GTGGAGTCATTCGAGTCGACGAACGAGAACGATTACGGGTCCTCGAACGACTACTACCGCTACCCAACGCCATCGAACAGCCCATCACAGCGCCCGTCGAAGTCGCCGAGCCAGTCAGCGAGTGCGTCACCTTCGTCGGCACGGCCAACCGCGAGCCCATCGAGTTCGGCCAAGCCCACCGAAACCGACGAGCCCCCGGTTCCCTAGGTCTGAAGTAACTGGAACGAGGCGACTCACTCCAGTTGGCATCACAAGTCAGTACGATTAGGCGATTCTGGAACCGGTTGGCTAACGCGGGGAGCACGACAAAGATGACTGCAAGTCCTGTCGAATTGCTGATCACCGCACTACACGAGAACTACCAAGTGATCGAGCGGATTCAGCCAGACCAGCTCGACAACCCAACGCCCTGTTCATCCTGGTCGGTGCGTGACCTCCTCGACCACCTCCTCACCGACCTTCAGATGTTCGGCCAGCAAGCAGCTTTTGGGAATCCATCAGTTGTGCCGACACCGACGCTCGGCGGTGACTGGCTACGTCAGTTCCGGATCGGCAGCGACGTGCTCATCGACCATTGGCGCCAAGCCGGCGACTTGTCCGGAACGATGGAGTTGCCGGGAATTGGCGAGGTCCCTAAGAGCTTCCCGATCAATCAGCAGCTTGCCGAGTTCTCGGTTCACACCTGGGACCTTGCAACTGCGACAGGGCAGTCCACCCAGCTCGACGAAGATGTTGCCGAGGCCGGTCTGAGCTGCGTCTTGGCCATGTTGCTCCCGGACTACCGCGGGTCCGAAACCGAGGGAAAGTTCTTCGGACCCGAACAGCCCGTCAATGCGAGTGCACCGGCCGCTGATCGGTTGGCGGCGTTTGTTGGTCGTACGGTTCCGGCGTAGTCACGGCCCGCGCAGCCCAGCGATCGGGCGCCCCATCGAGTACGCCGCCGCCAGGATCGTCGTCGTCTTCGGCGAATCGATCGGAGCGCACCGGATCGTGCTCGGGTCGCAGTGCATCACGAATGACCATCACGCTGAAGAAGATCGTCGAACCAACCTGGATCAGGATCGCGACGGAGTACCAGCCCACCGGCAGACCCTTCGCATCTGTGCCGTACCCGGCGAGGTACAGCCAGATCGAGACGAAGTAGATCGTTTGACCTGCTTGCCAAATCAGGAAGTCACGCCAACGCGGGCGGGCAAGTGCGGCCAACGGGATCAACCAGAGCACAAACTGCGGCGAGTAAACCTTGTTCGTCAGCAGGAAGGCCGCGACCACGAGGAACGCGAGCTGCGCGAACCGTGGCCGTCGATCCGCCTTCAGGGTGAGCACCGCGATACCCAAGCAGAGGATCAGCAGAATCCCGGTGGCGAGCATGTTGAGAACCTCGGGCGGAACGCCGAGCCCGATGTTACGCAGAAACAGCCAGATCGACCCGAAGTCTTCGCCGCGTTCGGAACTGAAGATGTAGAAGCGGGCCCAGCCATCAAAGTTGATCACCATGAACGGGACGTTCACGGCTAGCCATCCGATTGCAGTGCCACCAAGTACGTGCGCGAAAGCAGACATCTTCGCCGCTCGCCAGCACAAGAGCAGCAGCGGCCCGAGAAGCAACAATGGGTAGAACTTTGCGGCCGCGGCGAGGCCTAGGACAATTCCGGCAGCTGTTGGATACCGCCGGGACCACAGCAACATGGCTACGGCTGTGAGGGCGATTGCAAGCAGATCCCAGTTGATCGTCGCGCACAGGATCGTGCAGGGGGCCAGGGCAACCATCGCTGCATCCCACGGGCGCCGCTTCACGGTTGCAGCGGTGGCAACAACGGCAACGATCAGGCAGACAGCCAACATGAGTGCGTTGATGTAGAAGAACGACAGGGTTGCGTTGGGGCCTTCAGGGTTGATGAAGTTCGCCAGGGCCATGAAGAGTCCGGTGAGTACTGGGTATTCGAGCTGTTCCTGGCCCGGTAGCGGGTTCTGGATGTAGGGGAACACCCCGTCGGCGAATCCGCGCAAGCTATACAGCGGAGCAATGTCGGTGTAGCAGAGGTGGGTGTAGCGACCCGGGTCCGACCACCCGCTCACCGTGCAGGGCAGCTTGGTGATGAGCCCCAACATGAAGCCACCCACGGCGAACAGCACCACGATCGGCAAGGGACTCCAGAATCGCCAACTGCTGTACGCGTATCGCCCGAGGTCACCACCGATGATCTCGGTGCTGCCGGAAATGGTCGGGTCGTCTTGGCTCGGGGCGACGACGGTCGGGCCGGATGCGGATTGAGGCCGATCAGCGTCGGTTGGTGTAGTGCTAGCCATCGGTCAGTCGAGTCCTACGATGCGGTCGAATGCCGAGGTGGTGTGGCGGACGCGGCATTCGAGTTCGTCGCCGACTGCCGGCACGCGCCCGCCCTTACCGACGGCGAGGCGCACGTCGTCGGCGGTCACCCACAACATCGACACCTGCATGTGGGGCGGCTCGGCGAACCAACGGCGCTTCTCGTCCCAGGTGAACGGCGACTTCGCGCGCCCCGAGGCTTCAAGCGCCCCCGTGCCGGCGGCCACCGCGCGCTGGCGAAGTGACGAAACCGGCGACGGTGCTTCCAGCGCTACTCCGTGACTTGTTCCGCCGCCAACAACGATGAGCAGTCCATCTTTGGGTGCCCGCCGCTGCCGGTAGCCAACGGCGCGACCCTTCGCGACTTGGTGGACGGCCAACACGGTTCCGCGGGCCGAGAGCGCGCCATCGTCGCCGAGCCACAGGCGCGTTCCGATGCGAACTCGCAGGGGGATGTCCGGAATGGCCTCCCGAAGTTGGCGCAGTTCTTGGTCGTCGAGGTGTGATGCCCAGACGGCGGCGGAATCGTCGGTCAGCATGCATCCGGCGTCTTCGAGGGCACCGAGCGCGCGAATCCAGGTCAGCGTCCAGGACCACGCTTCCTTCACTCGCCCGCTTGCGCCGCTGGCCAAGGTGGGGGTGACGTTGGTGTCGTGGAACTCGGTTTCGAGCGTCTCAACGTGTGGCGCTAATGGCTGCGCGAGCGGCAGGTGCAATGCGAGCCCAAGGAGTTCGATCCGGCGGGTTCGCAGCGCTTCGCGCACCGCATCGTCGGCGAGGAGCGCGTCGAGGTCCGGCTCGGCAAGACCGAAACGCCGCATTGAGGTGAGGCCTTCGATCACGATCTGAATCGGGCGTTCCGGCGATGCCGTCCCGAGACCCACGGTTGCGAGCTCGTGGAGCGCCTCAACACTGGCTACTGTGCGGACGATTCGGGCGGCAAAGTCACGCGTCTCGATGAAATCCCAGACCTCTTTGGCGTTGACATCACGTGGGTCCCACGGCTGCATGACGAGGATCTGTGCCTTGAAGTACGTCGCGGCGACGGCGGCTTCGTGAGGTGTGCCGACGGCGATTCGGTCGAGGCCCAATCGGGTGGATTCAACCGCGAGGTTGGCGATGCCGAACCCGTAGCCGTTGCCCTTCGCGACGGGCACGATGTCGCCGAATCTGGCCCCGGCCTTCCCATTGTGGAGCGCGTCGCGAACGTCGTCGCGAACGGTCGCCAAGTGTTGGCGCCACCGTGGTCCATCGACGTGGAGTGTGAAGGTCATGTGGTCTAGCCCCCCTTCTTTGGCACGAGGTTCTTAACGGACTTCTTGATTGCCCCGCGGCGCATGTATAGGTCGAATGCCTTGGTCAGTGATGGGCGCAAGGCGTAGTCCCACTCGCCAACGTATTCGACGGCTTGGCCGCCGGTCCCGAGTTTGAAGCGAATCAAGCCGAACAGTGGATCGGATTCATCCAACGTGTCACTGATGCCGCGCATGTCGTACACCGCGTCGCCGTCCTCGATGGCGTCCTTAATCATCTGCCACTGGATCGCATTTGACGGCCGAACTTCGCGCCCGGCATCGGCGGAGGCGCCGTAGGAGTACCAGGCATGGTTGCCGACGGTCACCATCGTCGTTCCGGCTAGCGCCACGCCGTCGTGGTGGGCAAGGTAGAGGCGGATGCGGTCGGGATCCTCTGCCGTCATGGCGTCCCACATGCGTTCGAAGTACTCCAGGCCGCGGGGCACGAAGCCGTCGCGGTGAGCGGTCTCGACGTAGATCGGGTGAAACTGCGCGAGTCCGGCGCGGTCGCTTCGTTCGACGGTGACCCCGAGCTTCTCAGCTTTGCGGACGTTGCGGCGCCAGAGTTGGTTGAAGCCTGCGAAGACGTCGTCGGCAGTGCGCCCGGCGAGCGGGATCTGGAAGACGTAGCGGGGCTGGACGTCGCCGAAGCCGGCGCCGGTGTCGGCCTGCTGCGTCCAGCCGGAGCCGCGCAGCTGATCGATGAGGGTGAGCCCGTTGGCGAACGTCTCGTCGGGTGCGACATCGCGGAGGCGACCGGCGGTGCCCTCGGCAATCGCGGCCTTGAGTGTCACTGCCGACCATGACCGGACGGGAACGGTCGGGCCCATCTTCACCATGAACGCGCCGACCGACTTGAGGTAGGCGAGCATCGGTGGCAACAGGTCCTCGACTGAACGGTCTGGGCTCGCGTTCCATGGCAGCGCGGGACCTTCAGGGAGGTAGGCCAGGAAGTTCTTGAGGCGCGGGATCTGGCGAGTCAGCACGAGCCCGGCACCGATGAGTTCTGAGTTGTCGAACCACCCCAGATTGCGGTGTCCCCACTCCGCCTTCACCCCGGCCCACGATGGCACCTGCAAGAAGGAGGCGCTCGGGAGTTGCTGAACGAACGCTAGGTGTTCGGCTGGTGAGATTTCTTTGACGGTCAAAGGCACCTGCGCAGCCTATGTCGGGCATGGGCAGCGCGGGGCCAGCGACTTCCGCTAGGCGGTTGGCTTGGTGGCCGGCGGTGACTGCCCGGGCCGCAAATCCCGGCACGTACGCTCTGCGGTGTGACTGATCTTCCACGCCTATTCGGCGGACATGTGGGCCAAGATGATCCGATTGGGCAAGC
>JBAYVO010000188.1:0-4992 GCA_041674545.1 Candidatus Nanopelagicales bacterium | reverse complement strand
CTGAATCGTGACCGTGTAGTCACCGGGAACCGCGTATACATGTGCGCCTTGCGCAGCAGACGTGACCGTCTCCGGAGCAGATCCGTCACCCCAGTAGACCGTGAAGTTGTAGTCGTTGGCTACGCCACCAAACGAACCGTCAGCCAACGGCAACGTCACACTCTCGGCAGCACCAATGGTGCGCCATGTGGAGATGAAACTATCCGCACTCGGGGTGACGATCTCAGTTTCGGCATAGGCTGTGCTCGTCCCGACGAGGTTGATCGCATACACCCGATAGCGGTAGCTCACGCCGTCGGCAGTTGTTCCATCGGAGTAGCTCAGCACATCGCCCAGCGCTGCGATACTTGCCCAATCCGTGTAGCCCATCGTCGACGACGCCCGGTACACGTTGTAACCCGTAACCGGTAACCCACCATCGCTGGCAGGCACCGCCCACGTCACTGCTGCGCTGCCAATAAGCGGCTGGGCCACCGCGCTCGCAGGCGCATCCGGAACCGTCGCCTCGGGACTAATTGGATCTGACGGCGAAGACTCCGGCCCGGTGCCCGCACTGCTAGTTGCGGTGACGACAAACGTGTACGCAACTCCGTTGTCTAGACCAGTGACGGTGCACGTCAGAGTTGCGCCGTCCGGAGTGGTGCACGTCTTCGCCGGGTCAACCGGTACACCGTCAACCAGCGCGGTCGCGGTGTACAACGTCACCGCTGCACCCCCGTCGGGAATCGGCGCCGCTAGCCACGACACGGCAACAGTGGTGTTCGTGCCGACACCGGTCACGTTCGTGGCCGCACCCGGGGCAGGCGACTGACCACCATCGGTGATCGTCCACGTGTTTGGAGCACCTGCGAGTTCGGCCCGCAAATCGGTCGGTGGGCCCACCGAGTAGACGGAACTGCCCGCACCGAGAAGAACTTCTGCATTCACATCTTGGGCGCCCCAACCAACCAGCAACGCGTCGTAGTTGGCGGTCGACAATGCCCCGGAGAACATGAGCCCAGCGCCCGAGAAGGGACCGGCAGTTAAGCCTCTGACATCCCAACTACCGATGTTCTGATCGAAAGAGGTAGCGCCGTTGAACATGGCACGCATCGAGGTAACCGCGCCGGTGTCCCAGCCTCCTGGCGTCGCTGGCATCGGCTGGTTGTAGGCGGTCGCACCATTGAACATCGCGCTCATGAACGTGACGGCCGAGGTGTCCCAACTCGCAATGCTCTGGTTGAACGCGGTCGCGCCCTCAAACATCCCAGACAGCGACAGCGCGGAACGGGTGTCCCAACCGCCTGATGTCGTGGGCATCGGCCGGTTGTACGCGGTGTTCTGTTTGAACATGTTCCCGAAGTTCGTGACCGACTCTGTATCCCAGGACGCAACGGACTGGTTGAACGAGCTGTACGCAAACATCTCGGACAGGTTCGTCGCGGCGCGGGTGTCCCACCCACCGCTGGTGGTCTCCAGCGGCTGATTGAAGCCCGAGAATCCGAACATCGAGCTCATGCTTTCTACCTTGCGCGTGTCCCAAGACGACACGTCAGAGTTGAAGCCAGTCGCCCCATAGAACATGTACGACATATCAGTGACGTTCGAGGTATCCCATCCACCATCAGTGGTCGTGAGCGCCTGATTGAAGCTGGTCGCACCTTGGAACATGCTGGTCATCTCGGTGACGGCGGTTGTGTCCCAATCCGAAATATCAACGTTCAGCGAAGTCGCGCCCTGGAACATTCCCGCCAGTGACGTCGTCGTCGAAAGATCGGGGGTATCAGGTGCGGTGATCGTCATGTTTGAAGCGTTTGCGAACGCGTATATCGATACTTGAAGCGATCCCCAGTTGTTGATGTCGAGCAACTTCACCGCGTCCCAGTCCGCGGTCATCGTCGTCCAGCCCTCGATCTGGCCCTGAATCGTCACCGTGTAGGTAGCCGGGGAAGGGTAAGTATGAGTCCTCTCGGGGTCAGTCCAATCTCTGATGGTGCTGGACGTTCCGTCACCCCAATCGACCACGAAGTCGTAAGTGCCTACAGCGGTCAGCGGAAGCGTGAGTGTCCCGCTGTAGGCAGGATCACCCAGCGAGGTGTCCCAGGTCGACACGAACACGTCCGCGGACGGCGTGACCGGGGAGGAAGCTTCAGATGCCGGGCCCGTGCCCTCATCATTTACCGCCGACACCCTGAATTGGTAGTTAGCGTCGTTGTCCAGGCCGGCCACGACGAAGGAAGTGTCTGCACTCCCGGTGGGACCGATCATCGACCAGTTGCCACCGCCATCATCGGACTGTTCGATCTCGTAGCCGGTGATTGCGGAACCACCGTCTGTATCCGGCGCGGTCCAATAGATGGTCGCCGAACCATTCCCGGGCATCCCATATACATTCGTCGGCGCCCCTGGCGCACCGAGGACCGATTCTCCGGAAAGTGCGATGACCTCCGGTGAATCGGCGTCATTGCTCGCGATCGAGACCTCGGCACTCATCATGCCGGTCGTCCCAGAGTCGAAAGCCACGCCAAATGTGCACGTTGCGCCTGGGTTGAACGATTCGCCGGAGCACGTGTCGTCCACCAGGTTGAACTGATCGTCGTTGACCCCACCGAGGGTCACGCCGCTCGGGTCAATCTCTAACGGCCCGCCGCCAGAGCTCGTAACCGTAAAGGTCTGTGTCGCACTCGGCCCTGAGCCAACAACCTGTTGACCGAAGTCCTTCGAGGTCGGACCGACAGCTAAGCCGGGGTCGCTGTTGAACTCGAAGGGGTCGCTGTAGTCATCGAACTGCCCATCAGGGTTAACGACAGAGACCACACCAGTCGCTGACCCGGGCGGAGAGTCGCAGGTGATGATGCTGACCGCTGGGTCTCCTGGCGGGTCGTCGTAGACCGTCGCACCGTTGGTGCAGAGGTCGCCGCCCATCGTGATCGTCGCACCGTAGAAGACTGCGGTCGCACGCGCGGTGACTTCGGTGCCACCGGTCGAGTTGCCGACAGTCGGCGTGTAGGTGGTGGCGGTGGGTACAGGGGCGGGTGACATCGAGTGCGACGAATCTGCGCCTTCAATCGCGCTGGGCTGCGAGCCCACATTCTGTCCGTAGTGCCAGTCTGCGTAGCCTGTGAAATCGAACGCGTCGCTTTCCATCCCTGCTCCGTGGGGCTGCGCGAGCCAGAGCACATTGGTCATGTTCGCGCTTTCGGCGAACGCTCGACTTCCGATGGTCTCCACCGATGCGCCGAACGTCACGCGGGTTAGGCTTGGGATGCCGTAGAACGCGTAGGGACCAATAGTCGTGACTTGATTCGGAATGTAGATCGCCTTCAGGCCAGAGCCTTCGAACGCAGAGGCGCCAATAGATGTGAGCCCGGACGGTAGGTTCACGGTTTGAATCCCGCTCCCCTTGAAAGTGTCGGATTCGAGAATCGTCACCCCGGCAGGAATCGTCATGCTCGTCAGGGAAGTCGCCGCAAACGCCCCGTCGCCGATCTCCAGCAGCCCACTCGGAAGTTTCAGGGTTTGGAGTGACGAGTTGTCACGGAAGGCATAGCGGCGGATGGATGTCATGGTTGCCGGGAGCGAGACGGCGTTGAGCTGGTTCGCGCGGTCGAATGTCGCGACAGGTAGCGACGTGATTCCCGTGCCGATCGTCACGGTTTCGAGGGCCTGGGCGTCAGTGAACACGCTGTCGCCCATGCTTCCGACTGAATCCGGGATTGCAACAGTCGTGATACGAGTGTTCGAAAATGCTTCGGCGCCGATCGACAAGAGCCCTGAGTTGAGCGTCGCGGTTGTCAGCGCAGTGACGCCGTTGAAAGCGCTGTCACCGATCGAGGTCAACGTTGCCGGAGCCACGAAAGTGGTCACGGCAGTGTCTCTGAAGGCAGAGGCCCCGATGCTGGTCAATGCCGTCGGGAAGTTGATATTCGCAAGCGACGTCGCCCCACGGAACGCGTCATCGCCGATAGTCGTCACGCTGTCCGACATCTCGACGGTCGCAACACCGATGTTCGCGAAGGCCCCATCTCCGATCGCGGTGACGCTAGCGCCGTTATTCGGAACCGTCGCTGGGATGGTCAGGGTGGTGGTCCAACTACAACCGATACTGGTGAAGCCCACCACGGTTGCCGTCGCGCCTGAGATCTCGTAGGTGATGCAATCCTCTGTGACTGGCTCAGCTTCCGGCGTGACCTGCGACGCCGCGCTCGTGGTGACGAGCCCGAGGGACGAAGTAGCAACAACAGTGAGCTCGTATTCGACACCGTTGGTTAGTCCAGTAACAGTCGCCGGTGAGCTCGTTGCACCGTCGACGGGATCACCGTCTTTGTAGACCTGGTACGTCGTGGTGCCGACGCCATCTGGCTGCGTCGGTTCCGTCCAGGTGATGGTTGCCTGGCCGCTACCTGCCTCGGCGTCAGTGATATTTGGTGCATTGAGCGCGGTGATGACCACGGAACCGTCATTGCCGTTGTTGCCCGCCGTGCCCGCAGCATCATTGAGGGTGGCCTGCACTGCAGTCGCTCCCGCGCCGGCGCCCGTAGTGGCGGGGGCGTAGCTCGCGCTTAGCGCGTCGGAGCTGACTTTGCTGCCGCCCGCGCCGCCGCCGCTAGCGCTTGATTGGGCATAGGCACCGCTACCGCCGCCGGCGCCGCCGCCACCACCGCCGCCGCCGTAGTTCGTTTGTGTTCGTCCATTGCTGCCTGCACCGTCAACGCCGTCGCCACCGGGTGCGGTAGTGAGTTGGCTGCCGGCGGCTCCCGCACCACCAGTTGGATTGGAACCGCCAGATCCACCATTGCCCGCCGGCATCGTGCCTGAACTGGAGAGGCCACCATTGCCGCCGGCGACCGTGTTCGAGGCGGCGCCGTTTCCGCCGGATCCGCCCGTCAGGGCACTGTTGGCACTGCCGCCTCCGCCACCGCCTCCGGCTACGATCTCAATGCCCCCAGCACCGGTGATCTTGGTCGAGCCACCACCGCCGCCACCACCGGGCTTCGCACCACCTGTGAATGT
>JBAYVO010000187.1:0-5036 GCA_041674545.1 Candidatus Nanopelagicales bacterium | reverse complement strand
GACGATCGATCCCGCTTTGCGGCCGGGTCGGTGACCAATCGCCTGGTCGCTAGCTGAGGTCGGCCACGCGAGCGCAGCACCGTACGGGTTCGCCGGGTCGCAGGCGCTCAGGACAAGCACACGCGGTACAGAGGTGGTCCCCGTTTGTAATCCCTGATGCGACTCACGATCAACGCTGACCTGGGAGTCAGCAATCTGTCGCGCGCGCGCACGCAGTTGATCCACTGCCCCGGCTGTCGCGAACTGTGCCGCTCCAAGGCCTTCAATGAAGTAACCCCGGCGAGCGTTGCCGGCATCCTCTAGGGCGGAGAGTACGCGGTACACCCCTGCAAAACCGCCGGCGACGCCTTCGTTCGTCACGGCTCCACGAGTGACGACGCCGTATCGCTCGAGCAGGATGCTTGATAGTGCAGCAGCCCGTTCAGTGGGTGTTCGCGACGACGGCCTCCGCGCTGACCACCGCCCAGACGTAACGGGTGCGCCAACCCGCGAAGCCATACGGGCACGTCCAAGTCGAGCGGAGCGCGTGGTTCCCCGTGCAGTCGCTGTGCGACCGCGGCGACTGGCGTTGGTATCAGGTCCAGCGCCAGCAACAAGTGCCCGCAGTGGCGTGAGGGTGTCTGTCGTCACCTGCCCCGACCACAGCAAACTCCAAAGGGCGCGTGAGAGTTCTGCTGCACCTAGGTCGCCCTGCACTCGGTCAACGAGTTCGTGAGCCAACCAGCCGCCACCACCAGCAAGAACTGCCAACAACGCGTCCGATGATTCAGCCAACTCGAGCTCGCCGATCGGCAGCGGATCGGGGAGTAGGAGATCTGCGCGATCTGCTGGTGCCAGGCTGACCCAGCCGTCGCTACCGGCAATCCGCCCACGCCCGCACCACACCACCTCACCGGCGCTCATGAGTTCGTCGAGGAGTGCTGGTGAATAGTCACTGACGCGGGCAGGCAGAATCATCGATTCCAGACTCGACGCCGGCAGCGGTGCTCCGGCCAGGAGGTCGATGGTGTGCAGCACGCCGTCTACCCCACGGCGAGGGGCGGTGATACCGCTCCATTCCGGCAGGAACGCCCCGAGCGCCGCCGGTGGTACTGGTTCAATCTCTTGCCGAAGTGCAGCGATTGACCGCCGTCGAATTCGCTTCAGAACCTCGGCGTCACACCACTCTGTCCCACTGCCGTCAGGTCGGAACTCTCCGCTCACGACTTGACCACGTTGTTCGAGTCGCGCAAGTGTCAGGTTCACGACCGCGATTCCGAGCCCGTACTGATCGCTGACGGCTTGTGCCTGGAACGGTCCATGGGTTCGTGCGAACCTAGCGAGCACGTCAGCGAGGGGATCGTCCGCCACTTCGAGGAAGGCATCAGGTATCCCAACGGGTAGCGCGACGCCAAGACAGTCCCGCAGGCGCCCAGCGTCTTCGATCGCGGCAAACTGTGCCTCGTTGTTGATTCGCACAGTGATTGCGCGGCGTTGACGAACGAGCTCACCGAGCCACTCGCTTTGAACGCCACGACGATTCCATTCGACGTCGCTTAGCGGCCCGAGGATTCGAAGGAGGTCAGCGGCTTGCTCCGCGGTGCGTGCATGGCGTGCGGGGTCGAGATACGAGATCTGAGCTTCGACGTCAGCAATCGCCTCGCCGGAGAGCAGCTCACGCAGTTCGACTGACCCAATAAGCTCAGCAAGGAGGTCAGGGTCCAGTGCCAACGCAGCAGCCCGTCGCTCCGCGAGTGGTGAGTCCCCTTCGTACAAAAAGGTTGCGACGTAAGAGAACAGCAGCGTGCGCGCGAAGGGGCTCGGTGCAGGTGTGGTGCAGGTGACGACGTCAATCTGACGCGAGCGGATCTCGCGCAGGACGCCGGTCAAGGCGGGGACGTCGTACACGTCTTGCAAGCACTCGCGCACAGTCTCAAGCACGATGGGAAAGGTGGGGTACTGAGAAGCGACCGCTAGGAGTGACGCACTGCGTTGACGTTGTTGCCACAGCGGCGTCCTGCGGCCAGGGTCTCGGCGGGGTAGTAACAGCGCTCGCGCCGCACATTCGCGGAACCGGCTAGCAAAGAGTGCAGATCCACCGAGTGCGTCGGTGACCAGTGAGCTGATCTCGTCGGGTTCGGGGAACAGTGCGCCGATTGCAGCGGCCACGGTCGCGTCGTCATCAGTGTCCGGGATGCGCAGCACAATTCCGTCGTCTGCGTGCATGACGGCAGCGTCGAGGCCAGTGAGTTCGCGAACCCGCGCGCTAATGGCGAGTGCCCACGGTGCGTGGACGCGCGCACCGAAGGGGGAATGAAGTACCACTCGCCAATCGCCTAGCTCATCGCGGAACTTCTCAATCACCAACGTGCGATCGGTCGGTACCGATCCGGTCGCATCTGCTTGTTCGTGGAGATATCGCACGAGGTTCTGTGCGGCCAGTGCATCGAGGCCGATGTCGCTGAGGTGCTTGGCTGCGTGGTCAGGGGTTGCTGTGGCGATCGACCGGTTGAGTTCGCCGAGGGCCTTACCGACCTCAAATGGTCGGCCGAGCGTATCGCCGTGCCAGAACGGCAGCTTCCCCGGCTGCCCGGGTGCCGGGGAAACCAACACGCGATCATGGGTGATGTCCTCGATCCGCCAACTGGTGGCACCGAGTGCGAACACGTCTCCCACGCGCGACTCGTACACCATTTCTTCATCAAGTTCGCCGACCCGTGAGGCCTTCTCACCGACCATGAACACTCCGAATAGCCCACGGTCCGGAATGGTTCCGCCCGAGGTCACCGCGAGGCGCTGGGCGCCCGGTCGCTGTGTGAGCGTGTTCGCAATTCGGTCCCAGACGAGTCGCGGGCGCAGTTGCGAGAAACCTTCGGCGGGGTACTTTCCGGCCAGCATGTCGAGGACGGCGTCGAATGCTGAACGCGGTAGCGCGGAGTACGGCGCGGCTTTGCGCAGCAGAGCGAATAGCTCATCGACCTCAACACCATCATCGATGCTCACAATCGCGATGATCTGTTGGGCGAGAACGTCGAGTGCGTTGCGGGTCATCCGCGTTGCCTCGAGTTTTCGGGCCTGCATCTGCTGGGAGACGACTGCTGCCGCGAGGAGATCGCCGCGGTGTTTAGGGAAGATCGCTGCGCGGCTGACCTCACCCACCTGATGTCCAGCCCGGCCCACACGCTGCAAACCGCTCGCCACGCTGGGGGGTGCTTCGACTTGGATCACTAAATCGACGGCGCCCATGTCGATCCCGAGTTCGAGGCTACTTGTCGCGACGACTGCTGGAATCCGGCCAGCCTTCAGGTCGTCTTCGATCAGTGCGCGTTGCTCCTTGCTGACAGACCCGTGGTGGGCGCGGGCGAGGGTCAGTGGCGCCCCGGCTGAGGACCCGGCCTGAGCCATCAACTCGGCAGGAGCCGAACTACGGTTGAGTGGGAGGCTCGCACGTTCGGCGGCGATCTCGTTGATCCGCGCGGTTAGTCGTTCAGCGAGTCGGCGGGAGTTAGCGAACACCAGCGTGGAGGCGTGGTTCTCGATCAGGTCGACGATCCTGTTCTCCACGTGTGGCCAGATCGAAGGCTGTTCGGGCCGCGAATCCTCGAGCATTTCGGTGTGAGGGTCGATCGGGGTGACCGGGCTCGGCGCCGCCAAGTCTGCTACGGGTACGACAACTTCAACGACGATCTCTTTTTGGCTGGCCGGGTTGACGATCGTCACGGGAGCAGAGCCGCCCAGGAACATGGCCACTTCTTCGACGGGTTCGACGGTCGCTGATAGTCCAATCCGTTGTGCGGGACGGGAAAGTAGCGCGTCGAGACGTTCCAGCGAAATCGCCAGGTGAGCGCCGCGTTTTGTCCCTGCGACCGCGTGGATCTCGTCAATGATCACTGTCTCGACGCCTCGGAGGCTCTCGCGCGCTTGGCTGGTGAGGATGAGGAATAGCGATTCCGGCGTCGTGATGAGGATGTCCGGGGGAGTAGTCGACTGCTTGCGCCGCTCGTTGGCCGGCGTATCGCCCGTGCGGATTCCCACCGATACCTCGGGAACCGGTTGACCCGCGCGCTGCGCTTCGCGTGCGAGCCCTACGAGTGGGCTGCGCAGGTTGCGTTCGACATCGGCAGCGAGTGCCTTCAACGGCGAGATGTAGAGGACTCGACAGCGTTCGCGTTTGACCACGGGAACCGGTTGGTTAGCCAACGAGTCAATTGAGGCGAGGAACGCAGCGAGGGTCTTGCCAGATCCTGTGGGCGCAACGACGAGGGTGTTGTCGCCTTGATGGATGGCTGCCCAGGCACCACGTTGAGCGTTCGTCGGCGCTTCGAAGGCTGATTCAAACCACGACCTTGTAAGCGCTGAGAAGCCCGACATCGGGTCGTCCTCACCGGCGCTGGGTTGCATCTACCTATCCTCGCTCATTAGGTGTGGGGGCAGCGTTGCACACTCTTGCCTATGCGGCTGACGGAGTTTTGGCATCGGATGACGGTTGCGCTGGGCCCCGGTTATGCTGAGTCGTGGGCACATGACTATGTGATCGATAGCCTCGGGAGTCGCACGGTGGACCAGGCGCTCGCTGCCGGGCTGGACACCAAGATGGTGTGGCGTGCGGTTCACCGAGAACTCGGGTTGCCCCCGTCAGCGCGCTGAACGTGGCGCGAACGGGCTAGTTTTTCACGTATGACCTCGGCGGACTCGCAAGATGCCATGACGGTGGCATCCGCGCCGCCCGCCGAGAAGCCGCGTAAACAGAAGCGCGGATGGCGTAGTTGGACCGCGATCGGAATAGGCGCCTTCCTGGTCATGGTCTACCTCTTCTCCTTGCTGGCGTACGCCGAAGCGGGACTCAGCCAAGTTGAGACCGGACCTGACCCGATTCCAGCGACGTCTAGCGGTGTGAACTTCGGATTCGACCTGATCGCGATGGATCCGGCGAAGAGTCAGATGACCCTGCGGATGCTGGTTTCGCCGCAGGGTGACTACCTAGATCCAACTGATGGGTCGTTTGCCAAGAGCCTGCGGCTCACGGTTCGCTACCAAACGTCGGGTGAAGTGATTCG
>JBAYVO010000186.1:0-5043 GCA_041674545.1 Candidatus Nanopelagicales bacterium | reverse complement strand
CCCGCCGTCGCGAAGGTGCTCCACCAGCGGTATTCAGCCATCTACGTCGACGAATACCAAGACACCGACCCCGCACAGGTACGACTGCTGCAATCTCTGACGAACACCGATTCTGTGCTCGTCGCAGTCGGGGACCCAGATCAATCGATCTATGGCTTCCGGGGCGCCGATGTTGGGGGGATATTGCGATTTCGCGAGGACTTCCCGGCGGGACCAGATGTCGGTGCTGATGTCCTGGTCTTGAGTGAGACGCGACGGTTCGGGGTCAACATTGCTGCTGCCGCTGGGCGGGTGATCCAGCGAGTCGGGCTTGGTGGCTTGCCCGTCGAGATTCAGCGTGAGCACCGCAACCCGGTCTGTGGCAAACCCGATGGTGGGGTTGTAGAGGTGGTGACATTTGATTCCAGCGCTGCCCAGGCATCTTCGGTTGCCGACCGAATCCGGCGGGCGCGGCTGACCGGGGCAGTGGGTTCGTGGTCCGACATCGCGGTGATCGTGCGATCCGCGGCCAGCCAGTTGCCGCTGCTCACCCATGCGCTTGAGTCGGTCGGAGTGCCAGTTGAGGTGTCGGCAGACGACGAGCCCTTGCACGAGCACCGCGCGGTTGCCACATTGCTCGACGTGCTCGCGGTAGCAGCGGATCCGACTGAACTAACGGCTTCGCGTACGCGAGCGATGTTGCAGTCGCCGATGGTTGGGGTTGATCCCATCGCCTACCGGCGGCTCGGGCGCCTGCTTCGCAACGTCCTGGCTGAAGAAACCCCAACGGTTCCACCGAGCTCTGACCAGGCGATCCGTCGTGCGATCAGCGACGACGACTTCCATGCCCAGGCTCTGACACGTGTGGGCGCAGCAGCCCTGGCGCCGATTACTGTCATGCGGAAGGTGATCGGTTCGGCTCGTGCGCAGATTGATCGAGGGGCGCTCGTTGAGGCGGTGTTGTGGGCCGCGTGGTCGGCCACGGACTGGCCGCAGCGACTGGAGAGGGCGGCAAAGGGTCAATCAGCAACCGCCCGGTCCGCGAACCGCGATCTTGACCAGGTGCTCGCACTGTTCGCGCAGGCGGCGCGGGCAGACCAAGCGTTCGGGATTGCCCGGCCCGTGCAGAACTTCCTTGCCGAGATCGCGGATCGAGCAATCAGCACCGTCAGTAACGGTAGTCCGATCGAACGGGACGCCGTTGCGTTATTGACGGCACACGGGGCAAAGGGTTTGCAATGGCCGATGGTATTTGTGGTGGGGGTGCAGGAGGACACGTGGCCCGATTTGCGATCGCGACCCTCGTTGCTGGTGCCAGATCGCCTGAGTGAGGAAGGAATCGGTGACCCACCGCGTGTCAGCGAAGCGCTTGAAGCGGAGCGGCGACTGTTCTACGTTGCCTGCACTCGGGCGCAACAGACCTTGGTTTTGACTGCCGTTTCCAATGCCGGGGATTCGCCGACATCCGGCGAACAACCGTCCCGATTCCTCGCAGAGGTTGCAGGTGATGCCTCAGCGGTCTCGCGAACACACGAGTCCGGCTACCACTTGTCCTCATTGAGTACAGCGTCCATGGTCGCTGCCCTTCGAGCGAACCTTGAGGACCCGAAGACATCACCAGCAGTGAAGGACGCCGCGGCACAGCGACTAGCTCGATTGGCGGCCGATAGTGTTTCCGCAGCTGACCCGAAGCGTTGGTGGGGCCTGGCCGACTGGACGCGAAACGAGACTCACGTCCGGGTGGCTGACGAGCCGCTGCGGATCTCAGGGTCGAGTTGGAGCCAGCTTGACCGCTGCTCCTTGGCTTGGTTCTACGAACACGAGGTTAAGGCGCGATCAGCGAGCAACAGTTCAACGGCCTTTGGCTCCGTCATCCATGAACTTGCCGATGCCGTTGCAGACGGCCGGATCCCAGCTGAGGTAGACGTGCTGACTGATCACCTGAAGTCGGTCTGGCCTTCTCTGGGGTTTGACTCTGACTGGCAGCAGGCAGCGGAGTTTAGAGCGGCACAAGACGCGGTGATTCGTTATCTGAACTGGCACGCGCGGCGCGGTGATACTCGGGTGATTGGCAGCGAGTTGAAATTCAACTCCCAGATCGAGGTTCCCGGCGATTCCGTCAAAGTCACGGGTTCCGTCGACCGCCTTGAGATTGATGCTGAGGGTCAGCTCCATATTTACGATCTGAAGACCCAGAAGAAGCCTGAGACGGGCAGACACCTCGCTACTCACCGACAGCTTGAGCTGTACCAATTGGTGGCGAATGAGGGAGCGTTCGACGACGCTATTGCTGATCATGCTTCTGAATTGTTCGACGAGTCGGCGGGTCGCCCGCCGGTCGCGGATGCCGCGCTCGTCCTGCTGCGGATCCCTGGCAAGGACACTGACCTTCCTCGGGTGCAAGTGCAGGAAGCTGTACCCGTCGACGTCGTGAAGGATGAACTGAGCGAAGCCGTGAGCATCGTTCGCAGCGAGGCTTTCGTTCCCACGGCCAACGAGTACTGCGGGTTCTGCAACTTCCGCAGCGTTTGTCCCGCGCAGCCGGAGTCAGCGGAGGTGGCGCGATGAGCACACATGTGACGGCGGACTTCAGCGTTGACCACCTTCATAAGATTCTCGGCTTCGAGATGTCTGAGGAACAACTCGCTGCAGTCACGGCTGACCTTTCCCGGCCACTTTTGGTCGTGGCTGGTGCGGGTTCTGGTAAGACCACAGTGATGGCCGCGCGAGTGCTGTGGGCGGTGGCAACGGGCCAGGTGCGACCCGAGCAGATCGTCGGGTTGACCTTCACTCGCAAGGCGGCAGGTGAACTCGGCGCGCGCGTTCGGCACCTCCTCGATGTCCTCTTCGACGACTACCCGCCTCGCTCGGTGACAGACGTTGACACCGGCACCCCGACCGTCAGTACGTACCACTCGTTTGCGCATCAGTTCGTCGCCGAACATGGACTGCGAATTGGCGTCGAACCTGGGGCGCGGCTCCTTTCGGAGACGGAGTCCCTTCAAATTGCGTATCGAGTTCTACTGAATACCGCACTCCCGCTGACAGACATGGGTGTTGCCGCACCCACCCTCACCGAGGCCGTCGTCAAACTCGATCAACAATTGTCCGAACACGTCTGCACCCCTGCGCAGTTGCGAGCACACGAGCGCGCGATTATCGAGCGAATCGACACTCTGCCGAAGACGGTTGCCGACGATCGCAAATTGCGCGACGTATGCGCGCGCAGGCTCCAGTTGTGCGATGTTGTCGAGGAGTTTCGCGCCGAGAAGGCTCAGCAAGCTGTGGTTGATTTCGCGGATGTGCTGCGCCTCGGGCATGAACTTGCCGCACGTCAAGACGTGCAAGAGATCTTCCACGACCAGGTCAAGATGGTGCTTCTCGACGAGTATCAGGACACCTCGGTGGTGCAGTCCGAGCTGTTGGCTCCATTAATCGGATCGACGAACTCTGTCACTGCGGTGGGTGACCCGTTGCAAGCGATCTACGGATGGCGTGGCGCGGGAGCAAACGCGATGGCTGACTTCTCGAAGCACTTCGCAGCAATACCGGGCAGCGATGCGCAAAGGGCAATCAATGTGCTGCCGCTCAGCATCAGTCAGCGCAGTGGTCCGAACGTGTTGGCCGTAGCTAACGACATCGCCGCGCCTTTGCGTAGAGACAGTGGAGATGGGCAGTCCGCGCAGGTCGTGACCCTCCGGTCTGGTGCTGGCCGCGATGGCCTACCGCGACGCGACGGGGTTCGCGCGGCCGTCTTTGAAACCTACGTGCAAGAGGTTCGATGGCTGGGGGACCGGATCGCCGAGCAGGTGAATGCCGGGACGGAACCTTCCGAAATTGCGGTGTTGTGTCGAGCGAGAAGTGACTTTGCAGCGGTGCTTGACGAACTCCGGGCGCGTGGGATCCCGGCGGTCGTCAGTGGCAGCGAGGGTCTCCTCGCGCAACCTGAGGTCATCGATGTGATCAGCATGCTTGAGGTTGCCAGCGATCCGACGAGTAACCCCGCAATGCTGCGCATCTTGCTCGGTCCCCGCATTCGGCTCGGTCCGCGTGACCTCGCGCTGCTGGGCCGACTCGCGTCAGAGCTGGCCCGTAAAGACAGGCTTCCAACGGCTGAACCGGACGTGCGTGCCGAAGTCGACTTCACCGAGTCCATCCGGGGGATTGACCGCGCGGATCTGGTGAGCCTCGCAGAAGCGATCGACGCCTTGTCCGATCACCCTGACTATCCAATCTCCGTCGAGGGTCGCGCACGCGTTGAGCGTTTGGCCGTCGAACTGCGGTTGACTCGGGAATCGATCGGGTTGCCGCTATCAGATTTGGTGTCACGCGTGATCGCTCTGATTGGCCTCGACGTTGAGGCGCGCCTTGAAGCAATGACGGCGACGTCGAACAGGTCGACTCTGGCGCAGCGTGGAATCGCTGCACTTCAAGCGCTACACGAGTTGGTCAGCACTGCTCAGGAATCTGCCGACGGCGCGAGCCTGGCCGGGTTCCTTTCGTGGATCTCCGTCATGCAACGCGTCAAGCGCGAACCAGAGTTTGACGTCCCGCTTCCAGCTGATGCTGTGTCGATCATGACGGTGCACAAGTCGAAGGGACTCGAGTGGGAAGTTGTGGCCGTTCCGTTCCTCAGTGAGACGGTCTTCCCGAACGGTCGTGCGCCGGATCGTTGGACGTCGAACATTCGTGAATTGCCCCATGTCCTGCGAGGTGACCGTGACTCGCTCCCAGAGTTGAAGGGCTTCGGGACACATGCGTACAAGGAATTCAACGAAGAGTTGGCCGAACTCAACGGTGGGGAAGAAAGGCGCCTTGGGTACGTCGCCGTAACTCGCCCGACTCGACTGTTACTCGCATCAGGCCATTGGTGGGGGCCTACTCAGACGAGGAAACGGGGAGCGTCTTACCTCTTGCGTGCGGTGCGCGATAGCCACGCCGACCCGCCCGACACGGACGAGTGGGTGGCAGAGACGGTTCATGAAGAGAATCCCCAGACCGCGGCTACGTCGGTCGTGACGTGGCCACCCAACCTGGACACCCCAACCCGTGAGCGGCGGTTGG
>JBAYVO010000185.1:0-5044 GCA_041674545.1 Candidatus Nanopelagicales bacterium | reverse complement strand
GCGGCGAATGACTCGGCGAGTGGGCCTACGGCCAGCTTCTCGCTCTCCTGCAGGAGGTAGCGCGCGGTGTCTTCATCCATCTCGGCGAAGGGGCCCTTGCCCAGTCGATCGCCAGCACCGAAGACCTCGAAGAGGTTGAACTCGATGTCACGAAGGTTGCTCTTGTAATGGCCCATTAGATGCTCCTTGGATCAAACCAGCAAAGGGTTACCCGTCAGTAACAACAATCATGCTACTCGCCAGTAACTTAGGCAACCCCCCGCCCCCAACTCTCCGCGTCTGTTCGGTCACACCCCGCGCCCGTTTCGGCGCCCTGCCCGCTCCGTGTCCGCCCCGTGTCTTCGGTCTTGGTGTAATCGCGCGGCCTGCCGGCAAGTCGCACCAAATTCGCATCCCGCGGGGCGGGAGGGGCGGTGGGGATTAGGTGAGGACGGCGCGGTCGTCGGACCAGATTCCGCGGGCGAGTCCGAAAGTGACGAGGGCGCCGGTGACGAGGTGCATCACGGTGAGGGCGACGCGGGTGGAGGTGAAGACCTCGGCGGGCTGCTCCCACGGACCGAACAGTGACGTCGCCGTCAGGATTGCGCCACCGATGATCACCCAGCGCACCGCGTGTTTTACGACCTTCGAAAACACGCCAGTGACAATCCCACCAAACAGCCCGGCGACCAGACTCGCGCCGACGATGGCGAGCGGGCCGACTCCGGCCGGAGGTTCGGCGGCACCTTGCGGCCACACCAAAAAGTCGATGCCGATCGCACTACTTAACAGCCAGATTGCCAGGTTGATCCCAGCAGCGACGATGGACCACACCAGGCCCGCGCGCACCGAACTCCGAACCCGGCGGTGCGGCCGCGGATCACGGGGCAGTGGCCCTGGCAGTGTCACGCAGCCATCTTCCCTCACCCGAACGTCGAGCGTGCGGTGGAACCCGAGTTCGCCCGCGGTCGACGGGCGAGTGCGACTGGCGACCACACACTGTGCGCGCGACTGGTCCTCACCCGCAACCGTGTGCGGACTCGACGAGGCTGGCTCAACGAGCGGTACTAGTCGACCGTCATCTTCTCGACGATCGCCGCGATGTGTTTGGCGCGCGTCTCGGGCCGGACGACGAGGTGCAGTCGGGCAAGGAATGAGTACCGGTCGCCACGCTTCAAGGCCGCAAAGGCGGCGGCCGCATCCGGGCTGGCATCCAGGGCCGCTTGCAAATCGTCAGGCACCTCAATATCGGCCGATCCGGCGTACGCGCGCTCCCACCGGCCGTCTGCCTGCGCCGCCGCCACCTGAGCGAGGCCGGCGGGCCGCATCCGACCATCGGCGATGAGTTGCTCGACGCGTTCGACGTTCTTTTGCGACCAGATGCTCTTGGAGCGACGCGGCGTGAACCGTTGCAGATACCAAAGGTCGTCGTACCGGTACGCCTGGCCATCGATCCAACCAAAGCACAGCGCCGCCTCCACCGCCTCGGCGTAGGTGATTCCGCGATCAGGGTTCGTCTTTTTGCCGAGCTTCAGCCAAAATCCCGGCGTCGTTTCGCCATTGCGGTCCAGCCATTTCTCAAATGCCGCGAGTGACTTGAACGGCAAGATCGGCAGACCTGCGTGTTCTTCCTTCTTCGACACCATCGCGACTCCCTATCAACCAACAGCCCCTGATCAGAGCACCAACGCCCAAGATGGCATGTCAGGCTGACGATATGACGACCATGGTGCGTGGGCGCAATGTGATGGTCGCGGCGAAGGTCGTGGCGTTGGCGGCGGCGCCCATCGCGGTGTCAGCCGCAACGAGTGCCGCGACACAGAGTGCCGCACCGCTGAAAGCCGCACCAGCCCCCGCACCACTGAACCCCGCACAGCCCGAATCCCGAGCCGCGCGCGCCTTGCAACCATCCGCGCCCGCCTCGAAGAGGCTCCCTGGAACCAAATGCCGAGCGTTTCCCGCTTCGAACGCGTGGCATGCCGACGTCTCCGCTTTGCCGGTGCATCCCCGCTCGGCACAGTGGCTCGCCAGCACAGAGGCCGCATCCACTGACCTGCACCCAGACTTCGGTCCCTCGTTCGGCGCGCAGTCGGTTCCCTACGGAATCCCGATCACAGTGGTGAAGTCGAAGAAGAAGCCCAAGCAGCGCGTTCGATTCGGCTACGCCGATGAGAGCGACAATGTCCGCTACCCCCTGAATCGCAAGACCAAGATTGAAGGCGGCCGGAACGCGAGTGGAGATCGCCACGCGATCGTCGTCCACGCTAAGACCTGCACGCTCTACGAAACCTGGAACACCCGCCTGACCGGCTCGGGATGGACGGCGGGCTCCGGCGCGGTGTGGTCGTTGCGGTCCAACAAGCTGCGCCCCGCCGGGTGGACCTCCGCCGATGCCGCGGGCCTGCCAATCTTGCCCGGGCTGCTGCGCTGGGATGAGGTCACGTCAGGCAAAGTCGATCACGCGATCCGGTTCACCATCGGGTCGTCGCACAACAGCTACCTGTGGCCTGCGCGGCATCGCGCTGGCCCAACGAACGACCCTGGCGTTCCGCCGATGGGCGCACGGTTCCGGTTGAAGTCGTCGTTCGACATCTCTGGCTACTCGGCACACGCGAGGGTGATTCTTCGCGCGATGCAACGCCACGGAATGGTCGTCGCCGACAACGGTTCTGACTGGTACTTCCAGGGAACCGCGGATACGCGTTGGCCGAACAGTCTGATCAGCGAATTGAAGCGAATCCCGGCGTCAGGGTTCGAGGCTGTTGACGTTGCTCCCCTTCAGATCTCTCCGAATTCGGGGAAGGCCCGCCGCTAGGCACTCCGAAGGTCCGTCAACGCGACGGGTCTCCATCGTTAATCAACTTCCGGCGAACGAACCGCCGATGTCGTCGAACACGCCAACCAGCGGTGCGCACCTGCACCGGTAATCAGCGGGAGGTCGCCGGTTTCTGCCATTCTCTGCGCATGCATGACCCCGGGAATGTGATCCTGCGCCGCGCGCTCCGGGTGGCGCTACTCGTGCCAGTGACCTACTTCGTTCTGCAGGTGGTGCTCGGCTGGACGCACTCCGCTCTGGCCGCGGCGTTCGCGTGCTTCTCGATGCTTGCGTTCGCCGATCTTGGCGGTCCACGCAAAGCCCGATTCACGGCCAATGCACTGCTCGGACTCAACGGTGTCGTGCTCGTTGCATTGGGGTCATACCTCGCGCAATGGCAGTGGGTGATCGTCGGAGCAACTGTCGTAATCGTGTTCGTTATCGCCTACTCCGCAGTGCTGCGCGGCTACTTCGCGGCGGCGACGGCAGCGGCCATCTTGCCGTGGGTTTTTGCGGCAACCGCTGCTCCGAATCCGAGCGAAGCTTTTGCGACTGCGGGCGGCTGGGCAATCGGCGCGACGGTCGCGACCATCGGTTCGGTCACGCTCTGGCCGATGTACTTCCGCAGCAAGTTGCGGCTGCGGTTGGCAGATGTGCTGGCTGCTGCTGCCGACGTTATGTCGAACCTTGAGGATCCGCCCGCCCGTGCAGCTGCGTTTTCGAACCTGCTTGACGCCGACAAGGCACTTCACGAAGCGTATGACGGCCAACTCGCGCGCCCCGGCGCTGGCACCGCGCGTGACCGGTCCCTCATGCAAGCAATCGATGAGGCCAGTCGCCTGATAACGACCTTGGAGTTCACCCATGACCAAGAGCCAGAACTCGGGCCGATTGATGCGCAACTGAATGCAGCGATCGTCACCTCGCTACAGGAATCTGCGCGAGCGATGCGGACCGGCGACGTGATCCCCAACCCAACCGCGCTCGATGCCAAGCGCGAAGAGCATGCAGAGCAACTCGCGGACTGGTGTGGTCGAACGTTGAGTAGCGGGCAGGCGCAGAAGGTTCGACCAGGCGTCGAAATCTCGGCCACCGTTCGCACGATTTCATTGACCGTCGAGGCGATGTCGATCTACGTGCGTGGCGCGATGGACCCGGCAAAGTCGGTGCGCGCGCAGGCCAAACAGATGCGGCCTGATGAAGACATCGTCACACTTGCCGGGCGCGAGATCCTTGAGCCCGACCAGCGTGTGAGCCCTGCGACTCTGCTCGCCCGACAGTTCTCGATCCACTCGCCATGGTTGCGCACTGCGATCCGCACAAGCGTGGCGATCACGCTGACGGTCTACGTCGTCACGACTCTCGGTGCGGATCACGGCTTCTGGGCGTCGCTGGGTGCATTGGTTGCCCTCAAGTTCGATGCTTCCGGCACTCGCCGGGTCGCTTGGCAGATGGTGATCGGCACGATCATCGGGTTCGCCGTCGGTAGCGTGCTGGTGCTAGCGATCGGTGCGAACTCGCTACCGCTGTGGTTGTTGCTACCGGTCGTCGCGTTCCTGGCCGCCTACACCCCGGGCGCCATCTCATTTATGATCGGGCAGGCGTCGTTTTCGCTCTTCGTCATCGTGCTGCTGGGAATTACGTCACCGGGTGAGTTGGGCACCGCGGAGTGGCGGCTCGCCGATGTGCTGATCGGGATTGGGGTCAGCCTCTTCGTCAGCCTGCTGATGTGGCCACATGGTGTTGCGCCGATGGTCTACCGGACGGCTCGCAAGGCGATATACGCGTCGACGAATTTCGTCATGTTCGGGTACGAGCAGATCGTCGATGGAAAGACCTCGCAAGCGCACGCGCAGTTCCTCGCAGATCGATCGGCCGATGCCGTGCAGCGGGCGAGCGAGTCCTTTGATCTGGCGTATAGCCAGCGAGGTCCGGGGCTTGAGAGTCGCGACGCGTTGGTGACCACGATCAACGTCGCGACCACGCTCAACTACTTCGGCGAGGTGTTGCGAGGGCTGGCGTTGTTTGGGCAGCTGCCGAACAGTTGTGCGGCGTCAGGTGACGCGATGCTAGCCGCGGCTCATCGTGTTGGGACCCGCATCGTCGCGACCGTGAATTCGATGGATGACCCAGGCGCGACGGGTGCGGTGGAGATGGGGTCCGCGAGTCAGCACCGCGCGTCGCTGGAACGCTTGCGCACGACGATCGATGCAGACTTCGCCGCGCTTGGTACGGCTGCGCGGGCTGAGG
>JBAYVO010000184.1:0-5075 GCA_041674545.1 Candidatus Nanopelagicales bacterium | reverse complement strand
CGCACGTGCGGTGAGGTCCCCGCTGGCGAGTTGGGCGGTGGTCTCTTGTAGTCGGCGGATCGGCCGGGTGATCGTCGCTGCCAGCAGGAATGCAACTGCGATAGCGGCGAGCAAGGTCAGTCCCGCCACGATCGCTAGGCCTTTGACACGTTCGTTCACGCGTTCATCGAGGTTGCTTGCCGGATACGTCAGCCGCACGGCGCCAAGCGTTCGAGCGCCGCTGAGCACCGGAACTGCGACGTACAGTACGCCGATTCCACTCATGCTTGCGGTAGCAGTCTTTTCCCCCGATGCGGTATCGCCGCTCAGCGCGCTCTGCAGTTCGGGGCGGTCCTGGAGCTTGCGTCCCACTTGCGTTGCGG
Organism: Candidatus Nanopelagicales bacterium; assembly: GCA_041674545.1. GTDB lineage: Bacteria > Actinomycetota > Actinomycetes > S36-B12 > UBA10799 > UBA10799. The sequence goes on along the minus strand of JBAYVO010000184.1, from coordinate 4,713 downwards.
GGTTACTTGCAGCCACCACGACTTCGTTCGCATCCACGACGAGAACTTCGGCGTCTTCTGCCCTTGAATAGGACATCAACATCGCGGTGAGCGGAGCGTTGTTTTGGGCGGTGCCGTCGGCGAGCGCAGCTTCGGACCGACCCGCGATCACAAACGCGTCGCGCTGCAACTCCGTGGTGATTCGGTTGCTTTCGATCGAACGCAGGTACAAGGCGAGCGGGACGTCCTGGACCAGCAAAACCAACGCCGTCAGCGCAACGAGCACCGCCACCAACCGCAACTTCATTCGGTGACTCTCTCACCACATGTAGAAGTGATCAAGGAGGCTATAGCGCAAGTGGCCCGGCAGGTGCTGCCGCTGCGTCTTCTTCGTCTGGGTTTCCAAGTCGGAAACCGACACCGCGGACTGACTCAATCCACTTTGCTTCGCCGAGCTTCTTGCGGATGGAGGCGACGTGAGCGTCAACGGTCTTGGTCGGTCCGTACCAGTCGGTTTCCCAGACTTGGCTGAGGATGTCCGTGCGGCGGCAGACCGCACCTGGGTCTTCAGCGAGAAAGCTCAGCAGGGCGAATTCCTTGGCCGTGAGGGTGACTTCCGCGTCCGCGAGGTAGACCCGCTGCGCACGGCGGTCAATGAGCAACGTGCCGATCTGCTGTTGGCCACTGACTGGGTTGGGCGCGTTGGAGGCTGCGCCGCTCCCGGAGCGGCGGGTCACGGCTCGCATTCGAGCGATGAGTTCACGGATTCCGAACGGTTTGGCAAGGTAGTCGTCTGCGCCGAGTTCCAGGCCGACAACCTTGTCGACTTCGTCGCCGCGCGCGCTAATCACGATGATGGGGATTTGGGAGTCACTGCGAATTGACCGGCAGACGTCTTGGCCATCCATGTCGGGCAGCCCGAGGTCCAACAGCACGATGTCGGGCGTGGGTTCGCTAGCAATGGCAGCCATCGCGGCGGTACCCGTTGAGACGTGATCGACGGTGTAGCCGTTCGTCGAGAGTCCGTCTTTCACGCCACCAGCAACGGCCGGATCGTCTTCAACCAGAAGCACGCGCACGGGATTCCCCATTCATTAGGCGTTGTCTAGACCGCATGACTGCGCCCTAGACGTCTACGTTATGCGACTTTGGCTCATCGGGGGACCCGGTGCACCGCGAGATTTGGGTGATTCTTGGGCATCCGCCCCTACGTTTTGGGTGGATGTGGGGCTACCTTTGAATATTGAGTAGGTGTTGCGTGGCCGTTCGGTGCCTTGGGGGCTTGTCACCCTGGGTGTGAACGTACGCGAATGCCACAGATCGGTGAAGTCGCCTTGTGCGCGAGCCGAGTAGAAGTGTCAGTGGACCGATGAACGTGAGGTGGGTGAGCGCGATGAAGTCAGTTCGAGTTGTCACCGCCTTGTCCATCACGGGCGTGCTGGCTGCCGGCGTTCTCGCGACGGCGGTGAACACCCAGATCCTTGGGGCCGTCACTGCTGGCACGGAGAGTTCGACTGAGTCATTGCGGATCACTGAAGAGACCGTTGACCCGGCGAAGGTGACGCCGGAGCAGGCTGAAGCCGCAGCTCGCGCAACCGCGCAACAAACGAGCCCGGATCCGGAACGTGTGGCCCCGCAGGTAGCGCGCAATAGCGATGTGGCACCGAGTCGCGGCTCGCAGTCGCTCGATCGCAGCAACGACGTGAACCTACCGCCGCCCGTTGTTCCAGAGCCAAATATCACTGGCGGTACTGGGTCCGCCTCGGTCGCTAGCACGCCGCCGCCGAGCACCTCGCCGTCAGCGTCAGAGTCTCCGACTCCGACGGATTCACCTTCGCCATCAGACTCCGATTCGAGCACTCCGACCGCCACAGACTCGCCCTCCGCGACGGCATCGGCAACCGACTCCCCCTCAGCCACCGAAACCCCGTAACCCTCCCCGTTTGGTAAACACGCCCGACCTGCCGGGCGTTTTTACCAAACGAGGTCGGTATCTGCGGAGGCGAGTGCTTCGGTCACGATTCGGATGACTTCGCTTGGGCGGTCCTTCAAGTCAGACCACGTGAAGCGCAATACCTGCCAGCCCGCGTTGGTGAGTCGATTTTGCCGCCTTCGGTCATTTTGAAATCTTGAATTGTCGACGTGCCACGCCTGCCCGTCGATTTCAACGGCGACCCGTGCAGCGACGAATGCGATGTCTACGTATCCGATGAGCCCGTGGGCATCGCGGACTTCGAAGTTGGCCTCAAAGTCCCTCAGACCGGATCGCCTGAGCAGCCGCTGAGCCAATAGTTCCGACTGTGCATGGCTTCCGGAGCTGGCTGCTGCGGCGGCACGTCTTAGTTCCCGATTCCCTTTTCGACGTTTGAGCGTTTCAGCCGCGTCACCCAGGGTCGCGGCTGAGACCCAGCCGACCTGCAGTGCTCGAAAGACGACGTTTCTCGATCGGACCCATCCGAGGAGACGGACGGTGTCGATGATCGCTCGGTCTCGTGCGACGACGGGCAAGGTCCCGACCACTTCAATCGGCGCAGGAAATTCGGTCTCGCGGAGGAAGACGACATCGGCGATTTGGGCGTGAAATCCTGTCGGGACGCTGATGAAGCTCGCTCCCGTCGGGTGTGGGAACCTCCGGTGCCATGGGTCCTGCGGCGGTGTGCCGAAGCCGTACAGACGCAGCGCGCTCGGTCCGGTAACGGCTGCGGTGCCGCCCGAACGTAGCAAGTCTGCCGCCAATCGGGCTTGGTAGGAATCGGGCGCCTCGCTCAGGATCAAAGCGCCCCGGTATGGAACCCACAACTGCTGAGCGAATCCGCGCCGAAGCTGGTGTTCAGTAACGCCGAACTGTGCTGCGTCGCCGGGCTTGAACACCCCGTGGTTCCGAATGGCAAACCGTCGCAGTTCGCGCATCGCCTGGTCTGAAAATGGCATCTGCTGATCTTGCGCCAAACCCCTCGAACCCCGCTGACGCTATCCACAGCCCGAGACTCAAACAGCCGTGCCAGGCGCCCCCACCCCTTCCCCCGTTTGGTAAACACGCCCGACAGGCCGGGCGTGTTTACCAAACGGGGGAAGGGGTGGTCCCGCGCCTACCTGAAGGTGGTCTTGAGGCCCTTGGCGCCGCGGAAGGTTGCGCCTTTGAGGTTCGCTGAGGTGAAGCGAGCCTTGAACAGGTCGGCACGGGCGAATGATGCGCGGGCGCAGTTAGCGTTAGAGAAATTGCCGTAGCGAAGCCCGGCGCCCGAGAAGTTCGCCCGTTGAACCTTGGCGAACGAGAGCTTCACCCGATCAGCTCGCACGTTGCGAAGGTTGGCGCGACGAATGTCGACACCTTCCATGATCGCCTTTGTGAGGTTGGCATTCCGGAAGTTGGCTCCGGTGAGCTTGGCGGCAGCGAATTGTTTGGTGACCATGTCGCCTCGACCGACTGGCAGTGGCTTCGAGAACCGGGCCCTTTGCATTCGCGCGCTGCGGAAGTCTGCAGATGTGGCGTTGACTCGCACAAGGTCGGCGCCGCGGAAGTCGGCGGCAACGAGCTGCGTCTGCGTCAGGTTCGCACCCGCAAGGTTCGCGCCCTTGAAATCAACGCCTGATGCGTCCACACCCGCAAGGTTGATTCCCCGAAGGTCGACTCCCGCACATGATCCTGTTGGGCATTCAAGCACCAGCTCAGGTGGCAAGTTGTTGGTGGACTCTCCAGTTCCGGAGAGTGCGACGTCGTGGCCACCATCGCTGTCGGTGAACGCTAGGTTCGCGGACTTGTCGCCGCTGCTTGTGGGCGAGAAGCTTGCCTCAACCGTGCATGTATCGAAGGGTGCGAGCGTTTGTCCGCTACAGGTATCGGATGTTCCGGTGGCGACGCTGAACTGTCCTGGGTTCATCCCGGTCAAGTCGACTGCCGAGACGATCAGTGGGCCATCGCCGGTGTTGGTGACGGTGAACATTTGTGCGGTCGTCGTCCCAACCTCTTGAGCTCCGAACTCCTTTGACGACGGGCTGGCAGAGAACACGCCTGCCGTCCCGGTGCCTGACAAAGTGATGCTGTTGTCGCCCGCGTTGTCGGTGAAACTGATGTTCGCAGTCTTCGTACCAGTGCTGGTCGGGCTGAAGCTTGCCTCAACCTCGCAGGTCTGTGCCGCTGCGATGGTCTGGCCGGTGCACGTGTCGGCACCACCACCCGTCAGTGCAAACTGATTGGGGTTCGCGCCGGTCAACCCGACGGCGCTGATCGTTAGTGGTCCATCGCGGTCATTGGTAATCGTGAAGACTTCGGTCGTTGTGGTTGCGATGCTCTGTGAGCCGAAATCCTTGGATTCTGGGTCTGCAGAGAATCCAGGTTCGGTGGACGTGCCGGCCAGGTCGATGGTGTTGTTGCCGGCATTGTCCGTGAACGTAATGCTCGCTGTCTTGGCTCCGGTACTGGTGGGGCTGAAGGTGGCTTTGACTTCACACGTGGCGGAAGGAATGATCGACTGTCCGGTGCAGGTGTCAGCAGCACCGTCGGCGAGGGTGAATTGACCAGGGTTTGCACCCGCGAGAGTGACGGCGCTGATCGTGAGGGGTGCGTCGCCGGTGTTGGTTATGGTGAATGTTTGGGCAGTCGCGGTGGTCCCGGTGTTGGCGGATCCGTAGTCTTTGGATGCTGGGGAGGCGGAAAATTCAGGGCTCGTTCCGGTTCCGGTGAGTGCGATGGTGTTGTTGCCTGCGTTGTCGGTGAACGCGATGTTCGCGGCT
>JBAYVO010000183.1:0-5092 GCA_041674545.1 Candidatus Nanopelagicales bacterium | reverse complement strand
TGTGGTGGCACGCACGTCGCGTCGAGTGCACAAATTGGACCCATCGCCGTCACCGGGGAGTCATCGATCGGATCAGGAACGCGGCGGGTAGAGGCCACTGTCGGACTTCCAGCGTTTGAGTACCTCGCTCGTGAACGCGACCTCGTCACGCAATTGACCGACCTCCTCAATGTGGGTGCCAGCGACTTGCCTCAACGCGTCGCTGACATGGTGACGCGACTCAAGGATGCCGAACGCGAGCTTGACAAGATCAAAAAAGCATCTTTGGCAGACAACGTGGACGAGATGATTGGTCAACCGTTCACGTTCGGTGCAGGCCAAGGTTGGCTGTTCGAGGCGCCCCCTGGCACGAGCGGCGGCGACCTACGTGAGCTCGTACAACGGGCAAACAAGAACCAACGACCCGATGCGCCAGCAGTTTGGCTAGGAGCGGCCACAGACGCAGGCAAGGTTGCGCTCGTGGCGATGGCGAACAAGGCAGCCCAGTCAGCAGGGGTCACTGCGAAGGAGCTTCTGGCAGCAGCTCTGCCACTAGTGGACGGAAGGGGCGGCGGAAAGGCAGACGTGGCTCAAGGTGGCGGTACGAATGTGAAGGGGATCGCCGATGCATTTGCCGCTGCTCAGGCATACCTCGGTGAACGCTGGGGCGCTGCGCAGTAGTGCGTTCAGGAGTCAGGCTCGGCATCGATGTTGGGCAAGTCCGCGTCGGCGTCGCACGCAGTGACCCAGCGGGCACGCTGGCATTCCCCGTCGAGACCCTCAAACGGGGGAAAGCGGACATTCCGGCGGTATGCGAGATGGTGCGCGAGTACGAAGCACTCGAAGTCTTGGTTGGCTTGCCACTGGGTTTGTCGGGGAAGCCGGGCAAAGCAGCCGACTTGGCGCGGGCCTACGCCGAAGAACTTGCAGTTCAGGTTCATCCAACTCCAGTCAAACTTGTTGACGAACGCCTGACGACCGTTCAAGCTCAAAGAAGCCTGCGTGATTCCGGAATTACGACTCGCCAGAGCCGCGGGGTCATTGATCAGGCCGCCGCGGTGGTTATCGTTCAACACGCATTAGAGTCCGAGCGCCAATCCGGTGAACCGCTCGGCACAACAGTGAGGACGCCATGAGCCAGGTTGGCCTGACCATGACGGCAGCGGCACCCGATGGGGGCCCACCACCACGCAAGCGCGGCAAGGCAGTCGTGTGGATCGCGCTCTTGGTCGTGATTGCCCTACTCGTCGCGGCGATGTGGTTCGCCTATTCGACGGTGATGAAGTCCGCGCCTAACTACGAGGGAGACGGCACCGGTTCGGTGATCATCAAGATCGAACCAGGACAGTCGATTTCCAGCATCGGCGGCACGTTGGCCAGCAAGGACGTGGTGATGTCGTCCGAGGCGTTCGTAGAAGCCGCAAGCGACGACCCCAAGGCCAGATCGATTCAAGCGGGCGTCTTCCAGATGAAGCTCCAAATGAGCGCTCAAGCCGCACTTGATCTGTTGACTGACCCGACGAATAAGGCCGGCGTCGTCGTCATCCCGGAAGGCACGCGCGCAAATCGAGTCGCTGAGATCGCCTCGCAAGCCACTGGCGTTGCGCTAGAAGACTATGAAGAAGTCATCAACGACCCGTCCGACATTGGGCTACCAGCATGGGCAAAAAACCACGTCGAGGGCTTCCTCTTCCCAGCGACCTACGACTTCGAGCCTGGAATGCCCGCGACCGCCCAGTTCAAGGCAATGGTGACGAAGTTCAAGGAAGTCTCAGCCGAGATTAGTCTGGAGCGCAAGGCTGCCGCAGTCGGGCAAACGCCTTACTCGATCCTGACGATCGCCAGCATTCTTGAGGCAGAGGCGCAACCAGGGGACTTCGCGAAGGTCGCCCGCGTCATCTACAACCGACTCGCGTGCACCTTGCCCGCGTGTAAGTCGGAGTACATCCAAGGTCGGTTGCAAATGGACTCCACCATCAACTACGCGCAGAACAGTTCGGACTTGAACCTCAGCGCGGAGGAGCTCGGTGCAGACGGGCCGTACAACACCCACAAGAACAAGGGCCTTCCACCGACGCCGATCAACAATCCTGGTGTGGCCGCAATCGAGGCCGCGCTGAACCCGGCTGATGGGGACTGGTTGTACTTCGTCTCGGATCGCAACTTCACGAAGTTCTCCGACACTTTCGAGGAACAAAAGGCAGCCGAACAGAAGTGGCGAGAAAGCACTGGCCAGTGACGCAGGTTCGACGGGCCGCAGTGTTGGGGTCGCCAATTGCGCACTCGCTGAGTCCGATCCTGCATCAAGCGGCGTACGGTGCGCTCGGGGTGGACTGGGAGTACGGCTCGATCGACGTCACGGTTGACCGGTTCGCGCAAGTGTTGGACGAGATACAGGCAGATCCGGCATTCGGTGGGCTTTCGCTGACCATGCCGTTGAAGGAGGTTGGCCTAGCCGCGGCGGACATCGCATCCGATGTCGCGCGCAAGACTCGCGCTGCCAACACGCTGGTCTTTCGGGGTGGGTCGATAGAAGCGGACAACACGGACCCTGAAGGAATTGTGTGGGCGCTCAAGCGCGCGGGGATTGCGGCAGCGAACAGCGGCGCGGAAGGCACGAACGCCGGGATTGTCGGGGCGGGAGCTACTGCGAGATCGGCCATTGCGGCGCTGACACAGCTTGGTGTCACTGAGATCCACGTCGTCGCTCGCCGTGCCGAGGCAATCGAAGGCCTCCGCGAGGTTGCTGAAGCTTTCGGTGTTCACCTGGTTGGGCACTCCTGGGATGACCCGGCGCCCGTGCTTGCGAGCGACGTTGTGGTGTCAACGACACCACGAAACGTCGCTGATGTTCTGGTGTCTGCACTCCCGACGACCCCCGGGGTGCTCCTCGACGTCGTCTATTCGCCTTGGCCGACGTCACTCGCTACAGCCTGGGCGGACGCAGGTGGGCACGTGGTGTCCGGTCTGGAGATGCTTGTTGGTCAGGCAGGGCGCCAGGTCGAGCTCATGACCGGGCGTCCCGCCCCGCTAGATGTGATGCTCGCGGCGGGTCTCGCTGCGCTGGGCCGCTAGTCCGAGGTCCTGGATATCCACAGCGGCTGCGAACCTGGGCGGTTTCACCTGTGCCTGCCCTAGGGTGAACGAGTGCGAATGGCGATCTCCCTTTTCTCCGCAGTGCTTGGCGCAGTGGTCGGCTACTACGCGCCTCACATCGCTCAACGCACCACCGGTCTGACCATTGCCAACAAGCGGGCCATCTATGTGTTCGTGACGGCGGTCGGTGCGGGGTTGACTGCGTGGGGTGTCGGAGTTCGTTGGACGTTGGTTGCCTGGCTGTGGGTTGCGTTGGTTGGCGCGATTCTGAGCTTCATCGACATCGAGCACCATCGCTTGCCCGACGCATTGACCTTGCCTTCGTACGTCGTGGTTGCGGTTGCTTTGCTGCTCCCTGCATTGGCATATGGGCAATGGGATGCCTACCTTCGCGCCTGGCTCGGGGGACTAGCAATGTTCGCTGGCTACTTCTTGCTTGCGTTGATTTACCCGGCGGGCATGGGAATGGGCGACGTGAAGCTCGCGGGAATTCTTGGTCTCGTTCTGGGATACATCGGCTGGGCATTCGTCTTTGTCGGATTCTTCGCCGCCTTCTTCGTGGGCGCGTTTGTCGGGATCGGACTCATGTTGATTGGCCGCGCGGGTCGAAAGACTGCGATCCCGTTCGGTCCGTTTATGTTCGTCGGCGCGCTGACCGCCTTGTTGTTCACGGTCCCGCTAATGCGGGGTCTTGCGGCAATCTGATGGCCGGTCCTGACATCGGCTGGGCGCGAACCTTAGTCGGCGTGAAACACTTAGCATCATGCTCAGATGGCTAACTGCTGGTGAATCCCATGGTCCCGCGCTCGTCGCAATCCTGGAAGGCTTACCGGCCGGGGTTCCGGTCACTACAGATTCGGTATCCGAAGACCTCGCGCGCCGCCGTTTAGGTGCTGGCCGTGGCGCCCGAATGAAGTTTGAACAAGACAAGGTGACCCTCGCAGGTGGGGTACGCCACGGCTTGTCACAAGGCGGCCCGATCGCCATTGAGGTCGCGAACTCCGAATGGCCCAAATGGGATGTGGTGATGTCCGCGGATCCCGTCAGCGCCGACGATCTGGCCGGAATTGCCCGCAACGCGCCTCTCACACGTCCGCGTCCAGGTCACGCCGACCTAGCGGGCATGCAGAAGTACGACTTCGACGATGCGCGCCCCATTCTTGAGCGGGCGAGCGCACGCGAGACCGCCGCGCGAGTTGCGCTTGGCGCGGTCGCGCGTTCGTTCCTCGAATCCGCACTTGGTGTGACTGTCGTCAGCCATGTCGTGTCCTTGGGGACAGTGAAGTCCACCTCGACAATTCTGCCGACCATCGCCGATGTTGCGGCGCTTGACGAAGATCCGGTGCGCTGCCTGGACGCTGCTGCGAGCACGGCAATGCAGGCGGAGATCGACTTGGCGCGCAAGGAAGGCGACACCCTCGGTGGTGTCGTAGAGGTAGTTGTTCATGGTCTTCCGCCGGGCCTGGGATCGCACGTCCACTGGGACCGACGTCTCGACTCGCGCCTTGCTGGCGCACTCATGGGTATTCAAGCCATCAAGGGTGTCGAACTTGGTGATGGATTTGAACTCGCAGCGACCCGAGGTTCGGCGGCTCACGATGAGATTCTCCAAACGTCAGACGGGATCCGGCGTGCTTCTGGGCGCTCCGGCGGAACCGAAGGCGGGATGAGCACGGGGGAGACACTGCGGGTTCGGGCGGCGATGAAGCCGATCTCAACGGTGCCGCGCGCGCTGCGGACCGTTGATACTGCGACCGGCGAACAAACTACTGCGCACAATCAGCGCTCCGACGTTTGTGCCGTGCCTGCTGCCGGCATTGTTGCTGAAGCGATGGTCGCATTGACGATCGCAGACGTCGCGCTCGAGAAGTTCGGCGGCGACAGCCTCGGCGAGACTCGTCGAAACGCGCAGTCGTACTTGGAAGGCCTGACGATCAAGTGACTGTCGTTGTGGCACTTGTTGGCGTTCCAGGTGCCGGGAAGTCGACGATTGGTCGCGCACTCGCTCAACTCCTCG
>JBAYVO010000182.1:0-5093 GCA_041674545.1 Candidatus Nanopelagicales bacterium | reverse complement strand
TCGCCCAGCGAACAGTCCTCACAGTGATCAGTTCGCTGCGCCGATCCCCATCGAAACCACGCCGCTGTATTCCTGGGCGGGAAGTTGATTTTCACTAACGATCAACTGACATGAGTTGACGTAGCCCCCGCTGGATCCGCCTTCAGCGATGCCCCCAGCGAAGACGTTGTTCTCCAGTGTCACGCCGCCCGCGCTCAGCCGGACGGTGTCGGTGTCTACAGCGGTATTGATGCGCCACGTCGAGACATTCAGGGTGAGATCCTCCGCGGGACGGCAGTCCATCGCGAATGCCCGCGCACCGTTGACGGCCGAACCTGCCGCGCCACCGGCATTGGTCATCGTGACCGGAGTCTCCGCAGAGCCCGTCATCGGTGCGACAGCCATAGTGAGCTGCGAAGAATCGACGTTCGACTGAAAGACCCCACTACTTCTGTTGACGGACGTTGCGTCGGTGACCATCGGGTCATCCGCGCCGTCCACGGTTTGGTTGGGGCCCGGGTACAACGGGACGTCGAACATGTCGATGCTGCCGTAGTCGACGCTGGCACGGTTCGTGTCTACGCTGAAGTACGTGTCGGTCTGCGCATTTTGGGTCGTTGTAGCGTTGCCTCCGCTGCGATCCACTGCCGTTGCAGAGATGGTCCATCGACCATTCATCATCGCTTCGCTGACCTTCAGCGGGAATGAAATTCCCATGAACTCGCTGGTCGGCACGTAGTTCGCGGATTCTGTGCCGCTCAGGGTGTAAAACCCAGGGCTTCCGTCTGGGTTTGCATCAACCTCGAACTGGCCGCTACCTGACGAGGTTGGGGTGTCCGTTGACCACAGGAGTCGAATAGTCTTCTGGGGGTTCAAGTTCGCATCGACAGCGCAGTTGGAGGTTCCGTTGTTGGTTCCGCCTTGGACGTTGCGGTAGAGGCACACGCGGACATAGTCGATGTCCTGAACAGAGTTTTCGTCCTCAACTTCGACCTCGATCGTCTGTGGCGCAGCTGAGCCTTCGTTCTCTGGCGTGAAAGTGAGCTCTTCGTTGACAATGTAGATCGACGGCGATGAGTTGACAAAGTCAAACTCATCGGCTGCGGCGGTAGTCGCGGACAGTCCGGCGAATGCGCCCGCGACCAACGCGATCGCGGATATCTGGGCGGCAATGTTGCGGCGGCCGAGCCGGGCACGTGCGTTCATTCTGATCACTCCACCTAGACGTTCACGACAGGTGAGACTGACCCAATCAGACTCGAATCGGCACTCCCCGTTGATAGTCGGTTTTCTCCTTCGCCGGACCATCATTCAGCGTAGGAGTTGCCGGATGAGGCGGTAATCTTCACCCGAGTGGGTCGTCGTGGATCGAGCTTCAGGCCACGCGGAGAGCGGAGAATAGCCCCATGACGAACTCAGTGCACTGCCCCGACGGCGATAGCCGCAATGCGCTCGTGGTGGAGGACGACTCCTTCTCCGGAGCGCTCCTGGCATCACTGGTGAGCGATTTGGGCTTCGAGGTTGAACGTGCCGTTACCGCGCGGGAGGCGATCGACATCGCTGGCGAGTTCGACGTTGACTTGGCGCTGATTGACCTGGACTTGGGCGAAGGGCCCAACGGCATCGAGGTCGCGCGAGCCGTTCGCGACCAGTGCCCGTGGGCGGCGATTGTCATCATCAGCGTGCACCGGTCGATCAGCATGTTGGATCCACGGGCCGACCTACCGGACGGGCATTTCACCTTTGTCTCCAAATCGGATCTGCGGAGCGCGCACGACATCGAAACTGCGATCTCGGCGGCGATTGCTGATCGGCCGCCAAATGCTGCCCCGACTGGACGCGACGATCTCACTGCCGATCAAGCGGGACTACTCCGGATGATCGCGGCCGGGTTGACGAACGAACAGATCGCACTTGAGCGAAGCTGCACCCCGCGATCAGTGGAGCGCCTGGTTGCCCGGTTGTACAAGGCGTTGGCATTGCCTACCGCGCCGGGCATGAACCCCCGGGTGGAGGCCACCCGTCTGTATCTGGGTGCCAAAGTCGAATCCCGATGAAGCGACAAGCGCCGCTACTTGGCTGGCAGTCCGTTAGGCGTGCCCTCACTGGGCCGCGGGCAGTCTCCCGTGGGTTGTATGTCGGATTCATGATCACCTTGGTTGCCCGCGGCATCGCCGACTTGTGGGTCGTGGGTCCGGTATCCATGTGGCAGTTCCTGGGCCAACTGCTACTGATGGCTGTTGTTACGGCAGTCGTCATGACCGCGGCGGCAAAGACGTGGTTACGTCGGCGTTTAACGACAGGCGTCCCGGCTGCGCTCACGATCGTGACCTACGCGTTCATCAGCCTCGCGCTCTGCCTGGTTATCGCAGTGACAGACCATCGAAGCTTCTGGACGTCAGGGACTCTCACAGCGCGGGCGATAACGGGACTCATAACCTTGGCTGTCCTCGCCATCGCGCTAGACGTCTACGCCCGACATCAGATCGCGATGGCTGAACTGCGCAGCCGAAGTGAACAAGTGCGGCTAGCACGTGTGGGGTATGCGGAGTCGGTCGAGCGGATGCGGCGCTCGCTGCTGGAATCCGCTGACCTGCGGATCGGCAGCGAGATGCTCTCGGCGGAATCGACGCTTGCCGACCTGCGGGTCAACCCCACGGTCGAAGCGCTGCGAATCGTCGCCGATCAGCTTCGCAGTCGCGCCAATCTCGTAATCCGCAGCCTGAGCCATGCCATCGCCCGAGGTGAGCCAGGAGTCATTGCAGAATCCGTCACGATTGAATCGTCTGCTAGCAACACCACGCCACAGCAACGGCAACTCCTAAGGCGTGCGTTCCGTCGATCGATTGAAACGATCGCTTCAGCCTCGTATGTGCGACCGTTCTGGGCATCGGCGGTCGCGCTCTATTGCCTGGCTGCCTGGGGAATGATCACCATCTTGCGTGACGGACCTCGAGTTGGTGTGGCTCGGCTGTTCTTCGTAGTTGCCATCATCTGGCTTGCCTTCCGCGCCGCTGACCGATTCTTGACGCCGGTGCTCCGTCGACGCAATGCCCCGATCCGAGTAGTTGCTGTTCTCGCGATCTACCTGGTGGTGGGATTGGGCACGGGATTGCTAGTGCCCTGGACTGACAGTCCGCAAGAAGCTAAGACGTTGGCGGCGACCTTCATGTTGGCGTTGGTCGGCATTGGGTCAATGTTCGCGCTGCTCGCGGCAGTGCTGACGGGATGGCAGTCGGCGATGACGGATCTGCAGTCGGCGGTGGCAACGCTGAGCTGGCATACCGAACGCCTGCGCCAAGACGAAGCGGGTATCCGCCAAGAGATTGCTCGCCTGCTCCACGGGAGCATCCAGAGCCGCCTAATCGCCGTTGCGTTGCAGCTCGACGTGTTGGCCACGAACCTTGAAGATGGGCGCACCACGCTTACTGATCCGCGAGTGGATCGGAGCTTGGCTGAGGCACACGACGCGCTTGCGCACGCGAGCCGATCCCTGACTGATGTCCTGCTCGTGCCGACGTGTGCCGTCGAGCTTGATCTCGGCGCCGAGTGTGCCCGAATCATCACGGACTGGGCACCCGTCGTTGATGTCCGCATTGAATGTGATCCGGCGACGGCGACTCGAGTCAACGTGCTCGGCGGTGCGGTTGTGACCACGGTTGTTGGCATCGTCCGTGAGTCCGTCACCAATGCGGTCCGGCACGGTCGAGCACGAAGGATCGAGGTGTCAGTTGTGCTCTTCGGTGATGACATTGAGATTCGTGCAGTCGACCACGGCGCTGGCGTTCGTGCCGACTTCACCCCGGGTCTCGGAATAGCCCAGATGAGGCAACTAGGCGCCACCATCCACTTGAGCTCTCCCCCGACCGGTGGGACTGAGCTCGTAGCTCGACTTCCGATCACGACGAACTAGCAGTTCCGAGTGGCAGGGCGAAGTCGGGACGTTCGCCCTAGAAATTTGCGGCGACTTCGGCGGTACGGCCAATGTGTGGCTATGTCCGATTTGGCCTCTAGTAATTGCCCACGCATCTCCATAGCGTTGTAGTGAAGCGCTGAGGCGTCAGGCGTTACGCCTGCCGTGATCGTTCCGACGAGGAGATGCGATGAGCTTGACCGATCATAATCACGATGCGATGGCCGACGTTGCTGAGTCCGTCGCACGGCTGTCTCGAATCGAAGGCGACGAGCTTGCATCCGTCGACGCCTGGTGGCGGGCCGCGAACTACTTGACGATCGGGCAGATATATCTGCGCGACAACCCGCTGGTCCGACGCCCGCTGTCGGTCGCGGACATCAAACCGAGGCTTCTCGGTCATTGGGGCACGAGTCCCGGGCTCTCGTTCATCTACGCCCACACGTCGCGACTCATTCGCGCGACGGGGCAGTCATCGATCTACATGGCAGGGCCCGGCCACGGTGGTCCGGCGCTGGTCGCGGCGTCGTGGCTCGAGGGCACCTACACCGAGGCGTTTCCGAACATCACCCAAGACGAGCCCGGGATGCGTGAGTTGTTCCGGCAGTTCTCTGCGCCGGGTGGGATTCCGAGTCACGCATCGGTGACGACCCCCGGATCGATCCATGAGGGCGGCGAACTCGGGTACGTCTTGGTGCACGCGTTCGGCTCGGTGATGGACAACCCGGAACTCTTGACCATCGCGGTTGTGGGCGATGGCGAGGCCGAGACCGCGACGCTTGAGGGTTCGTGGAAGGGAGTCTCGTTCATCAACCCCAGGCACGACGGGGCAGTCCTGCCGATCCTCCACCTGAACGGCTACAAGATTGCCGGACCAACCGTGCTTGCCCGCAAGGATCCACAGCAATTGCGTGAGCTGATGCAAGGCCACGGGTATGAGGTCCTTGAAGTCGAAGGCGATGATCTGCCAGGTATGCATGAACGGTTTGCGGCAGTTCTCGCGCAGGCATGGGGCAAGATCAAGGCAATCCAGCTCGCTGCCCGGGACGCTGCGACCACCCCGGCGATGGGCACGGTTCGCTGGCCCATGATCGTGCTGCGCTCGCCCAAAGGTTGGACGGGGCCGGACAAGGTTGACGGCGTTCAGATCGCGGGTACGTGGCGGTCACATCAGGTGCCGTTGTCGGGAGTTCGGGAGAAC
>JBAYVO010000181.1:0-5114 GCA_041674545.1 Candidatus Nanopelagicales bacterium | reverse complement strand
GTTGACTAGCTTGCGTGGCTTGCTGACAACCCTGCGAGGTACTTGTTCATGTTGACCATCTCGTCGCCGCCGGTGCCGTCGAAGCCGGAGAGGCGGATGTAGTCGACGATGCCGCGGAACAGCATGAGCTCTTCGCGCTGCTCGGCGATGAACCACTGCAACATGTTGAAGGTGCTGAAGTCATCGCCATCAAGTGCGATCCGGGCAAGGTCGTGAATCTGCTTGGTGACCATTTGTTCGTGGGCGTACGCAACGTTGATGACCTCGATGAGGTCTTTGTAGTCGGCGCGTGGCGCTGGGATTGCTTCGAGGGCAACTTTGGCGTCGCACTCGATCATGTAGTCAACGAGGCGGTCGCGGTGGCTCATCTCTTCGGAGACGTGTGAGCGGAAGAAGGCTGCAGCGCCTGCAAGGCCGAGATCCTCACACCACAGGCACATCTGCAGATAGATCTGGGCGGCGTTTGCTTCGCTGGTGATCTGTTCGTTGAGCTTGTCAACGAGTTCTGGCTTCAACATGGTGGACTCCATCCACTGGGGGGGGGATTTGATGGGCAGGGTGGTCAGTTCGATTGTGCCGGTTAGGACAACCTTCACACTTTTTCAGGGCCTAACTAGGCATGTACCCGAAGCCGCCGTAGCTCAAACAGTTCGCGTCCGAGTTCCTCCTTGCGGCTCAGCGGGTTCTTGAAACATACTCGCTGCAGGTGATCGCCCACCTGCAGGTCGATGCCGTATCGATCAAGTCCGACGATCGCCACTGCGGTGGTCGCGGGCACCCCAGGGAGGAGTTCGAGAAGTACCTCACGGTGACTGCCGTTGAGGTGTTCGGCGATTCGATGCGCGGACTCCGCGAGGGGATCGGGTGAGGCGGCGCGGTAGGCATCGAGGTCGACCCGCGCTGAACCTGCTGGGAGAACGACGTCGATGTGGTCGGGGCGAAGTTCTAGCGTCCAGAGGCGACCCAACTCACTCACGCCGTCAAGGCCGCGCTGGCGGGCATGGTTCGCCAACGCCGCCGCTGCTGTCTGCGGCGGAACCGGTGCGAGTCGGCCGGTGACCTCCACCGAACCCGTGCGCCGGTCAGGCCCGGGCCGTGCACTCACCGCGTCGACGCAGAGGTCTGCGGAAGTGTTTGCCTGCAGGCAACTAACACGCGCGAGCGGGTGGCCATCGCTGACGAACAACATGATCCGCCCAGCCTGGTCGACCCAGTGGCTCACGGCAACACTGGTATCGATCCAATCTGTGAGCACGTTGGCGCTGTACGGGCCCGCGACGATCGTGCGGGCGATCTCAGCCGCCGACGGTCGACGTAGGTGTTCTGTGTGCCCGATCTTCTGCTCGCCAATGTGTTGCACAGCCTGTTGACCTCCGGTCGTAAATTAGGTAAGGCTTACCTAATCAGAGCTGGGATTGAGATGCAAGCCAAAGTGCAGGTTGTGGTTCTTCGCTTGGTGTGCGGCGGTCTCGGTTAGTCCCTCGCGGCCGGGTTGTTCCTATCGTCACTGTCCACGGGCACCGGATCGCTAAGACCTGACCGCTAGTGAACCGGGTCGCCGTCTTTGCGTGAGATTGCGTTCGGCGGACTCTTCGGCGGAATCAACAACTCGGTGCGGTAGGCGCCTCGCAGCGTCCGGACCCCGACGGTTGCCCACGCGCACAACAAGAAGACAAAGAACACGATCGCCAGGTATTCGAACGCCGGGAGCTCGGTGTGCTTGGCCAGTTGTGTTGTGCCGGTCACGACGGTGCCGACCGGGAAGGTGAAGCTCCACCAGGTGAGCGCGAACGGAAGCTTTCGCCGCATCGTGCGGATCGTCATCATGGCAGCGATGCATGCCCACATGATCGCGAATCCCCACACAGGAACGCCGTAGATCACTGAGGCAACGTTGAGTGCGGTGGACAGCGGAGCCGCGACCGCGGTGAGCGCAGCAGTGCCCAACAGCCCCGCCGCTGTGATCGACTGGCCGAGCGGGCCCAGGACGATCCAGAGCGTCGGAACGCGTACCGATCCCGTTGAGCCGAAGTGAGCGAGGCGGCTCCAGATGAGCGTGATGATGATGAGGGAGGCGAAGAAGCTCATCCCGAACATGGCGTAGCAAGCGAACATCATCGTCTCGCGCCACTCTTGCGAGCTGATAGTGGGCAAGAGGAACGCGCCGGCCGTGGCCGACACCATCGGTGGCACCACCGGCATTAACCAGCCGCCGAACGCACCGTCCGGGCGGATCTGGAATTTCGTGAAGAGGCGGTAGGGGATGACGACCGCGGTCAACAGGCCAGTCGCCGTCCCAGCGATCCAGAGGATCCACGCAAGCCATTCCGCCGCGGTTTGCCCGATGAGCTCGTGGCCGACGATCATCGCACCAGTGCCGACTGTCAGCATCGCCATCGGTGGGGCGCCGTAGAACTGCGCCATCACCGGGTCGTTCCAGTGTCCCTTTGAGATCGCGGGATTCGAGATCCACTGGGCGATCTGGGCGACGATCAGTACCACGAGCAGGATGGCTGCAACGACCCAGACGACCAGCGCGAACGTCTGCAGGCTTGGGCCGATGATCGGCAAAGTCGCGGAGGCATTGGCGATGATGCCGGTGCCCATGACCGAGGCGAACCAGTTCGGCCCGAGGTTCACCGAGTCCAAATTGCCAGGGTTTGATGACAGGACTCTTGGCAGTCGCCGAAGGTCCCACCCGGCAGGTTTTTGTGCGTCGCCCATAGCCGACGACCCTAGGGGAATCACCCACCCCTTCGCGCCCCTGCCGCCCGCCCCTGCCTCCCCCGCTACCTTCCCCGTTTGGTAGACACGCCCGCCCTGCCGGGCGTGTCTACCAAACGGGGAGCAAGGGAGGCGGCGTCGAGAAGCTGTATCCGCAACAATCCAGTGAGGCTGGAAAGGACATCTGGACGCGAAAGAGAGGTGAGTCGCGATGATGACTCGGCCGCTGTCTCCACGCCTGCAGGCAGTGGTGAATGCGCTACCACTGCGCCCTGGACTTCGGGTGCTCGAGATCGGCGGCGCCCCCGGTGCGGCAGCGCGGGCTGTCGCGCACGTGGTCGGACCGGATGGGCACGTCATGGTCCTCGACCGCTCGGCCACGGGGATCTCGGCAACCAATCGGAACTGCGCGAGTGAAATCGCGGCCGGAACCTTGTCGACGTTGTGCTCGCCGGTCGAAGACTTC
The DNA here is from genome assembly GCA_041674545.1 of Candidatus Nanopelagicales bacterium. Classification (GTDB taxonomy): domain Bacteria; phylum Actinomycetota; class Actinomycetes; order S36-B12; family UBA10799; genus UBA10799. Next base: position 1,924 of record JBAYVO010000181.1, on the reverse strand, counting down.
ACACTGCCCGAAGGTGTTGGACCCTTCCATCTTGCATTCGCGTGCCGGGTTGGGGCCCTCGACGGTCGCCATCCGAAACTGCACTATGCGGCGTTGGAGTGCATTTCGCATGCACTCACACCGACCGGGCAACTCTTCATCGACACAGGTAGCCCACTCTCCGAAGTCTCACTTCCCCGTTAGGCGCTCGACGACCCGGACGCGACCGAATCCGTGCCCCGCAACAGGTGTGCGGCGGTCGCACCCGCGATCAGTACGACAAGTGCCGCGACTCCAAGGGCCACGGTCAATGCGTGATCCACGCCCTCACCAATAGTGAGGCGGCCAAGCACCACCGTGATCATCGCCAACGCGATCGCATACCCGACCTCGCCGATTGCCAGCCGCGATCCCGTCACCGGGCCAACTGCTGCGAGCGGGGCAGACCGGATGATGAGGTAACCAAACGGGATCGACACTGCGCCCGTACCCGCACCGATCAGGATCAGTCCCGGAACGCAGGCGAGCGCAGTCGATTCTCGGCTCGCGGCCGCCAGCGCAACCAATCCCATCGCGGTGAGCATCGCTCCGAAGAACAGTGCGCCACGTACCGCGGTGTATGCACTCATCCGCCGACCGGTGACAAACGCGCCTGCAATTGCTGCCAACCACAGGGGTGCTTGCCAAGCAACCTCGGCAATCGTTGGATCTGCGGAGAATGTCGACCAGAGAAACCTTGCCGAGAACACCGCAGCCGCAAACCCGAAGCTGTAGATGAACCCCGCAAGGAGAGCGGCAAGAAACGCTGGCTTCTCGAAGAGTGCTGTGGGAAAGAAGGCCGCAGTAGCCCTTGACTCCGCCACATAGAAGGCGAGCATCATTGCGACGCCGAGCACAACAGCGGCGAAGACGAACGGCGACTGCCCCAACCCGATATGGCTCAATCCAACAAGCAAACTCGCGATTCCACTCGCGAGCAGAAGCTGTCCTAGCCAGTCCGCCCCTGGTGGCGCATGTCCGGGAATAGCGGGCAACAGGAGCGGAACCAGTGCGACCGCCAGGATCGACACCACCGCCAAGATGACAAATCCAAGGCGCCCACTGTTCGCTGGCAGCGCGTCGCCAACCAGGAGGAACGCGAGGCTGGCACCGCCGAAGGTTGCGCCAAACAGGCCCAACGCGCCCGGCAGCCTGGGCTCTCCCGTGACCGCGTGCAGGTAGGCAAACGCCGCGCCGAAGGTCGCGCCAAACCCTACGCCGATCAGCACCTGAGCGAGGAAGTACAGCACCTGCGTAGGTGCGATCGTCGTCATCACGCTGCCAAACGCGCCGAATAGAAGCCCGGCGATGAGCACCCGCCGCCGCCCGACGCGATCGGCAACGCGCCCGGCTGAGATCGCCGTCGCCGCGGCCGAGATCGCCGAGATGCTTGAAGCCGTCGCTACACTCGTGCCCGCGATTCCCAGGTCGCCCGCGATGTTCGCTACCGCGGTCCCGTTGATACCAACGGCCGACACCTGCAATGCAGCGAGCACTCCGAGGAACCCAACGACGTGCCAGGTGCTGCGGGTGCCTTCCGGCGCGTCGGGACGAAGGCTACCCACTCCTCAACCTCCTCGCGCCCACGGTTTCGGCGCCCGGCGAGCGACCGCGTCACGGTCACCATCCCCGATTCTCGGGCCTCAACGCAACGCCACACCCGCCCCCAGACACACAGGATGGTGGCGGATCAGCATCCCATTCGGGGTGCTGATCCGCCACCTCAGTTGCGTTGGTGCCTATCCGGTTGTGGTGTTACTTGATCTTCTTCCAGAGGGAAGGAGCGTTGATCCAATTGGGGTCGCCCCAGCCCTGGTAGGCCTGGATGCATTGGTAGTTCTGGCCCGCGTGGGTCACCTTTGCACCCTTCGCATACTTGCCCTTCGCATTCCACGCTGGGTACTTG
>JBAYVO010000180.1:0-5128 GCA_041674545.1 Candidatus Nanopelagicales bacterium | reverse complement strand
CCACGTAAACAAGTGGTTTGGCGAGTTGCACGTGCTGAAAGACATCACGATGAACATCGAACGTGGTGAAGTTGTTGTGCTGCTCGGGCCGTCCGGATCCGGGAAGTCGACGCTGTGCCGATCGATCAATCGCCTCGAAACCATCAACGATGGTGAGATTCGATTTGACGGACAGCCGCTGCCTGCAGAAGGCCGATCGTTGGCGAAGCTCCGCGCCGACGTGGGCATGGTGTTTCAGTCGTTCAACCTCTTCGCGCACAAGACGATCCTTGAGAACGTCACTCTTGGGCCGGTCAAGGTTCGCAAAGAAAAGCCTGCCGAAGCCAAAGAACACGCGATGGCCCTCCTCAAACGAGTTGGGATCGACAGTCAGGCAAGCAAGTACCCGGCGCAGTTGTCGGGTGGTCAGCAGCAGCGCGTGGCGATCGCCCGAGCGCTCGCGATGCGGCCCAAGGCGATGCTCTTTGACGAGCCCACAAGCGCTCTGGACCCGGAGATGGTTGGGGAAGTGCTCGACGTCATGGTGTCGCTTGCCGAGGAGGGGATGACGATGGTTTGTGTCACCCACGAGATGGGGTTCGCTCGCAGCGTCGCCAATCGCGTTGCGTTCTTGGCCGATGGCCAACTCGTCGAGCAGGCGACGCCAGAAGAGTTCTTTGCCAACCCGAAGTCCGACCGCGCGCGTGACTTCCTCGCGAAGATTCTCACGCATTGAGCGCCACGATGAACCCCACTAGGAACCGACACCCAGCGAGTGCGGCGTTCGTTGCCGTGCTGATGGTCGCCGTGATGGGTCTGGTGGCAGCGTGTTCAAGCAGTTCGTCGGAGTCTGAGGGGTCTGGTGGGTCTGGCGCCACTGCCGCCACAAACAGCGGCGGGATCATCGCCAAGGCCAAGACCGGCAAACTCATCATCGGGGTGAAGGCCGACCAACCGGGGTTGAGTCTGTTGACGCCCGACGGGTACGAGGGCTACGACATCAACATCGCCAAGATCATTGCTGCCGGACTTGGGGTACCCCCAGAGGGCATTGAGTGGAAGACCACCGTCTCGATTAACCGTGAGCCGTTCATTGAGACCGGTGTCGTCGACCTTGTCGTGGCGACCTACACCATCAACGACGCTCGCAAGAAGGTCGTCGCATTTGCCGGGCCGTACTACACCGCTGGCCAAGATCTGCTGGTTCGGGCAGATTCGACGATCACCGGCCCCGAGGACATGGCGGGCCTGATCGCGTGTTCGGTCACCGGTTCTGCATCAGCTCTGCGGATGCAGAAGGACTTCCCTGACGTGCAACTTCAACTCTTCGACTCGTACAGCAAATGCGTGACCGCACTCTCTGGCGGTGTGGACGCCGTCACGACCGATTCGATCATCCTCGCTGGGTATGCGGCCCAACCTCACAACGTCGGGAAGTTCAAGCTCACCGGCCGCGAGTTCTCGCGCGAGCCGTACGGGATCGGGCTTGCCAAACAGGACGTCGCGGGCTGCAACCGAATCAACGAGATCCTCGTCGCCTCGGCAGCTGATGGCACCTATGACGCGGCGTTCCTGGAGGCCCTTGGCCCCAGCGGCTTGAAGCCGCCAGTGCTCGATCCGGCACAACTCAACAATTGTCCGACGTCATGACGTCGCGGCCAGAGGAGGTGAAGTAGTGGACATCCTTTCTGATCCAGCAGATATGTCGGCGTATGTCGACGGCTTCATGTGGGTCTTGAAGTTGACCCTCACTTCCGCAGTCGCGTCGTTCATTCTCGGGGTCATCTTGGTGGGCTTCCGGGTCTCGCCGATTCCGGTGCTGCGGGGTATTGGTTTCCTGTGGGTGAGTGCGTTCCGCAATACGCCGCTGACCCTGATCATCTTCTTCTGCTACTTCGCGCTGTACTCAACGTTCGGTTTGAAGTTCTCCGGCAACATCACGATCAACAACTTCTGGCTCGGCGTTGTCGGGTTGTCGGTCTACACCGCGTCGTTCGTGTGCGAGGCGATTCGCTCTGGCATCAACTCGGTGCCGGTTGGGCAAGTTGAGGCAGCTCGGGCCCTCGGTTTGACGTTCATGCAGGTCCTGCGGTTGGTGATTCTGCCGCAGGCAATCCGGTCAACAATTGGGCCGATGGGCAGCGTGTTGATCGCCTTAGCGAAGAACACCACCATCGTCGGCACAATCGGTGTCATCGAGGCGTCGAGCGTCATGAAGGGTTTGATCAACGATCACGGGGACCAAGTGATTCCGATCTTCGTCCTCTTCGCTGGCACCTTCGCAGTGGTGCTTATTCCTACTGGTTACTTGTTCGGGTGGCTCTCGAACCGATATGAGGTGAAGCGCTGATGTCGGCTCAACCTTCGGTTCTCTACGACGTTCCCGGCCCCCGTGCGCGGGTCCGCAACAAGATCCTCACGGTCGTGTTCAGCGTGCTCGCGCTGCTGGCGTTGTACTGGGTCTACCTGCAGTTCGCTGATGCTGGGCAGTTGGATGCGGACCTATGGACGCCGTTCCTTGAGGCGACAACCTGGACGCAGTACATCCTTCCCGGGCTCTTGATGACGTTGCAGGCCGCGGTCGTGGCGATGGTGTTGTCGCTGGCGTTCGGCATGATCTTCGCCGTCGGTCGACTTTCTGAGCGCAAGTGGTTGAGCGTGATCAGCGGCATGGTCGTTGAGGTGTTCCGAGCGATCCCGCTGCTCATCATGATGTTCTTCATCTTCTTCGGTGTCCCGCTGCTCATCGGCGAGCCGGTCCCGGCCTTCTGGTGTGTTGTTGTCGGGTTGACGTTGTACAACGGTTCGGTGTTGGCCGAGGCATTTAGGTCTGGAATCAAGGCGGTTCCGAAGGGTCAGTCCGAGGCCGCGTACGCGCTCGGTTTGCGCAAGAGCGCGGTCATGCGCCTGATCCTCATTCCGCAGGCCGGTCGGTTGATGTTGCCGGTGATCGTCGGTCAGCTAGTCGTGCTGCTGAAGGACACTGCGCTCGGCTACATCGTTGCGCTGCCGGAGCTCATGCAGAAGGGTGTCAACGATCTTTCTGCGAACTACGGGAACGTCGTCGCGGCGGCAATCGTGGTGGCGTGCATCTACATCTTGATGAACTCGCTGCTCACGCTGTTGTCGCACTACCTGGAGCGGCGCGCGACTCGCAATGTTCCCGACGATGAGAAGGCGAAGGCGGAGGCAACTCTCGCCGCGACCGAACTCACCGCGGACTAGCTTGTTGTTGTCTCGATGCCCAGGGTTTTTGCGGTGGGCGAGACCGGAACTGCGTCCTTGTCTGGGAACGTCCCGAGCACGTGATCGCCGAGGTGGTTGGTGACGCCCATCCAGTAGTTCTCGTTGCGGTAGTGGTGCAGCCGGTGGGCGCGCTCGATGTAGGCCGCGTAGCGGTTCTTCGGCTTGCAGCCGGAGTGGACGTAGAAGTGCGTCCACTCGTAGACGTTACCGATGACAAATTGCGTCACGACGATGGTCAGCGCGATCGGTAGCGGAAAGATGATGAGCACGATCGCGAGGTAGATCGGTAGGCCGATGAGCAGCGGGCGCATGGGGATGAACACCGCGTCGATCCGCTTGGGATCGCGGTGGTGCAGCCGGTGCTTCTTCGCGAGGTGAAGGTCGACGGTGCGGCCCCTCAGGTCCCGCGGGTGGAAGTGCAAGACGAAGGTGTGGATGATCCATTCAACGAACGGCTGGGCAGCGATCATCACGACGACAGCGACGAGATCCCACCAGCTCCATTGCCCCACAACTAGGCGCGCGACGACGCTGATCGCCAGCATCGCTGCGAGGAACCGTGCGCTCGGGTACGTGATGTAGACCTTGAACGCATCGGGAATGCTGGTGCTGCCCACGAATCGGGGAGGTGCGGCGGTGGTTGTGCTCATGATGTGGACTCCAATGCGTTGAGTAGTTCGGCCCATTCCGAGGAGCTTGATTCCAGGAGTGATCGTGCCGATTTTTCGGCGGCTTTGGTGTTGCCTTTGGCGATCGCATCGACGATGCGCTGGTGCCCCGCGAGGTTGCGCAGTTCGGGTTCGACGACTACAGCGATCACTTCGCGTAGGGGTCGGTAGGTCGTCACGAGCCCGTTGTAGGCGAGGCGGTAGCCGATGTTCTGTGAACCGAGTACCACGGCCGCCCAGAATTCCAAATCGATGTCTTGTTTGGTGAGGACATCGTCGGTGGCGGCGAGGCGGTCGACGAGGGTGTGCAGCTTCTCGGTGAGTTCGGGGCTGGTCCGCAGTGCACAGAGTCGAGCGGCATCCGCGCCGATGCTGATGCGCATCTCGAGCATGGATCGCACCACGATGGCATCGATTGATCCGTCCGCCCGGACCAGTAGGCGCCCGAGCAGATTGATGTCGGTTCCGGCTTGGTAGTCCAGTATTCGGGTCGCGCCGCCTTGGCGGATCTCGACGAGGCCGGCCTGTGCGAGCCGCTGCAACGCCTCCCGCACAACGCTTCGCGAGACGTTGAGTTGGCTGGCAAGTTCCCGCTCGCCGGGCAAGGTCGCGCCGGGCTCCAACCCGCCGCCCACGATCTGCTCGCACACCTGGTCAAACACCGCGTCGGCGCTGCTCTTGGCTACTACCTGCTGGAACATGTCCCGCACCCTACCACTGGTCAGACCACTGGACCACTCAACCAGGCGGCGCCATCGCTTCCCAGGATTCGTGTGCAGACGTGTCATCTACACGAATCTGTTGATGTAAATGACACGTCTGCGCGGAGTTTCCACGGGGGCACCGGGATGCCGGTCGACGGGGGGTGAAGGGTGCGCGCCGCGGCGCGATCTGAGAGCTTCCGAACGCGCCCGTGAGTGGATCATCCAGCGTGCTTGCCACCCGGCCGGGCCCGGCCCCACCGCCGCCACCGTCGCTATCCAACTCGAGCACCTAGTCGCCCAGCTACGGGCGTCCTGGGCAGTGAGCCCGTCTGGTTGCCGCTCGTGGAGACCTGTGAATGCGAGATCTTGGACTCGTTCGTGCACCCCGCGCCACGGCTGACGGGCAGGCGTCGTTGGGTGTTTGCATGCGGTCATCGAGTGCTCCGTCGAGCCTGGCTATGGTCTGGCGATGGGTGTCCGGCGGATTGTTGGTGTGTGCGCGACGGTGGCGATAGTGCTGTCGGGTTGTGG
>JBAYVO010000179.1:0-5181 GCA_041674545.1 Candidatus Nanopelagicales bacterium | reverse complement strand
TCATCGAGCCATTCTTGGTACGGGTGCTCAGCGGCCAACTCCGCCTTGATCTCGTCGTCCTCAACAACTCGACCATTCACAGTGTCAACCAGGAACATCCTGCCTGGTTGCAAACGACCCTTGCGAACGACAGTCGCCGGATCCAACTCAAGAACACCGGCTTCGGACCCGAGGACCACCAGACCGTCATCAGTAATCCAGAACCGGCCGGGACGCAGCCCATTGCGGTCCAGAACTGCGCCGATCAAGTCCCCGTCGGTAAACGAAACGCTCGCTGGACCGTCCCATGGCTCCATCAGCGTCGAGTGGTACTCGTAGAACGCCCGGCGGGCTGGGTCCATTGAGACATGGTTTTCCCACGCCTCCGGAATCATCATAAGTACCGAATGGGGCAGACTCCGGCCGCCAAGATAGAGCAATTCGAGAACTTCGTCGAAGCTCGCCGAGTCGCTACCGGCCGGGGTGCAAATCGGGAACAGGCGATCAAGGTCGCCGGGAATCAGTTCGCTGGCCAACATCGCTTCGCGTGCGGTCATCCAGTTCCGGTTGCCCTTCACCGTGTTGATCTCACCGTTGTGCGCGATGTAACGGAAGGGGTGAGCCAAAGGCCAACTCGGGAACGTGTTCGTCGAGAACCGCGAGTGCACAAGTCCCAGCGCGGAGCAGAACCGCTGATCCGACAGATCCGGGAAGAACGGCTCGAGTTGTCCGGTGGTGAGCATGCCCTTGTAGACCAGGGTCCGCGAACTCAGCGAGGGGAAGTACACACCGGTCTCGCGCTCCGCCCGCTTGCGAACGCAGTACGCCAGGCGTTCAAGTTCGATACCGACAATCGAGGCACCGTCGGCTGCTTCAGCTGTCAAGAACAGCTGCCGAAAGTTCGGTTCAACCGATGCGGCGGTTGCGCCGACGAGCCCCTCGGTAGTAGGAACGTCGCGCCAGCCGAGCAAGGTCATACCTTCTTGCGCGACGATGGCCTCGATCGTCGCCACTGCACCCTGAGCCTCTTGTGTATCCGCAGGCAGGAACGCAGTACCGACGACGTACTCCCCTCGCGCCGGAAGCGGGAACTCAACGACTGCCCGGAAGAACTCGTCAGGAACCTGCACGAGAATGCCAGCACCGTCGCCGGTGTCAACCTCGGCACCTGAGGCACCACGGTGGTCGAGGTTCCGCAACGCCGTGAGCGCCTTATCCACAATGTCGTGGCTTGGCACACCGGTGAGTGTCGCCACAAAGGCGACGCCACATGCATCGTGCTCAAAGCGTGGGTCGTAGAGCCCAGATTCGGCTGGAACCGTGCTGAATGCGGTCACGTCGATTTCCTCCTGTCCGGTGCAGACCGATGCTTCGAGAGTTCTCTTCAAACCTCGATGCAAACGGCTGCCGCGTGGGGTGTTACGGACGCCAGGGAACCGGGCTCCGGTCTACCACCCCTACGGGTTGGTAATGTGCCGATGCCAGCGATCATCCTTGTGCGCCTGCATTTGGGACGACGTTGGCCCAACTGCGCTCGTGCAGTGTATCCCCTTCCTGTACAGCGATACGAACACGATTCGCCTATTACGCAGTTGCCGCGTTCTGCGGCTCGTTCCGTTCCACGTCCTCGCGATACACCGACTCCTCGCGACCGGGCCGAAGGCGTGCACTGACCACAAAGTAGGTCAGGGCTGCCAAGGCCACGAAGATTGAGGTGAAGACGTTGATCCGCACGCCGAACACCAGAGTCGCGTTATCGATCCGCACCAGTTCAAAGACGAGGCGCCCAACGCAGTACGAGAAGACGTAGAGAGCAAAGACCCGACCGTGGCCGAGTTGGAACCTGCGATCCGCCCACATCACGACAGCGGCAACCAAGAGGCACCAGGCGGATTCGTACAGGAAGGTGGCATGGAACGTCTCGTACTGCTCGTACCCGGCCGGTCGATGGGCTGGGTCGATGTGCAGGCCCCACGGCACCGTCGTCGGACTGCCGAACAATTCCTGATTGAACCAGTTTCCCCATCGACCGATCGCCTGAGCAAGCGCGACGCCGGGAGCAATAGCGTCGGCGACCGGCGGGAGTAAGACTCCCGACCGCCGACACGCAATCCACGCACCAAGCGCGCCGCCAAGGACCGCACCCCAGATGCCGAGCCCGCCTTGCCACAACTTGGCGGCCGCCGCCAATCCGAGTCCATCGGGCCCGAAGTAGGTCGGATAGTCAGTGGCGACGTGGTAGAGCCGCGCGCCAACGATCCCGAACGGCACTGCCCACAGCGCGGCATCGGTAATGAACCCCGCTTTGCCACCCCGTTCGGCGAACCTGCGATTACCCAGCCAAACTGCGACAACAATGCCGAGCAAGATGCACAGGGCGTAGGCCCGGACCGGTACCGGTCCGAGGTCCCACACACCCGACGACGGGCTTGGGATGAATCCCAAGGTGCCGATTTCCACTACCTGCTACGACTTCGCTGCCTGTTCGATCGCGGGCAGTAACACTGCTGGATCGTAGATGTTGATGTTCTTGTTCGGCAGTTCCTTGCCGTTCACGAAGATTGATGGCGTGCTGGAGACTCCGGCAGCATCGAATTGAGCGTTGCTGTTTGCCGCCCACGTGTTGTACTTGGCGGAGTTCACGCACGATTCAAATGTCGTGTAGGCGTCGCCGGTGATTCCCACCTTCGTGCCAAGCGCAAGCATCTGCTGATTCGTGAAGCCTGGCGAACCAACAGTCTCTTCCGCGGGTTGCTCAGCGAAGATTCCCTCGTGGAACTCCAGCGTCTTGCCAGCATCGATCGCACAACCCCACGCATTGGTCGCCGTGAGCGAGCCGGAGTTCTGGAGGTTCTTGTCCATGAAGATGCCTGGCTGCCACTGCAGGTTGATCTTTCCTGCCTGAGCCTCGGCGATGAGCGCGCGGCCTGACGTCTCTTCAAGGCGCTTACAGAACGGACACTGGAAGTCTTCGTAGATCTTGACGGTGGGGATGCCAGCGGGTGTGTTGGCAACGGCCGTTACGTAGTACTCAGAAGTGCTGACGCCGGTGGGCGTTGCGCCACCATCGTCGGGGGTTGGAGTCCCACCGTTGGAGTTGGCGTTGTTCTTCGAAAACATGTACGCGCCCCCGATGATGCCCACGACCACGATCACCACAACAAGGCCTCCGATGATCCGGATCATGCGTTCACGACGACGCTCTGCGGCCTGCTGGGCTGCTCGCGCTTCCGCAGCCTTCTGCCGAGCATCCTTCTTGGACTCATCCGCCATGTGTGGTTCTCCCGTTCGTGCCGCCCGCGCCAAAGATGTATGGCGCTAGACGGGCGTGACCATTGCAATTGCACCGAACTCTAACTGTCTTGGTTCGCGTCCTTGTCAGCGAAACCCTCAGAGCTTTCGAAATCCTTACCTTCACCCAAGGAATCCTCGGATCTGCGAGGCGGTTCTAGTCCAAGGCGTGTGCGTGGCCAGACCACGAGGAATACGGCCATCAAAACAAATATCGAGTCTCGAATGATCTCAGTCAAGTACCGCCTGTCGACGTCGTCCGCTGTTACGTCCCCGCCTCCCCCAAAGCACCCACAATCGATCGAGAATCCGCGCGCCCACACACTCGCGATGCCCGCAACAAACCCCAGCATTAGCACAGCGGTGACCAGTGCCGCCCAGCGAGTGAACAGTCCAACGAGCAGGAGCAACGCCAGGAGTACCTCAACGATCGGTAGGGCGTAGCCGAGGAAACTTGCCCATTCCGGCGGGAACACTCGGTACGCCAGGACGGCGCGCTTTGCGCCCTCGTCCTCGAAGAGTTTGATGAGCCCGGCATACCCGAGGACACCGGCCAGAATCAGCCGGAAGACCAGTCCAATCCAGGGAACAAACGTGTTCCGGAAACCGCTCACAGGACCGTCGCTGACGACGTCCCTCTCACCCCGGTCGCGAGTTCGGCCGCGAGTGCGGCAACCGCTTGAGCACCAGCACTCGGCGTTGGTGCCTCTAGCAGTGCCTTAACGAACGCTGAGCCCACAATCACCCCGTCGGCATACTGCGCCACGTCAGCTGCCTGCGCCCCGGTGGAGACACCGAGGCCCACGCATACCGGCAACGAGGTGGACTCTCTGACACGAGCGACAAGTTCCGGTGCCATTGACGAAACCGAAGTCCGGGCACCAGTGACGCCCATCGTCGACGCTGCGTAGACAAAACCTGAGCAGGTTCGAGCGACCAAGTCGATGCGTTCGGAACTCGATGACGGAGCCACGAGGAAGACTCGATCGATCCCGTGTTCGTCCGTCGCCTCGATCCATGGACCTGCCTCTTCCGGCGTGAGGTCTGGTGTGATGACTCCGCAGCCACCGGCCGCGGCCAACTCGGAGGCAAACCGCTGCACGCCGTATCTCTCGATCGGATTCCAGTACGACATCACGAGAGTCGGGGCACCGGTGCCCGCCACGCCAGCCACGTTCGCCATTACGTCGCCGATGCGAGTACCGGCCCGCAAGGATGCATCAACGGCCGCCTGGATCACCGGTCCATCCATCAGTGGATCGCTATAGGGGAGGCCAATTTCGACCGCGTCAACACCGTTCTCGACCATCGCTGCGATCACTGGCACACAGTCGATGTGGGTCGGGAATCCTGCGGGCAGATACGCAATCAATGCGGCTCGTCCGTCGGCCTTTGCCGCAGCAAAGGTCTCCGCCAGGTGACTCATACCGTGCCCTCCGAGTCCGCATCAACGAGGTTGAACCACTTCGCCGCTGTCGCCACGTCTTTGTCCCCTCGGCCCGACAGGTTGACCAAGATGATTGCCTCCGGACCGAGTCGCTTACCTAGTCGAACTGCACCTGCCACGGCGTGGGCGGACTCGATCGCGGGAATGATGCCTTCGGTTCGACTCAGCAGCGAGAACGCGTCCATCGCTTCGATGTCGGTGACGGATTCATAGGTCGCCTTGCCGGTGTCACGCAGCCATGAATGTTCAGGGCCCACTGACGGATAGTCGAGCCCGGCGCTAATTGAGTGAGACTCAATTGTTTGCCCCTCGTCGTCCTGCAGGAGGTACGAACGAGCACCGTGTAGGACGCCTGGGGACCCCACACTCAACTTTGCAGCGTGCCTGCCTGATTCGATCCCGTCGCCGCCTGCTTCGAAGCCGTAGAGCGCAACATCGGCATCGTCACGAAACGCGTGGAAGAT
>JBAYVO010000178.1:0-5186 GCA_041674545.1 Candidatus Nanopelagicales bacterium | reverse complement strand
GGTCCAACTACCTGACTCTGCAACGCGGTGGCGCTGCACTCGCTGTGGCAACCTGACTCGCTTCGACGTGCAGCGGACGGTGCGCACGAGGGAGTACTGGCACGCAGACCTTGCTGGCGAACCGGAAATTGAAGAGGTGACCGTCCTCAGCGAGATCGTCGAGTTTGTGACGTGTCGTTGGTGCGGCTCGGGGGAAGAGGTTGTGACGGTTCCAAAGGCTGGGGCATGATCCACGGCGAGCTGCCGCTCTCCGGTGTCACTGTCATTGATCTGTCTCGGCTCTTTCCGGGTAGCTATGGGACGTTGTTGCTGAGCGTGCTCGGCGCGACCGTTATCAAGGTTGAAGACACCGGCGCCGGTGATGGCATCCGCGAGATGCTGAAGTTTGAGGGCAACCCCGAGAGCGCCGGACACCTCATGCTCAATCGGGGCAAGCAGTCTATTTCGGTGAACCTCAAGGACCCGCGTGGCCAACGCCTGCTCTTGCAGTTGATCTCCGATGCTGATGTCTTGGTGGATTCGTTCCGCCCGGGTGTACTCGATCGGCTCGGACTTGGTCAGGCCGCACTGCTCGAGGTGAACCCGAGCTTGGTGCATGTGTCGATTACCGCGTTTGGCCAGACAGGGGAGTACCGCGACCGTCCCGCGCATGACCTCAACTCAGTGGGGTACGCGGGCTTGCTCGGGCTCGCGCGAGATCGTGACGGCGGCGCCACGATGCCTCGCCTTCAGAATGCAGATTTGTCGGCTGGCCTGCATGCTGCGCTCGCGGTGTTCGCTGGGTTGCGGGTCGCGGGCCGCGATGGATTGCCATTCCGTGCCGACGTCGCGATGAATGAAACGGCCGCGTCGCTTCTTGCGCTACAAAACGCGACTGTTGCCGGAACCGGCCAATCGCCGCCCGTGCCGGACTACCTCACCGGGGCGATCGCCTGCTACTCGATTTACGAAGCCGCGGACGGCGAGTGCCTCACCGTCGCTGGGCTCGAACCGAAGTTCTTCACCCGGATGTGCGAACTCATGGGCCGGGCGGACCTGGCAATACGGCAGTACGACGTTGCCGGTCAGGATGAACTGCGAGACGAGTTGGCAGCGATTTTCAAGTCCCAACCGAGGCGTCACTGGCTTGATTTGCTCGCAGGCGAGGACACATGCGTTGGCCCAGCCTTGTCGTTGACGGACGCACTCGCGGAGCCCCAGCCCCGGCAACGTGGTTCTGTGACAGATGCAGAATTCAGCGACGGGCAACGAGTACCGGCGTTTCGCGTGATCCCGTGGGAAAAGCGCACCGACAACGGTGAACGAGCCCCCCAACTGGGTGAACACACGTCATCGGTGCTTGCCGAGATCGGTGTGACGCCAGAACAGTTTGAACAACTCATTGCCAGCGGCGTTGTCAGACCTCACTCCTAGGTTCCTCCCGAGATGAAAGAGCGAACCTGAACGAGGAGGAACCATGCTTATTGATTGTGGAAGTTGTATTGCCGGGCCGTCCGCTTGCTCTGACTGTGTCGTGAGTGTGCTGCTCGGCCCACCAGTTGACGGTCACCTGCAAAGCGAAGAGGAACGCGCGATCAGCGTGCTTTCGGATTCGGGCTTGGTTCCGCCATTGCGACTGATGAGGGATGAATCAGGCAAGATGGCCGGGTGAGTGGTCGCACCCTAGTCATTACCAATGACTTTCCCCCGCGATCAGGTGGCATCCAGTCATTTGTGCAGGGACTTCTTACGCGCCAAGATCCAGAATCGATCGTGGTATTTGCGCCGAAGTGGGCGGGCGATGCGGCCTTTGACGCTCGGCTTCCGTTCCCGGTGATTCGGTATCCGCGCACGCTGATGCTGCCCACACCAGGCGTGATTCGTCGAGCGAAGGAGATCGCAAGGGCTCACCACTGCGACCGAGCCCTCTTCGGCGCAACGGCCCCACTAGGCGTTATGGCAAAGCAATTGCGTTCGGTCGGGGTCGAACGCATCGTGGGAATCACCCACGGGCACGAGTCAGCTTGGTCGATCACGCCAATTGGTCGACAGACAATGCACCACATTGGCAAGCACACCGACACCATTACGTACCTAGGGGAGTTCACCCGGTCACGAATTGCCGCAGCGATCGGACCCCTCGCTGCTCGACGGATGAAGCAACTCGTTCCCGGCGTTGAAGACTCCACCTTTAGTCCGGCGAACCACGGACTCGGTATGGAGTTTCGGCGCCGATACGGCTTGGCCGATCGCAAAGTTGTGGTGTGTGTTTCACGGTTGATGCCACGCAAGGGGCAGGACACCTTGATTGATGCGCTCGGGCGGGTGCGGCAAGCGGTTCCAGACGCTGCACTATTGATTGTTGGTGGCGGCCCGTACGAGCGTGATCTTCGCAAGCAGGTTGAGAGGTCTGGTCAGCAGCGCCACATCGTGATGACGGGTGCTGTCCCGACTGCAGTTTTGCCTGCCGCCTACGCGGCCGGGGACGTCTTTGCCATGCCGTGTCGCACTCGCAACCGTGGGCTCGATTTGGAAGGTCTCGGCATCGTCTACCTAGAGGCAAGCGCCACCGGGGTGCCGGTTGTTGTGGGTGATTCCGGCGGGGCTCCAGATGCTGTGATCGACGGGACTACTGGCTTTGTCGTTGACGGGCGTACCCCTGATGAGTCAGTAGTTCGGATTGTCGAATTGCTCAACGATCCCAGTAAGGCGCGCGCAATGGGCGATGCTGGTCGGGCATGGATCGAGAGCAACTGGCAGTGGGATTCATCGGCGACCCGCCTGACAGCCCTGCTGTCGGGCGCATAGTGCGCAACGACACGGACGCTTGTGGCCACGATGCCTTTGTCTGGCTCGCAGCGGACGTGACTGTGAACGATTAGTACTGATCCTCAGACTGCTTAAGCAGCCCTAGCTTGAGCGCGGACATGAGGGCTTGGGCGCGGTTTCCTGCCCCGAGCTTCTCGTAGAGTTTTGAAATGTGAGTCTTTGTGGTTGATTCACTGATGTAGAGCTTTCGGGAGATCTGTGCAACGCCAAGGCCATCGGCGAGGAGTTGGAGCACCTCGCGTTCGCGTGGGCTCAGTTGTGGGCCAGAAGGAGACATTCGGCGCTTCATTGCTTCGGCAAGATCGTTTGCGGTGAACGAACGCGGCGATGAAGCCGCGTGACGTGCGGCCGCGACGACGTCTTCAGCGGGAGCGTTCTTCGGTACGAAGGCGCTCGCGCCTGCTTCGAGCGCTTCGAATAGTTGTTCGTCGCCGGCATACATTGTCAGGACAACAATTCCGAGGTCTGGGAATTGGGCGCGGGCCTTTCCCGCTGCCTCGATTCCAGAACCGTCGGGCAGTCGCACATCGAAGACGACCACTTGTGGACTCAGCAGGCCGAGCAGCTTGCCTGCTTCGGCAACTGTGCCAGCCTCACCGACAACGTCGAAGTCCCCTTCGCGTTCGAAGGCGCGGCGCAGACCCTGACGGATCAACTCATGATCGTCGACGATGAGAATCGTGATAGCCACACTCAGTCTCCCTTTCCGGAGTTGGCTGCATCAGCAGGTACTGCCAAATCAGCCTTGATAGAACCTAGCTGTGCCGAGCCAAGGGCGATCTCGATGACAGTTCCGCCGCCGTGCCGTTCCCGGACTCTGAGTGCGACACCTAGGCGTTGTGCGCGCTCTCGCATAATGTCCAAGCCGTAGCTGTCGATGCGCGGCGAACCGAGTCCACGGCCGTCGTCGGCAATACGCATATACGCATCTGGTGGATTCACTCGGCACGTCACCCAAAGGTTGCGTGCCTGCGCGTGCTTGCGCGCGTTCGTGATCGCCTCCTGCGCGATTCGCAACAGTTCGGTTTCGGTCTCCACTCCGAGTCGATCGATCGATTCGTCGAGCACTAGGTGCACCGTGAGGCCAGACGAGGCGCCGACCTGACGCACGTAGCTAGACAGTGCAGCTCCTAGCCCGGTGTGCGGCTGAACGTCGCTGCGCAGATCGAAGATTGACAGGCGTAGCTCGCTCACGATCCTGGAGAGTTCATCGCGCAATGCCGAGATCCGTTGACGCTGGGCATCGTCGCTCTCCTCCGCAACGAGTCCGTCCACTACATAGCCGAGCGAAGCGATCTCTTGCGCGATGCCGTCGTGGATTTCGCGAGCGAGTCGCCGACGTTCCTCCATCGTGGCAAGCGCGCGCACTTCACTGAAGAGGCGACCCGAGTCGAGTTGAATTGCTGCGTCATCGATGGTCTTTTGTGCGGTGGTGAGTTCTGGATCGGACCAGGCGCCTGACGCTCGTTCGATCGCGACGAGGCCGATCAGCTGTCGCCCAAGTCGCAGTGGCAAAACCGCGCTAGCGCCTTCCTGCTCGTCCCTGAACGATCCCGGCGCTGATGCGAACGTGTGGGATGCCGCGACTTGCTGTAGCAGCCAGTGCTGGTCGTCGATCTGCCACGGCGTCCTGATGTCTCCAAGTGCTGTCAGCGGTGCGGCGCGATCAGAATCGGCGTAGGTAAAGACAACAGCGCGGTCGAACGGGGTGTGGATGCGGATGTCGGCGAGCATCGCTGCGGCCAAACTGACTTCGTCAAGTCCAGTGGGTAGCGCTCTGGCGACTTCGCGGAGTTCTTGGAGCAGCATGTGTGCGGAGGCGGCGGACGGCGGTGGTGAAGCGTCGCGATCGGAAACGGGGGGCACCACGGCTAAACGGTGCCAGTAAGTCAACCGAATGGCTAGTCGGTTGACCCACTATGGGCCATTTAGCTGACTCGAAGTATCAGCCCAGATCGTGATGGCCAGCGTGAAATGCGGTGAGGCCGTGGACCCGTCACGAGTCCACGGCCTCACAAGCCCCCCACACAGCGCAAAAGTGTGGCCGCACGAGTCATCCCCCGAGACACCGTTGCGGCCGTTCAACGCACTGAAATCAACGATAAGTCACCTAGCGCGACCCTTGTATCGCCCATACAGGCCTCCAGGGGGTCAGTCAAAGGGACTATTGCCCGCGCCCTTGGCGCACGATGCGTCACTGACTGCTCTCGGTTGAGGCCTTCGCTTGGCACTCGGTGCTCGGATACGCTCGGGTAGCGATGAGGATTCATGTAGTCAGTGATGTGCACGGGGCCGTGAGCGAACTGCCAGCGGCTTCGCAAGGCTGTGATGTTTTCATCTGTCTTGGTGATCTGCTGCTCTACCTCGACTATGCGGAT
>JBAYVO010000177.1:0-5188 GCA_041674545.1 Candidatus Nanopelagicales bacterium | reverse complement strand
TCCGCGCACCGCGACGATGCGTTCGACGCCTGCAGATGGTTGGTTGATGAAGCGAAACTGCAACTTCCAGTGTGGAAGCGACAACAATTCACCGATGGAACATCCGAATGGGTGAACTGCCCCTAACCACCGGCAAAAGGTGGGAGCACGTCGATTGTTGCATTGGTAGGTAGTTCGCGGTCTAGCTCTCTGGACAGCGTGCCGTCGACGAGGAACGAGCATGCACCCAAGATCTGGCCGAGCTTTGGCCCGTGTTCGATGGTTCGCGACTCGATTATTGCTGCGAGCGTGGATTCGTTACAGATTTCAGAATCGACACCCGCGGCTGCTTTGGCACCGGCGAAGTACCGGACTTCGGGCATTGGGCTCAGCCTCCAATCGCCGACATCGGCCGCGCCGGCTGCAGGAAGGTCGGATCATCGATGCCGTGCCCTGGTGCTTTTGTGGACATTGCTCGAACCCAAGCGCGTGCGATCTGATCATCGTTGGCTCCATTGCGCAAAAGGCTCCGAAGGTCTGATTCCTCCCGTGCGAACAGGCAGTTTCTGATTTGACCATCGGCAGTTAGTCGGGTGCGATCACACGCTCCGCAAAATGGACGAGACACCGACGCAATGATCCCGACGAGTTGTGGACCGTCATCGACTCTGAAGAGTTCAGCAGGTGCAGAACCGCGGTTTGTGTCGGCGGCGGTGAGAGTCACGGCGCGCTCAAGTTGTTGCTGAATTTCGTCGGCGGTGACCATCCGATCACGAGACCATCCGTGCATAGGGTCAAGGGGCATCTGCTCGATGAAGCGCAATTGGTAGCCGTGTGTTCCACAGAATCGCAAGAGGTCAACCGCTTCATCTTCGTTTACACCGCGCATTAGTACGGCATTGACTTTGATGGGAGCCAACCCGGCGGCCGAGGCCGCAGCTAGTCCGTCGAGCACATCAGCGAGCCGGTCACGCTTTGCGAGTTCTAGGAATCTGTCCGCCTGCAAGGTGTCCACTGAAACATTGATTCGAGACAGTCCGGCTTCTGCCAATGGTTGAGCAAGTCGGTCTAGTCCGATGCCGTTTGTCGTCAGCGATAGCTCGGGAGACCCAGGTATTGAGATCATTCGACGCACTAGCGAAGGAAGCCCGCGACGTAAGAGCGGTTCTCCGCCGGTCAACCGAATAGCGTTGATCCCTAGTGTGCTTACACCGATCCGCACTAACCGGATGACCTCATCGTCAGTGAGTAAGTCTGGATTTGGGATCCAGTCGAGGCCCTCGGCCGGCATGCAGTAACCGCATCGAAGATTGCACTTGTCGGTCAGCGATACGCGCAGGTCACGGGCAACTCGCCCATACCTATCCACTAGCTGTAGAGCCTCGTGAGCAGACGACATGGGACCACCGTACGCCTGGGTCAGAGGTGGTCGCGGTGATGGCGGCGAGTCATTCATTCAGCCGCCACTGACGATGACAGCGGCGAAAAGCAGCAGAATCGCGCCAAGTTCGACAATGCCCAGTACGCCGGGTTTTAGGTCTTTACCGTTCAGCACATAGGACCGTGCGATGAGGTAGCCGAAGGGAATCGCGATGACGAACGCTGGCCACCCCGCGAGCGCAGCGAGCAACAAAGCGGCGATTAGGGAAAAGATCGACCACACCCGCGATGCCGTTCGGTAACGCGGATTGTTGCGTTCGCGAATGAGTGATTTGACGTGGAGAGTCGAGTCGACGAGTACGAGGAAGGCCAAGAAGGTTGTGACCCAGAGGCTCGCGGGTGCGAGGGAGAGGTTGCTCGCGGTCGGTGCAAGGGCGCCCGTGCCAGATCCGATCGCCCACATGATCGGCGTCAATGCCACACACTCGACGATGAAGATCACGTCATTGGCCAACGATCGTTCCAACTTGTTGCGAGCCAGCGCGATATTCAGACTTAGCGCGATGAGATAGAAGGCGCCGAACCAGATCAGCCAGGGCCGAGCGATGAGAACTGCAAGCGCCAACGGCAATGACAGTGCGGCCCACAGGATCAGCGGCTTTACATATCGTGTCTTATTCGGGTAACGAATGATCGCGGTCAAAAAGTGTGACAAGGGGAATGCTGCGATGGCGCAGATCGACGTCAGAGCCAGTAAAGGTGTCCAAGGCGCAACCACAATTCCAAGTGCGATTGGTAGACCAATAAATGCCCACGCACCGTGCTGGGGTGGGAACCATTGCTGCTTTCGGACCTTCTTCTGTGGCGAAGGCCTCGCGACGGTTGAGACTTTCGCGTTAGCAGGCATGACGAGTGAGGCGTAGTCGCCAAGCGTCCGGTCCGCTCACTTCGTATGCGACGGTGACACGATCCTCTGTTCGTGCTGCTAGCTGTTTCAGTAGCGGCTTCGGGTCGTGTGGAGCAACAAGGATGAGTGATTCGCCAAACGGGCGACTCGTGTAAGCCCCGATCACCGTTGCGTGCCGAACGGAATGCGGAATGGCGCGTGCATCGAGTACTG
This sequence comes from Candidatus Nanopelagicales bacterium, assembly GCA_041674545.1. GTDB lineage: Bacteria > Actinomycetota > Actinomycetes > S36-B12 > UBA10799 > UBA10799. Next base: position 2,709 of record JBAYVO010000177.1, on the reverse strand, counting down.
GGGTTCCATCCTCAGAGTCCGCCGCTACCGCGCTGTCGTCCGCCGTTGGAGCCGCGCTGCCACCGCAGTCGCCACCACAACCGCATGTCGAAGTTGTCTCGACCATCGCGAGTTCGTCCACTCCTTCAAAGCGCCGCTGCGCTTCGTCGTTTGCCGAAGAACCGTCCGTTGGATACCCATCAGTGGACATATTCCGAACCCTTCAGTTGATAGGCGAGCCTTAGTTCGCCTGGCGCTGGGAGATATATTACGCTAGGCACCGTGATAAATAAATTGGGTCCGGCGCCCGTGCGTGGCCCAAGCCCAGGAGCGGAGCTAACGAGCCAGCGCGCCGCAGTCCTTGAAGTTGTCCAACACAGTGCGATCCCATTGACAAGCTCGCAGGTCGCTGATGGTTTGGGCCTTCACCACAACACCGCCCGTGAGCACCTTGACGCACTTGTGGAACGTGAATTGATCTGCCGCACTTCGTCAACTCCGAGTGGACGCGGGCGCCCCGCGCTGCGCTACTCCGCGGCTGTTCAGGTGGAACCGAATTCCAGTGTCCGGGAATACTCGGGCCTGGTCGCCGCACTCTCGACCCATATTGAGCGAACGTCGGAAGACCCTGCTGAAGAAGCGCTCGTGGCCGGGGTGGCCTGGGGCGTAGCTACTGCGGGTCAAATTGAACCCGTAGCTCGCGATGGCAAGGCCGCGATTATTGCCCAGCTTTCTTCGTTGGGTTTTCAGCCGAAATCTGACCCGGTCGACACGCAGATCGCGCTACTGCGTTGTCCCCTCCTGGACGCTGCAAAACGAAATCCAGAGATCGTCTGCAATGTCCACCTAGGCCTGGTTCGGGGAATGCTCGAAGTGATCGATAGCGACGACGTTTCTGCTGATCTTGATGCGTTCGCGGTTCCGGGCGCTTGCATTTTGCATGTTCAACAAGATGTGGATGAGGCATCCAAACGGCCCGCAACGATTAATCGAGAAGAGGCGACGCGACGGTGAACACGAAAACCGAACCGGGCTCTGCTGCCGAACAGGTAGGACCCCGTACTCGCATGCTGGTGATTGCGACACTGGGATTCGCTGTGACGTTCTGGGCGTGGGCTCTGATCAGCCCATTGGCACCATCGCTGGCGACGAAACTTGGGCTGTCGTCGTTTCAGCAATCGCTCATCGTCGCGGTCCCGGTGATCGTCGGTTCTCTTGGGCGTATCCCCGTCGGAGCGTTAACTGATCGATTCGGCGGTCGGTTGATGTTGCCGCTCGTTTCGGTCGCGACGATCGTGCCAGTGTTGTTCCTTGCCTTCTTCGGCGATCAGTCACTCGCTGCGGTGCTCATCGGCGGGTTCTTTCTCGGTATCGGTGGCACGTCCTTCGCGGTGGGTGTCCCGTTCGTCAATGCATGGTTTCCCCCAGAACGTCGCGGCCTAGCAATCGGCATCTTCGGTGTTGGCATGGGCGGTACGGCAATCAGCGCATTCACCACGGTGCGCCTCGTGGACCTCGGCAGTTCTGCCACTCCATTCATGGTCACGGCCGCAGCGCTCGCGATCTATGCGATCGTTGCCTGGTTGTTCTTGCGCGATGCCCCGGGGCAAGTTCGCCCGACCACCTCGATGGCGAAGCGCGTCGGTGAGACATTGAAGCTCGGCGTGACATGGCAGGCGGCCGCGCTATACGCCACGCTGTTCGGAGGATATGTGGCGTTCTCGGTCTACCTACCGTCACTGCTGAAGGCGGAGTACGACCTCTCGATTGCTGATGCGTCCAATCGCATGGCCGGCTTCGTGATACTTGCAGTGATCATGCGTCCAGTCGGGGGATTCCTCTCCGACAAGGTCGGCCCAGTCCCAGTGCTGGCGACCTGTCTCGGTGCGGTTGTCTTCGGAGCGTTGATCGACGCCACATCGCCAGCACTCTTTCCCATCGCCACGATCGCGTACCTCGTGATGGCGGCCGGACTCGGTGCGGGTTCCGGTGCGACCTTCGCGCTAGTCGCCCTGCTTTCTCCAGCGGGGAAGGTGGGATCGGTGACTGGGGTCGTCGGTGCGGCTGGCGGACTTGGCGGGTTCGTGCCGCCACTGCTGATGGGAGTGGTCTACGGAGCGACCGGTTCCTACACGATCGGTTTTCTCCTGTTGGCCCTAGTTGCGGCAGTGGTTCTTGTGTTTACGTTGACGTCAATTCGTTCGGTTCTGGCAAAACGCGACGCGGTGGAAGTACAACGAGAGGTGACGGCATGAGTAATGCTGGTACGGGCGAAGTTGACGGCGAGATCACAGATGCACTACTGAAGACTCGTCGATTTCTCACCCACGCGGACATCTCAGATGACATGCGGACGATCCACAAAGAGGGCGGCCGCGAAGGCGATGTGTTCTATCGCGACCGGTGGAGTCACGACAAGATCGTTCGTTCGACGCATGGCGTCAACTGCACCGGATCCTGCTCGTGGAAGGTGTACGTCAAAGACGGGATTATTACCTGGGAAACACAGGAGACCGACTACCCCAGCGTCGGACCGGATTCACCAGAGTATGAGCCGCGGGGTTGTCCACGTGGGGCCGCATTCAGTTGGTACACGTACTCGCCGACGCGTGTGCGTTTCCCATATGCGCGCCGGGTCCTGCTTGAGATGTATCGGGAGGCCAAAGCGCGACTCGGTGATCCCGTATTGGCATTCGCGGAGATTTCTGAGGATCCACAAAAGCGCACTCG
>JBAYVO010000176.1:0-5199 GCA_041674545.1 Candidatus Nanopelagicales bacterium | reverse complement strand
GCTTGATGAGGTCTTCGGCGTTGTCTGTTGCGGACTTCATTGCCCGCTGACGTGCGGCGTGCTCACTTGCTGCGGACTCCAACAGAGCCACGTGCACGAGATGTTCGATGTAGCGAGGCAGCAATGCGTTCAACGTTGTCTCAGCGTCTGGTTCGAAGTCGTACAACGGCCAGACTGCCGCTCCACCCTTGTCGCCTCCACCATGAATACCTTCGCCACTTGCGGTATCGACAACTTCGTCGACGATGTCGAGCGGAACCACACGAATTACCCGCGGCTCTTGCACGACGCGGTTCACGAAGTGGGTGTAGACGATGTGGATCTCGTCGACGCGTTCGCCGTCTGGCAATTCGATGAAATCGGTGAGCAGTCGCTCAGCGATTTCCTTCGCGTTGTCGTACTTAGGATTGTCGCTAAATCCGGCCCACGACTCTTCGATCGGACGCTCCCGGAACTTGTAGAAGCTCACGCCCTTACGTCCAACGAGGTAGTTGACTGGCGTCAACCCACGCTCACGAATCCGACCAGCCAGGCGTTCAGCCTCCTTGATCGCGTTAGACGAGTACGCGCCAGCGAGGCCACGGTCTGCGGTGATCAAAAGGATCGCGGCACGCGTCGGACTCTCCGGTGCGTTAATCAACGGGTGGTTGACATTCGCGTGCGATGCAGCGAGCGTCAATGCATCCTGCAGCGCGCGTGCGTATGGCTCTGTTGCCTTCACCGCGGCTTGTGCTTTCACAATCCGGGAAGAGGCGATCAGTTCCATGGCGCGCGTGATCTTCTTAGTGGACTGTGTGTCCTTGATCCGCTGGCGGAAGATCCGCTGTTGGGCACCCATGCGCTATTCCTGTCCTCGTCGCTTCTAAGTCGCTTGTTAGCCGCGAACCTTGCGGGTGACCTTGCCGTGCTCGATCTTCTCTTCGGGCAACGGCTCTTCCTCAGCTTCAGTTCCGAGCAGCGTTCCTTCAGATGTGGTGAACCCACGCTTGAAGTCGGCGAGCGAGGAATCGAGCAACGTGAGGGTGTCATCCGACAGCTGCAGCGTGTCGCGAATCGATACGAAGATCTCGTTCTTCTCGCGAGCGATGAAGTCGAGGTATTCGGCTTCGAACTTCTTGATGTCCGCGAGCGGAACATCATCGAGACCACCCGAGGTACCGGCCCAGACCGACACAACTTCGCGCTCCATCGAGAACGGCGCGTACTGCGGCTGCTTGAGCAGTTCAACCAAGCGAGCTCCACGTTCGAGCGCTGCCTTCGATGCCTTGTCAAGGTCGGAACCGAATGCTGCGAATGCCTCGAGCTCACGGTACTGGGCCAAGTTGAGGCGCAGGCTACCTGCGACCTTGCGCATCGCCTTCGGCTGTGCGGCACCTCCAACACGGGAGACGGAGATACCAACGTTGATTGCGGGGCGAACACCGGAGTTGAAGAGGTCAGTCTCAAGGAAGCACTGTCCGTCGGTGATCGAGATGACGTTGGTCGGGATGTAGGCAGAGACGTCGTTTGCCTTTGTTTCGATGATCGGGAGTCCCGTCATCGAACCGGCACCCATGTCGTCGGAGAGCTTTGCGCAACGCTCGAGTAGACGCGAGTGCAAGTAGAAGACGTCACCTGGGTATGCCTCGCGACCCGGTGGGCGGCGAAGTAGCAAGGAAACTGCGCGATACGCCTCAGCTTGCTTGGAAAGGTCATCGAACACGATGAGGACGTGCTCGCCCTTGTACATCCAGTGCTGGCCGATTGCCGAACCGGTGTAGGGAGCGAGGTACTTGAAGCCTGGGTTGTCCGAGGCCGGAGCAGCCACGATCGTCGTGTACTCAAGAGCACCGTTCGCCTCTAGCGCGCCGCGAACCGCCGCAACAGTCGAACCCTTCTGACCGATTGCGACGTAGACACACTTGACCTGCTTCTGCGGATCGCCCGATTCCCAGGCTTCCCGCTGATTGAGGATGGTGTCGAGCGCGAGTGCAGTCTTTCCGGTCTGGCGGTCACCAATGATGAGCTGGCGCTGTCCGCGACCAATTGCGGTCATGGCGTCGACTGCCTTGAGACCGGTGAGCATCGGCTCGGTCACAGGTTGACGCTGAACAACGTTTGGTGCCTGCACCTCGAGTGCGCGGATGTCGTCGTGCGTGATCGCGCCGAGTCCATCGATCGGCTCACCGAGCGGGTTGACGACACGTCCGAGGAAGCCATCGCCGACCGGTACGGACAACACGTTGCCCGTGCGCTTGACCTGCTGGCCTTCTTCGATGTGGGCGGGATCGCCGAGTAGCACGCAGCCGATCTCGCGAACGTCCAAGTTGAGGGCCAGACCAAGCAGTCCGCCTTCAAACTCAAGCAGTTCGTTTGTCATTGCCGAGTGCAGTCCCTCGACGCGAGCGATACCGTCGCCCACCTCGATGACTCGACCAACCTCTTCGCGCGCATTCTCGGGCGAGAACGCTGCGACGTTCTGTTCGATAGCTCCACGGATTTCGTCCGGTGAGATCGTCAGCTCGGCCATGGCCCCTACTCTTTCGTTTGTCGTCCACCACCTCTTGCGAAGCGGCGGGGTTTGCGTGCGTTAGGTCTAGTTACCCGGCCAGCTTGCGGCGGGCTTGTTCAAGTTTTGATGCTGCTGTGCCGTCGATGACCTCGTCACCGACGCGAACTTCGATTCCGCCGATAACCGTCGGATCAATCTCGATGTTGAGTTCAACATCGCGGCCATGCAGAGTCGCGAGCACGGCCGACAGTCGCTGCTGCTGCGCGTCGGTGAGGGCAATCGCACTGCGGACCTCCGCAATGATGCGCCCGCGTCGAGCTGCCGCAAGTTCCGACAGTCGCGCAATCGCGTCTTGAATACGCCGCCCGCGGAGGCTGCCAGCAACATGCGCCACAAGCTCTACCGTCTCTGGTGCTGCCTTGCCGGCCAGAAGCGTGTTGACGATTCCAGCCTTCTCATCCGAGGACGAAGCGGGGTTCGTCAACGCCATCTGTAGAGGCGCGTAGGCATCGATTGCCCTGCCGAATCGGAACAATTCCTCTTCGACGCGGTCGATGTTTCCGTCGACCTCTGCACCCATCAGCACGAGCGTGGCCGCCGATTCCTCAGTCGCGTCCACCATGTCGCCATCGGTTGACCAGCGAGAAGTGGCGATTTGGTTGAGTAGCTCGACGGTGAGATCCGAGACCTTGCCAGTGAAGAGCGTCTTGATGGTCTCGGTCTTTGCGCCCTCACTGATTGCCGGGTCTGCCAACATCGCCCGCAGCGCGCGCTCTTCGCCGAGCACTCCGACGATGGCGAACAGCCCCTTGCCTGCGTCCTCAAACGCGCCCTTGCCGGAAGCGTTTGAGAAGCGGACAACAAGGGACTCCTGCAGCGCCGCCATTGACGTCCTGCTCGCGCCTAACATCAGGCCTTCCCGTTACTTCCGGTGGTCGCCTCGAGCTCAGTGATGAAGCGATCGACTACTGACTGTGCGGTGGCGTTGTCGGTGAGGACTTCACCAACAATGCGCCCGGCCAGGTCAGTCGCGATTGCACCAACATTGCGCTGCAAGTCCGAGCCAGCTTTGTTCTTTTCTTGTTCGATCTGGGCTTGTGCCGAGGCAGTCACTGCAGCTGCAGCGGCTTGTGCTTCAGAACGAGCCTTCTCGATGATGTCTGCTCGCTCAGCTTGGGCAGCAGCACGAATGCTTGCGGCTTCTTCCCGTGCCTTTGCGAGTTCGTCCTGGTTCTGCGCTGCTTGACGGGCGGAGTCTTCCTTCGCCTTTTCCGCAGCCTTCAGCCCACCTTCGATGGCAGCCTCGCGCTCTTCGAGCGCTTTGCTGATCTTGGGAAGCAAGAGCTTGCCCAGCACGAAGAAGACGATGAGGAACGCGACCGTTCCGATGATCAGTTCACCGATTGGCACAGCCAACACGTTGAACTGCTCACTGCCTTCAGCACCACTAGCAATTAAGTCAGACATTGGATCCTCCCCTCAAGGAGTCGAAGGGTGGTCGGTTTACGTGAAGACGAACGGCGCGACGAAGCCCAAGAGTGCAAGTGCTTCGGCAAGCGCGAATCCAATGAACATGTTCTGGCGGATTACGCCGTATGCCTCTGGCTGGCGTGCGATTGCTTGCACACCGTTACCGAAGATGAGGCCGATACCGATGCCTGGGCCGATGGCCGCGAGGCCATAACCGACAGCTCCCAGGTTTCCGGAAACCTCTGCGATGAGATCGAGCATGTTCGCTTTCCTTCTCTGTCATTTCCAGCGGACTATCCGCTGGGATCTGGCGTCTGTGATTAGTGCTCGTTACTGAGCGATCCTGCGATGTATGAAGCGGTCAAAAGGGTGAAGATGTACGCCTGCAGCGCCTCGATCATGAACTCGAACCCAGTCATGATGATGGTCATTGCACCGGATGCAACTGATCCGAGCATCCCGATGACCGATGGGCTGAACAGGTAGATCGAGGCCACGATGAACACGGTGATGAGCAAGTGTCCAGCGAACATGTTGGCCATGAGACGAACGGCGAGGGTGAACGGCCGAACGATGACGTTTGAGAGGAACTCAATGGGTGCCAGGATCACCAGCACGGCCTTGGGAACTCCGGGCGGGAACATCATGTTCGTGAAGAACTTGATGGCGCCCTGGTTCTTCATACCGATGAACATGTAGACCAGCCACACCATCATCGCCAGCGCAACTGGGTACACAAACAGCGCTGTGACAGGGAACTGTGCGCCAGGGAAGATACCCATGAAGTTGAGGAAGAACACGAAGAAGAACAGGGAGAAGAGGAATCCCATGTACTTATCGCCGGCCTTGCCCAACGTCTCGCGACTGATCTGATCGCGCACGAAGAGGTAGCTGAGTTCACCCATGCTCTGCCACTTACCTGGAACCATCCGAGGCTTAGCGAAGGCGACGGTGAAGATGAAGATAATGAATGCGCTCACCATGATCAGCAGAATCACTGGCTTGTTGATGCCGAAGCTGATTCCGAAGAGGCTGAACTCAACCAGTGGGGCGAATTCGAAGATTTCGGTTCCGGGGGCGGGAAATCCGCAGCCGGAAAACAGGTGGCAGTCGAATCCGGCGGACCCGACTACGTCAATTGCCTCAGCCACTGGTCACCTCGGTAGCTGTCATCGGTGTCCGACCCCTAACTAAATTCACGTTTGGCTACTTCGTTTCATTTGTTCGGTCTCTTGGTT
>JBAYVO010000175.1:0-5205 GCA_041674545.1 Candidatus Nanopelagicales bacterium | reverse complement strand
TGGCCCTGTCTATGGCAGTCGCCGTCGTCGAGATCACCGGCGTTGGCCACGGGTTCTGGGTTGTTCTCGGAACCTTAACGGCGCTGCGGGTCGACGTCCTTGGCACCGGGAAGACTGCGTTGCAAGCGATTGTCGGAACCATCGGCGGATTTGTCGTCGGAACCGCGATCATCGTTGTCTTTGGTGACAACCCGACCGCATTGTGGGTCATGCTGCCGATCGCAATCTTCCTCTCGGGCTACACCCCGGGCGCGATATCGCTGACGGTTGGCCAGGCATCCTTCACCATTTTTGTCATCGTGTTCTACGCAATCGTCGCGGGCCCAGACGTCACTACCGGCGAGATGCGCGTCCTTGACGTCGGAATCGGACTCACGATCAGCTTGATCGTCAGTGCGCTGATGTGGCCACGAGGTGTGCGGGCCAAGATGGATGAATCACTCGCGGACGCTGTGCATGCGAGCTCGGCGTACCTCGTCGCCGCGTACGAGCGGCTTGTCCACGGACCCGCTGCCGATCCGGCGGTGTATGCAGCCGCGACTCAGGCGAAGACTGCGGTTGCCGGCGCCTACGAAACGTTCGACATGACGATCGCCCAAGGCCGGACGCAGAAGTCCTGTGGTGCAACGTGGTCGTTCGTCGCGAACGCAGCTGGGCACATCACGGCGAGTGCCGATCTCGTTTTGTACCTCGCCACAATCGGACGCGTCCCCACCGCATGCCCGGATTCCGGAACCCTGTTGCTTGCCTGTGCTCGCGAAGTCGCAGCGAACGCGGACTCCGCAGTCGATGCAATGACGCAGACGTTTACGAGCAAAGACACGCAAGACTTCTGCAGCTCGCAGGCATTTACTCCCGACCGATTTGAGAAGGAGACCGTCGACGGTCTCGGCGATACATTCGGTCAACTCGAAGACCGCGTCGATGCCTGTCTCGCCTACTGGCAAACCAAACCAGCGGCACTCGCCGAGATGGATCTAGGCCAACAGGCCCTTGCTCTCATCTGGGCAGAGGAATGGCTGATCCACCTCATGTGGGTCTCGACCCGAATCCGCGCTGCCGCTGACTCCAGCCAGCAACTCGCCAAGGTGAATTAGTCGGCGAACTCGGTCAAACTGAGGTCTGCTCGATCAAGACTGACCGACCATAAGGGTGAGAACGTGCACGACCCAGGGCATTTGTTGTTCCGCAAAGCGTTGCGAGTAGCGATCGTGATGCCACTTGCCTACCTGTTCGCGATGTACGTCCTGCGCATTCCTGACGGAGTGGTCTTTACCGTCTTCGGCACTTTTGCACTTCTCGCCTTCTCCGACTTCGGCGGTCCGATGACGGATCGGGCGAAGGCGTACATCATCACCGGGTTGGCCGGAATGGTGGCGATCGGGCTTGGCACGGTCGCGGCGCTCAATCCGTGGGTGGCAGTCGCGGGAACCTTCGTGATTGGCGGCGCCCTCACGTTTGCAGGCGTACTGCGCGGCTACGTGACAGCTGCGACGATGTCCGTGCTGCTGCCCTTCGTGATCGCGGTAACGGCAGGACCAAGCCTCGACCAACTCCCCCAACGGCTGCTTGGGTTCGCCGTTGCAACTCTGTTCGCGACTGCGGCGGCACTGCTGATGTGGCCGTCGCATATCCGTTCTGTGCTGCGACAGTGCGTTGCCGAGACTATGGATGCCTCCGCGAACGTCGTTCGCGCGATGTGGCCAGGTGCCGACGCCGGGCCGAATGCGATCGACCTCCCAACCCGGCAACGCGAGTTGACCGAGGCGCATCACCGGATGCGGGAGCAGTACGACGGGCGCCCTATGCGACCCGGAGGGGCAACAGCCCAAGACCGTGCGCTCATGCAGTGCGTCGACGAACTGAGCCGACTTCGCATCATGTTGCGATGGGACCCGGACTCCAACAACAACCCACTCCCAGGTGACGTCGCGCTTGCCCACGCCGCCGCAGATGCGCTCACGCAGTCGGCGGCCGCGATTGGTCGAGGTGGGCCGCCGCCAGAATCAGCACCCCTAGACGCACAACGCGAGGCGCACCGCGTGGAGCTTGAGGAATGGGCAGAGGCGAACATTGACGCGGGATCCTCGCAGGTGATTCGCCCCACCCTCGATGCTGGCTTCCAGTTACGCCTCACCGCGGTGATCTCCGAACTTCTCGCCCGCAATACGCGAGTCGCCGTTGGTGCGCGGGCCGAACCGACGGCTTTCACCACCTTCGGCACGGCAACCCCTGATGGTGAGCGCAGCGCCTGGCAGATCCTGCGTAGCCACATGACCCTGAAGTCGCCATGGTTGCGCAACTCACTGCGGTCGGGGCTGGCATTGGCAATGGCCGTTGCAGTCGTCGAGATCACGGGCGTCGGCCACGGCTTCTGGGTTGTCCTAGGAACGTTGACGGCGCTGCGGGTGGACGTCCTAGGGACTGGGAAGACCGCGCTGCAAGCGATCCTCGGTACCGTCGGCGGCTTCGTCGTGGGAACCGCAATCATTGTGGTGTTTGGTGAGAATCCGACAGCCCTGTGGATCATGCTGCCGATCGCCATCTTCCTCTCCAGCTACACCCCCGGAGCGATATCGCTGGCGGTCGGGCAAGGTTCGTTCACGGTCTTCGTCATCATTTTCTACGGCATCATTGCCGGGCCAGACATCACCACTGGCGAGACAAGAGTCCTCGATGTCGGAATCGGACTTGCGATCAGCCTGGTGGTAAGCGCGTTGATGTGGCCTCGCGGGGTGAAGGCCAAGATGGACGAATCACTCACAAACGCCGTGCACGCAAGTTCGGCCTACCTCGTTGCCGCATACGAGCGACTCGTCTATGGCCCGGATTCCGATCAAGCGGTTCTCGCCGCGTCAACGAAGGCCAAGGCAGCCGTCGCGGGGGCATATGAAACCTTCGACTTGACGATCGCCCAAGGTCGCACGCAGAAGTCAGTCGGCGCGACGTGGTCGTTCGTCGCCAACGCGGCCGGGCACATCACAGCTAGTGCCGATCTCGTTGCGTATCTGGCGACGATTGGTCGCGTTCCAACAGCGTGCCCAGACTCTGGAACGCTGCTGCTTGCCTGTTCGCACGAGGTCGAGGCCAGTGCCAATTCGGCAGTCGACACGATGGCGGGCACCTTCACCAGCAAGGACACTCAGGACTTCTGCAATACCCAGGCGTTCACCCCCGAAACTTTCACGAAGGAATCCGTCGACGGCCTTAGCGAGACGTTCAGCCAACTTGAGGCGAGGGTCGATGCCTGCCTCGACTACTGGCAAACGAAGCCGGCGGCGCTCGCGGGAATGGCCCTAGGCCCCCAGGCCCTAGCGCTGGTGTGGTCGGAGGAGTGGCTGATCCACCTCATGTGGGTCTCAGCCCAAATCCGCAACGCCGCAGAATCAACCCATCGAAGCAACGAATCGGTGGATTCTGGTCGCTAGCCGACCAGAACTCACCGACCTGTTCGCACGCAACTCCCGTGAACCAGTTGGTTCACATTTTGACGTTTCTTTGAAAAAGTCTCCCGAATAGGTGACAGACCTCACCGCAACGGTGGATGCTGCACGGATGAGCAGAGAACCCATCCCCACAGTCCACAAGCGAGTCACGTTGACAGCGATCGCTGGAATCGGCATTGCTGCCCTCGCCGCCCCCATGGTTATCGCTGCAAGCACCTCAAGCGCAATTAGCCCAACGGGTCGCGCTGTCTACGTCTCAAACTCCGGCGCTGACTCGGTCGTCGTGATTGATCCGGCAACAAACGCCACTGTCGCGAACATTGCTGTTGGTTCCAACCCACGGAACCTGGCAGCCAACCCGAACCGCTCGACCGTCTATGTGCCTGACCGCGACGGCAACACCGTCTCGGTTATTGATACGACATCGAACACCGTTACAACCACGATCAGTGACGGCTCGTTCGATGAGCCCTACGCCATCTCGTTCAACGCTTCGGGTTCGTTGGCATACGTCGCCAACAAAGCGGGCGATTCAGTAACAGTCATCAACACTGCAAGCGCGACCGTGGCCGGAACCATCGCCGACAGCGGCAACTGCATCGACAGCCCCGAAGGAATCGCCATCAACCCGGTGAAGCCCGAGGGTTACATCGTCGGCAAAGACGGAGACAACGTCTGCACGTTCAGCACCTCTACCAACGCGGTCACAACTGACGTTGCGGTCGGCAACGATCCACGATACGCCGTCGTCTCACTCGACGGGGCCTACGTCTACGTCTCGAACAACGGTGGTTCGGTATCAAAGATCAACACAGCCACCAACGCTGTCACCGACATTCCGAGTTCCGGTGACCCACGGAACATGGGCCTGTCACCAGATGGCAAGAAGCTCTACGTAGGAACCATGAATGCCGACATCGAAGTCATTGACCTCGCAACCGATGCGGTCACGGTAATCCCAATCACGGGTGCCAGCGTGACGTACGGCGTGACCGCACCGGCAGGAACCAACTACGCCTACGTATCAGATGACAGTGCTGGCTTCGTCGCGGTTATCGACACCACAACGAACACCGAGGTCACGGGCACCGGGCTCCCAATCACCCAAGCAGACCCAACCGATCCCGATATCGGCTTCAACGATCCAAAGGGAATCGTCTCCATCGGTTACGTCCCACCAACGCCGCCTTCGGACAAGTTGACGCAAACAGCGGCCAACGGCTGTGTAGTTGTGCCGACGACGAAGAAGATCCAGCGGGCGGGTACTTGGAAGATCATGAAGAAGAACTGCGTCACAAACGCAGGTCAGTCAGTCAAGGTTTCCAAGACCTGCCGGTCGAATGCTCGTGGTGATCTCCGGTTGTGCAAGATCGTTCGCAAGAACGGCGCAACCTACCTGCGGACGTACGGTTACCGGATCAACGCAACGGTGACCTGGAAGGCACCAGCAACCTCCGAGTACAACGCATTCATGAAGGTCAAGAAGTACAAGGGCTAGTTCACAAACGCAGATGTGGGCGGGAACCTGGTGAAGGCCAGGTTCCCGCCCACATCTGCGTTTGTGGCCCTAGTGCCACGAGGTTAGGAGGCTGCGCGGATCGCCTTGATGGCGGTGTGGAGGGTCTTCTTGGCTGCTTTGACCGTCGACTTGAAGGTCGCCCACTCGTCCTTGGTGGTGACGCGGTATTCCTTGAAGGCGGCGCGCCTTTCCGGCTTGGTGGTCGCTGCGTCGAGGGCTGCGCGCAGCGTCGCGCGTTCG
>JBAYVO010000174.1:0-5225 GCA_041674545.1 Candidatus Nanopelagicales bacterium | reverse complement strand
CCTCACCCTGCAGGAGTCGGTGCATCGGATGTTCTGCAGCGAGTTCTGCGGCAATGACATCACCGATCTCGCGTTGTCCGGCCGTCAAATCAAAGGGTAGTTGTGCGTCGAGGGTGCTGCGCAATCCTGCCGCGATCGCGTGCCTTGGGGTTGCCGCGTGCGCCCGGTATTCCTCACGACGGATCGCCAAAACGGTCTGGAGCGCAAGCGCTTCCTCCCAGCGAATCCGCTTGTTGCCAGCGTCTGGATCACTCTCATTCGTCGGTCGGTGCACTGCCAGGTACGCCTGAGCCATTCCCAGGAGGTCGTGTCGTTGTCTGACTGATTCGGGTATCGGGTCGGGCTGAGAGGACCAGTCGACCTGATCGAGGGCGACCCGAACGGACTTGCTCACGGCCCACGATGACATCGATGCGGTCGCGGGATACACCGGGATAATCTCGTTCGCGTACTCATCGGCCACCGTCGACTCGTCCTGGTAGTCGCCGAGCATTGAGCACTCGGGATGGGTCAGCTGCAGCTTGCCGCGGAAACTCGTCACCTTTCCTGCGAAGAGTCCAACGGCGCCTGGGGTGATCTTGACGGCAAATGGGCGACGGAAGAATGTCAGGCTCAGGTTCGCCTGACCATCGGTCACGATGACCTCAGTCAGTTGCCCCCGACGGTTTCGCATCGGCCGGGTTTCGATCTTGAGAATCCGAGCCAACACAGTGACGTACTCGCCTTCACGCAGACTGGCCAGCTCCGTCAACTCGCCGCGGTGGCTGTACCGACGAGGCAAGTGCAACAGCAGATCTTGAACGCTTTGGTAGCCGAATGCCTTAGTGAGCGCCTTTGCGGTTCGATCGCCCACGGCATCAACGAGGCCGGACGTGAGCTTCAGACCTTCAGTCACGTGAGCCATTGTGGTGGGTCGAGCGCTAAATTCGGTGCAGCGACTGCCCGCGCGGACTCGACTACTCGAGTCCAATGATCAACGGCCACAACGGCTGGCCGCCATGGACGATCTCAACCTCAACTTCAGGGCTTGCCAGTTCTGCTGCATCGGAAACGTCCGCGAGTAGCGCTTCGTCGGCGTCTTCGCCGGCCACGATTGTCAGCAGTTCGCCACCGCGATCGAGCATCCGGCGCACGATCGCAACACTGGCCTCGCTGACTGTGGGTTCGATCTCGACGATGTCGCCATCAAGGAGGCCGAGCACATCGCCGACCTGACACATGCCAGCGGTCGTGACGGCCTGCCGGACGGCGACGGTTACCGCTCCGTACCGAGTCGATGCCGAACTTCGCCCCATCGCGACGAGGTCATCGTCGAAGTGCGCGCCTGGATCGTGCACGGCTGCGGCGGCCAACGTTTGCACAACCGAGCGCGTCGGAATCACGGCAACTCGGATGCCATCGTTACGAGCCTGTTCTGCGGCAGCTTCAGCAACGATGCGCGTATCGCCATCGCTGGGCAAAATGATGACCTCACGCGCGCCGCTTCGCTTGACTCCGTCAAGAAGTTCGGCCGTTGAAGGTCGTCGACCGGGCTTGGCTGCAACCGTCGTGACGCCAGATTCTTGGAGCAGCGTCGCCACTCCGGGACCGTGGGCGACGGCAACCAGCGCGCGCCCGGTGCGAGTGTCCTCCCCCGGCAAGTCACTGCCATCGCGCCCGCTGCGGCGGAGGTCATCGGCGAGTTCTAGGTGGGTCACTTTGATGCGGTACGGGCGTCCGGCTTCGATGCCCGCCTCAATCGCTGCGCCAACGTCATCGACGTGAACATGGATGTTCCATAGTCCCCCGCCGCCCACCACCACAAGGGAATCTCCGAGGGCTGCGAGCGCCTCTTTCATGGCGGGCACTGATCGGTCGTCTGCATCCAATAGGAACATCACTTCGTACGCCGGTCCGCCATACGTCACCGAGTGCGATTCCACCGAAGTCACTGGACGAGCCAGCCTCACGTCAGGGTGACTGACTCGATGTTCACCCGTGATCGCCTCGACCAACGCCTCAAGAATCACCACGAGACCTTTGCCGCCAGAATCCACCACACCAGCGTCCTTGAGGACCTGGAGTTGCTCGGGTGTGTGATCGAGCGCCACCTGCGCGCCTGCGACGGCTGCCCGTGCGACTGCTGCAAGGGAGGCGTCTGCGGTAGCGGACTCCCGCGCCGAGAACGCCGCTGCTTTGGCGACCGACAAGACGGTGCCCTCGCGCGGCACGGCGACCGCTCCGTACGCCAGCTCGGCGGCACGGGTGAGGGCGCCAGCGAGATCCTCGCTTCCGCCAGTTGCGGACTCAGCCGTCAGCACATCGGCAATCCCGCGCAACAGCTGACTGGTGATCACCCCAGAATTGCCCCGCGCGCCAAGCAGAGCGCCCTGGGCGAACGCAGTCACGGACTGAGCCAGCGTTGGTTCTGCTGCGTCACCATAGAGCTCTTCGACGTACTGGGCTGCTGACTCAACAGTGAGAAAGAGATTGGTACCGGTGTCGCCATCGGGCACGGGGAACACGTTGAGTGCATCAATCTCGGCACGGTGTTCGCCCAGTCCGGACAGCGCTGCGGCAGCCCAAAGTCGAACTACCGCTGCATCAATTGTGTCGTGCACGAACACCTCCGCACTTCCGCCTAGACCGACAGCGTAGTGCGATTTGGTGCCTGGGTGTCGCGATCGCTGGTCTGTCGGGTAGCCTAGACGGGTTGCGCCCCACGTGGGCCCCAACTTTGCAGAGTGTTGAATACGCTCTCGGAGATCGGCCGCGGACACGAGATCCGCAGGCAACAGACGCACAACAAGCTGTACCTCATCCGTTTGAACTTCGATACTTCAGGAGCTAACTGTGGCTGCCAACTGCGACGTATGCGGCAAGGGCCCGGGCTTCGGCCACAGCATTTCGCACTCGCACCGACGCACCAAGCGTCGCTGGAACCCCAACATCCAGCGCGTTCGTACCGTTGTCGGTGGAACGCCGAAGCGCGTGAACGTGTGCACCTCGTGCCTCAAGGCCGGGAAAGTCACCCGCGCCAGCTAACTAGGCCTGCCTGCGCGTGGCACCGATCCGATGAGCACAGCCCTCGGTGAAGCGGTCTCCTCGCGGTATCTCAGCCGTGACTATCCGGCTGTGAATGCCCAGGTCGCTGAGTGGGAACAAAGCCGTCCACTCGACGGTGCACATGTGCTCGACGCCACCCCGCTATTCGGCAACACGCTCGCGAAGTTTCTGCCGCTGATTACTGCCGGTGCGAAGGTCAGCGCCGGGGTCCACCCAGATGTTCCTGCCGATCCGGCGATCGTCGCTTTGTTGCCAGATCTCGGAATAGACATCGTCGTAGGCGCGCGAACCGATGCGAAATTTGACGTCGTTCTCGACTGCGCTGGGCGACATCGTGACGTCGCCAGCACATACGGCTATGCCGAATTGACCCACAGCGGGCTCGCACACTACGCCGGGACGCGCCAGTCGGTTGTCATGGTCGACGAATCTCCGTTGAAGCTCCTCGAAACGATGTTCGGGACCGGTGAGAGCTTCGGACGCGCACTCGACAAGCTCGGCGCACTTCCCACCAACAACCGGGGTGTTGTGTTCGGCGCCGGAAAGGTGGGCTCAGGGATCGCCCTCAACGCGTTGGACCGGGGCATGCTGGTCACGCTCATCGACCGATCTGACGCGGCGAACTTTGCGCGCGCCCCGCTGGTTGATCTGCGTGATGTTGATGCAGTCACCGTTGCGCTCGCAGCTGCAGGTGTCATCGTCACCGCGACTGGAGTTGCCGGTGCCGTCGCCAATTTTGCCGAACCAATCGTCACCTCGAATGCTGTCGTCGCCAACATGGGCGTTGATGATGAATTCGGACCCGACGTGCCTGCAAGCCGCGTACTCAACGGCAAAGCACCGGTGAACTTCGTCCTGGCCGAGCCAACGCTCATGCGCTACATGGACCCGATCTTCGCGCTTTCGAACGCTGCCGCCGTCGACCTTGTCAACGGTGAAGTCCAACCCGGGATCAACCCGCCCAACCCCAGCATCGAGTCGGTGATCGCAACCCACCTTCGCCAAGCCGGCAGCAACCTGGTCGAACTCGCCTTCATCGAACGCCTACGTGCCCGCTCACTTTGATTCACCCGCGCGGATCGCACGGCGAAGAGGGGCATTTTTGCCCACAGGTCACATCGTCTAACGCAGCTAGCCTCATGATCGTTCATAGGTAGCGGCCTCAGCGGGAACCCCTGCCGGGCCAACATCAACTCTGGAGCGAGGAATCATGAAACCACATCGGCTATTCACCGGTGGCGTTCTAGCCACCACCCTCATCGGCTGCCTGGTCGCAGGCACGAGCAGTGTTCAAGCCGCCGCCCCGGCCTCGCCCGTTGCGGCCGGCGATTGCGTCAATTTGACCGTTGCGCAATTGAGCAAGGTGTCCTTCCCCGCAGACTTCAGCGCGACGCCGTGCACCGAACCGCACACGTTTGAAACCTCACGAGTCGTCACTGTGCCGACGAAGTTTGCCAAAGCCGGGCGCACCTCTTCGATCATGAGCACTTTTGGATCAACCACGTGCACGAAAGCGAACGCGAACTATCTCGCTGCCCACGGAACCAGCACGAAGGACCGTAATCTCAATTTTGAAGGCTATTGGATGCTTCCGTCCAAGTCGCAGTGGTCTGCGGGCGCACGGTGGCTCGTATGTGGAGGTGGCTCATTCGACCACACGTTGAAGAATACGTATCCGTTGACGGCACACGCCTACGACGTACCCGTCCGGCAGCGGCTCGCACGTTGGAACAAACGGACGAAGCTATGGGTCGGGTCGGCGAACTGCTCATCGTCAGCATGCTTCGTGGCCGCCGCACCAATCAAGCTCGATTGGCCCATGAAGGCGAAGTTCCCCGGCCGCGCAACAATCGAACGCCAGGTCAACAAGAAGCTAGAGAAGAAGTACGGTTACCGCGCAGGCTGGAACGGACCGACCACAGCAAAGTCCTGGAACAACGGCTGGCGGTACTTCTACCCCATGCTCAGGCTGCACTAGCCCCCAGCCCAATCCCACCTGTCGACCATCCACACGACCAAACCCTCGTTGAGTGTGGACTTGTTGGGGCATTTTCGGCCTTGGGTTCAAGTGGTCGATGCAACACCTGATTCTGAAAGGTGTTGTTGATCATGGTGTCTCCTGGTCGTCCTTCGACTGTTCGGCGGGCGTTTTGGGTGCGGATTCGGGTTGGGGACAGCCT
>JBAYVO010000173.1:0-5229 GCA_041674545.1 Candidatus Nanopelagicales bacterium | reverse complement strand
GCGACTGCGGCGGCAACAGCGAACTGGGCTCAGGGGAGTTCGCAGCAGACGTTTGATGTTGGTCAGGGTCCGGCGCAGACGGTGACGTTCACAAACGCACCCTTGTCGGTCGTTGTTGGTGGAACGGTTGACGGTGTCGCGACCAGCAATGGTGACGGCGTTGTCTCTTATGGGTCTGCTGATGATGCGGCGTGCACGGTCACTTCGTCTGGGCTGGTGACTGGTGTCGCGACCGGAACAGATACTTGTGTGATCACTGCGACTGCGGCGGCAACAGCGAACTGGGCTCAGGGGAGTTCGCAGCAGACGTTTGATGTTGGTCAGGGTCCGGCGCAGACGGTGACGTTCACAAACGCACCCTTGTCAGTGGTTGTTGGTGGAACGGTTGACGGTGTCGCCACGAGCAATGGTGACGGCACTGTCTCCTATGGGTCTGCTGACGATGGCGCGTGCACGGTCACCTCGTCTGGGTTGGTGACGGGTGTCGCCGCGGGAACAAACACGTGTGTGATTACTGCGACTGCGGCGGCCACTGCGAACTGGGCCCAAGGCTCCGGGCAACAGACGTTCAGTGTTGGCCAAGGCTCGGTGCAGACGGTCACATTCGGCTCGGCGCCGACGGTTGCAGTTGCTGGGACGGGCGCGACGTCTGCAACAACCAATGGCGATGGTTCCATCAGCTTTGCCTCAAGCGACACGGCTGCATGCACGGTGGGGATCAGTACTGGCGTCGTCACCGGCGTTGCGGCCGGAACGAACAATTGTGTGATCACCGCGACCGCGGCATCCACCGTGAACTGGGCTCAAGGATCTGCGCAGCAAACCTTCAGCATCGGCAAGGGGTCTCAGACGATCGACTTTCCGCAACCCGCAGACGTCACTTTTGGGGTTCCGTCAGTCGCGCTTGCAGCGACGTCGAGTTCGAATCTGACAGTCGCGTTCGCTTCAACAACCCCAACGATCTGCGCCGTCTCCGGCACGACGGCCACGATCGTTGGCGCCGGTAGTTGCAGTGTCGTGGCGAGTCAAGGGGGCGACGCGGACTACGACCCGGCGGCAGATGTCACGCGTACGTTCGCGGCTGGTCAGGCGTCGCAGACAATCACCTTCGAACTTCCGAGTCGGTATTCCGCTGAGGTTGCCACGTTGCCGTTGCAGGCAACGGCAACTTCCGGGCTGGCCGTTACGTTCACGACGCAGACTCCGGAAACGTGTACGGTCAGCGGCGCAACCGCGAACCTGGTCGCCGCTGGTACCTGCACTATCACTGCATCGCAGGCCGGGAACACCAACTTCGTCGCCGCGCCCGACGTCACTGCATCAACGCTTCTTGAACAATTGCCACCGCAGCTTGTCGAGGTCTGTTCGGCAGACGGTTCATGTGTCCGCGCGGATCTTGCAGGCCTGGACCTTTCCGGCGTCAACATGGCTGGCATTAACTTTGCTGGCGCTAACTTCACGGGCGCAAACATCACTGGTTCTACGCTGCAGGGATCGAACCTTGCAGGGGCGAACATGACCGGTGTCATCGCGGGACCGGTCGATCTGCGGGACACGAACTTGACTGGCGCGAATTTCACCGGTGCCGATCTCCACGGTGCGCGTATGCAGAACGCGCTACTCGCGGGAACGAACTTCGCGGGCGCGAACCTGGATGATGTTGATTTCACCAAGGTGCGCAATGCGAAGGCTGGTCGTGGCGATCAGAACAGAGTGACAATCCGCAGAGTCAACTTCACCGAGGCAAGTCTCCGTCGCACCAAGTTTTCATGGTTGCGGCTCGTCAACGTCACGTTTACCGATTCAAATCTTCGGAAGTCGAACATGAAGGGCGTGCTCATCGACCGAGGTGCGGGCGTTCGTGCGAATTTCGGTTCGGCCAATCTGTCGTCCGCGACCTTGCGGAATGCCAACTACAAGCAAGCAAACTTCACTCGCGCGAACTTGCGGAATGCACGTTTCATCAATGTGAAGCTTGCTGGCGCGAACCTGACAAAGGCAAAGCTGAACGGCACGAAGTTCATCAAAACCAGCCTGAAACATACAGTCCGAGGGAAGCAAACAGTGCGAGGGCCAAGCGGACGCATCGGGTTGGATGCACTCGCTATGTCGAAGTCGCCGCTCGTCCCGCCGGCAACTGCCGCCCCAGGTCCTACCGGCAGCGCAGCGGCGTCAGGTGCGCCCCGAGCAACGGGGCAACCCTTGCCCGTCGTTGAGGCGTCACCCGGACCAACATCAGACAACGCACCCGAACCTAGCGCCGACGTCCAATAGCGGCACCTGGATATTTGTCTGGACCACGAGCAACCAGGCAGTAGGACCTAGGTGAACTTCTTCGAGACGAACGCGCTCATCCGGCGGCTGATCGACGGCGGTGTCACCGTCGCCGATGCAACGATCACTTGATTCAACGCACCGGGAATCACGGTATGTCGCCCACGGTCCAAATGTTGAAGGGCAATGCGAGCAACGTCTTCGGGCTGCATCCATGCGATCGAGGGCAAATCGCCAGTTGCGGATGTCGCACGTTCGTGGAACTCCGTGCGGGTAAAGCCGGGGAGCACGGCGAGAGTCTGCACGCCAGTTCCGCGCAGTTCTTCGGTCAGCGCGTGCGTGAAACTAGTGACGAATGCCTTGCTTGCCGCGTACACGGCGGAGTACGCCATCGGCTGAGCGCCAGCGGTGCTTGAGATATTGATGATCGAGCCGGAGTTTCGGGCGAGCATCGGTCCGAGTGCGGCGTGACTCAATCGCACCAGTGCCTTGATGTTCAGGTCAACCTGACCGGCCTCAGCATCAACATCGAGATCAGCGAACGCACCGTAACTGCCGTAGCCAGCGTTGTTCACCAGGAGATCAACATTGTTTGCCGGGTCTGCCAAGAAGTCCTCGACTCGCTTGAGGTCAGCCGAATTGGTGAGATCGGCCGGGATCACATCGACCTTCACCCGGTGACGCGAGATCAGATCAGCGGCTAGCTCTTCTAAGCCGTCACGCCCGCGGGCCACGATCACTAAGTCGGTGCCGCGCACAGCTAGGAGTCGTGCGAATGCAGCGCCTATTCCGCTAGACGCCCCCGTGACGAGCGCTCGATTCGACACCTAGGCCACCTTCTCTGATGCCAAGGCCGCTGATACCTCAGCGACTGCGCGTTCTGCCGATTCAACGGCACCTTCCATAAATCCGCAGAACTCTTGAGCGGTCTCGGTGCCGGCCCAATGGACGCGGCCGACGGGTTCACTCATCGCATCAGCGAACTGCAAGAGCGTTCCCGGACCGAAGTTCCCGGTTGGGCAACCTTGGCTCCAGGGATCTTCCTGCCAGTTCTTCTCGTGGTACTCAATGGGGTTGCGGGCCTGGGGTCCGAAGCATGCGGCGAGTGCGTCAAGTACCGCTGCACGGCGCTCGTCGGCAGACAGTTTTGCCAGGTCGCGTGCGAGGCTCCCAACGCTGAACCCGAGGAGTGCTGGCACCGACCCGTCCGCGCTGGTGTTGTCGAACGCGACAGCCAATGGCCCGGTTGTCATGACAGCCTCGCCCGAGAGCCCAGCCTCGCGCCAGAACGCGCGGTCGTAGATCGCCAGGCACTTTGTGGTCGCGCCCATCGGCATCCGTTGCACCAGTTGGGCACGAGCACTTGGTAGCTCGGGGGAGTGGGTGATTCCCGCAGTCATCGTCGGTGCGAGCGCGACGATGACCCGCTTCGCAGTCCATTCGCCGTCGTCGGTTGATACCGACACTGACTCATCGGTCTGGCTGATGGATCGCACTGGCGAGGACAGCTTGACGCGATCACCGAGTTGCTCCGCAAGCTTGACCGAAACCGTCTGGGCGCCATTGACGAACCGACTCTCCTGCGCGCAGCCTTCGATGCCAATCAGTTCGTCGACTGTATTGCTTTGGGAGATGTAGTAGAGCGCCCAGAGCATCGACAGTTCGCTGGGATCAGCACCGAATACCACTCGTAGACCGGCATCAAGGATTGCCTGCCCGGCTTTTGACGGGATGTTGCGCTTGCGCCAGGTCGCCAGCGTTTGCGCATCAAGCTTTGCAGCCTTCGGTGTGCGTTCTGGGTGCGCGACGTTGACGCGCTTTGCCAGCCGGTTAGTGCCACTGGCGGCATTCTGCAACGCCAGCAAGGTGAACGGATTGAGCTTTGGAATGTCCCCGCGGTACGTGGAACGCTTCCCGTCAACCACAACGACACTCTCACCGGCGTGGTACGTCGGGAAGGTCTCGATGTCGAGTTCCCGGACGAGTGCCTGCATGCGCTTCTGCGCGGGCCCAATCCACTGGCCACCTACGTCAAAAGTCGCACCCGCAAACTCGCGTGACTCTGTCCGACCGCCGACCCGGTCGCGAGCTTCAAGAACTGCGACCGAGAATCCTGCGTTCACCAGCTTGCGCGCAGCCGAGAGTCCGGCGATTCCAGCGCCAACAACAACAACATCAACATCTTCAGGCATGGCAGAACGCTACATCGAGATCCCGCCGTCGACAGGCAAAACGGTTCCGGTGATGTAGCCGGATTCCTCACTGGCAAGGAAAGCAATCGCGGGTGCGATCTCATCTGCTTCGGCGAAGCGACCCATCGGAATCTGGGCAGTCAGGTATGCCATTTTGTCTTCCGGGATTGAGGCGACCATGCGCGTCTTTGCATTCGGAGAGATCGCGTTTACCGTCACTCCGAAGCGGGCGAGTTCCTTGGCCGAAGTCTTTGTAAGCCCAATGATTCCGGCCTTTGCGGTCGCGTAGTTCGCTTGGCCGGTGTTTCCGTGGAGCCCGGTGTAGGACGTCACATTGACGATTCGGCCGTAATTTTGCGCCCGGAAATGGGGCACTGCTGCGCGTGTGAACTTGAAAGTTCCGCCCGCGTGAATCGCCAAAACTGGATCCCAATCGTCGTCCGTCATCTTCCAAAGAACGGTGTCGCGAAGGATTCCAGCGTTGTTAATGATGATGTCGATTCGGCCACTTTTCTCCACCGCAAGTGCTACTGCGCGTTCAACATCTTCGGTGTTCGAGACATCTGCACGAATTCCCGTCGCACCGATTTCGGCAGCAGCCGACTCGACGAGCTCACCATCAAAGTCGACCAGGAACGTCGTTGCTCCGGCGGCCTGGAAGAAGCGTCCAACCTCGAGTCCGATGCCCTGCGCTGCGCCAGTGACGATGACTGTCCGGCCAGTGAAGTCGAAATTGATGTTCGGCATAGGGAGCTCCTAGGTG
>JBAYVO010000172.1:0-5235 GCA_041674545.1 Candidatus Nanopelagicales bacterium | reverse complement strand
TAAGCCCCGATAGCTCAGTCGGATAGAGCGACCCCCTCCTAAGGGGTAGGCCAGCGGTTCGATTCCGCTTCGGGGCACTTCCGTTCCAGCCGGCACCAACACCCCACCCATCCGCTTCGTTGAGTGTGGAACGGCTTAGCCGGAAGGGTGACTCACCGCGCTATGGACGCGCGGTGAGTCCGTTCGTGGTGTCCTTGATAAAGAAGCCCGCGTCAGGCGTGTAGCAGAACGGGCTCTTCGAGTAGTTGCCTGCAGCATCAACTGTGACGGTTGTCTTGTAGAACGACGGTTGCTTCGAACTACCGCAGACCAACTTCACCTTTGAACCCGGCTTCGCGCCCGTGAGCGTGACGGAGTAGTCCACGTTCTTGCCGTTCTGCTTCACCACCGCAGTCGACAACGTGGGGGTGAACACCGGAGCCGGCGAGCCTGATGGCGTCGCTGGAGTGGTGGGAGTTGTCGGCGTAGCCGTCGGTTGCGCGCCAGACTTGAACAGGGCAGGCGGGCACGCGAGGTTTGGTCCACACTTCGGGCCAACATTGACCTTCGTGACCTTGCCATTCGGCGTCGCGGGAATTCGCACGTCGAAGGACGTCAGCGCACCGCTTGACGGTGAGATCACATCGGCCTGTCCCGGAACAAATCCTGGCCACGACTTTCCGGTGTACTTCGGGGTCCCGGTAGCAGCCTTGGGCGCGAGCAGAGGATTTCCGCAGTAGCAACGGATCCGCGGAACACCGTACGCGTCAACGAAGATTCCCGATCCACGCTGCAAGACCGACTGGAATGTCGTGGGTCCGCCGTTCTTGTACCCATGGTTGGTGACACGAGTGTCTGACACCAAAACGATTGGCGTGAGTCCACCGATGTAAGCAGGGATATCAGCGGTCGTGAGTTGCCCGCCTGACCAACGCAAGTTTGGATCGGCATTGAGCGCCTGCACCCAGGCGTTCGCCTTGTCGGGATTGCTCTGCAGGAACGACAGCATCTTCTCGGTCTTGCAGATTCCCGAGCTGAGGCTTCCGCCGTAGAGTCCCGCCTTTCCGCCGTTCGACCCTGTCGTCGTCACGCTGCCCGAAGCCGTCGGAGGAGTCTCCGTCGCCGGTTGGGCAATCGCTGGGTCTGGCGCATCAGCAAGCGGTTCCGTGCTGAACGAATCTTGTCCCTGCGCGGCGGCCGGATCGAGGAAAATCTCCCCCTCCGCACTTGTCGACGAGGGCCGAAGGAAGAAGAATCCCGCCGCGATCAATGCGAGCACGACGACGATCGAAACACCAATGATCGTGTTTCGCTTACCTTTACCTGGGCCAGGTGGCGGAGGTGGTGGATAGGCAGTTCCACCAGGTGGTGGCGGAGTTCCACCTTCAGGCGGGTTCGGCGGGCTTGACGGGTCGCTTGTCGACATGCGCTCTCGCAATCTGGTTGCGCCGCGTGGCAGCGCTGGGTGTCAATCGGTTGCCGAAGCGTACCCAGCACTTCAACCACGGCTGAGGTTCCACCTGCGAGGAGGTGACCTACGCAACGATTCGATTTCAGGTCTCCGCAGTGTCGTGCAAGCCTGCTCGAAAGAACTCCCCGCAGAAGCAAAGAAGTCGCCCCGCAAGATCCCAGACACTGAAGTCCCCGGCACCGGTTCCAACGTGAATCGCCGTCTCGCGTGGCCACTGGGTCATCGAAAATTGCGAATCCCCACGTCACCAGTCAGTGTTGCGGTATGGCTATCGCGACTAGTACTGACACTGCGTACGTGACTGAAATTTCGACCAGCGGATTTGATTTCACCGCCGATACCACCTGGGGCGATCGTGGTGGTGAAACCGCCCCCACCCCTCATGATCTGTTGGATGCCTCGCTTGCCGCATGCATCGCGATGACCGTCCGGATCGCTGCCGATGCGCGCAAGACGGCGTTGGATCGTGTGACCGTGGAAGTGGTGAACGACGACGAAAGCCCCACATCGAGTTCGTTCCACTGCACGGTCACCCTCGAAGGGGACCTTTCCGAGAAAGAGCGTGCAGGGCTGCTTCGAGTTGCGCACGCCTGCCCGATTAGCAAACTGCTCACCAAGACTGTCGAGATCGGAATCACTGAAGCTGGTAGCTAGTCGGGTCATTCCATCGGAACTGCAGCGTCGTCAGCTAGGGACTCAGCGACATCTTGACGTTTGCGCAACGGAACTTCCTTGAGGAAGAACGAGAGGACGAAAGCAAACGCCATGAATGGCACCGCGAACAAGAACGTGTTGTCGATCGCGTGCGACATCGCTGTCAATACGTGACCCTGCACGTCAGGCGGCAGCGCAGTGATGTTGCTGATTGACGAAGTGAGCTCACCCCCGTTCGCACCAACGAGCGGGACCCCAGGCAATTCAAGCGCAAGTTGCGCCGCCAGTTGAGCGGTCCACACGGCTCCGAACACAGCAGTTCCGAAGGAGCCACCGATCGACCGGAAGAACGTCGAGGTGCTCGTGGCAGCGCCGAGCTGACGCTGTTCAACGTTGTTCTGGACCGCGATGATCAAGACCTGCATCACGTTGCCGAGGCCCGCACCGAGGATCAACATCGCCGCTGAGAGATACCAGAGACTGGTGAACTGATCAACCCTCGACAACATCAACAATCCGATGGTTGCGAGTCCGGTACCGATGATCGGAAAGATCTTGTACTTGCCGGTTCGAGTGATCAACCGGCCACTCAGGATTGAGGTGAAGAGCAGCCCGACCATCAACGGCAGTAGTTGCAATCCCGCGGCGGTCGGGCTTGCGCCGCGCACGACCTGCATATAGATCGACAGGTAAACGATCGCACCAAAAAGGGAGAACCCAACGACAAAACCGATCGCCGACGACACCCTCATGACGGGCAGTCGGAACATGTTCATCGGAATCATCGGCTCCGGATGCCGCAATTCCTGCAACACGAATAGCACCAGAACCAACGTGCCGCCTACCGCGAGCCCAACGATCTGCGGTGAACCCCAGTCGTAGCGTTGCCCGCCCCAGACCGTCACCAACAGCAACAGCACCACGCCAAGCACTAAGAGGCATGCACCGAGCCAGTCGATCTTGTGCTTTCGCTTGTGCACCGGAAGGTGCAGTACGGCACCTAGGACCAGGAACGCCGCAACGCCGATCGGCACGTTGATGTAGAAGACCCAACGCCAAGAAAGGTGTTCCGTGAACAGCCCACCCAATAGCGGACCGATGACGCTCGCGACACCGAATACCGCACCAAAGAGTCCGCTGTACTTGCCACGCTCGCGAGGCGGCACGATGTCGGCAATCACTGCGAGCACCAACACCATCAGGCCGCCGGCACCGAGGCCCTGAAGCGCGCGAGTGGCAATAAGTTCCCACATGTTCTGCGACAAACCAGCGAGCATCGAGCCGATCACAAAGACCACAACAGAGGACTGCAACATGAGCTTGCGCCCGTACAAGTCGCTGAGCTTGCCCCAGATCGGCGTGCTGGCAGTTGACGCCAACAAATATGCCGTGACGACCCACGACAGTTCGTCGAGACCGCCGAGTTCGCTGGTAATCGTGGGTAGTGCGGTCGAGACGATTGTCTGATCGAGCGCTGCCAACAACATCGTGAGCATCAAGGCGGACAAGATCCACCAAAGACGGCGTGAGTTCTCGCTGATCGCTTCGTTCTGCAGCGTTACGTCTAGTTGTTCTTGCTGGGCACCTTCACTCACAGGCGCATCTTTGCACCCGCAACCCGCAACGTGTCGTGCCGATATCGTGCCTGTGACGAAGGGAACGCCCCCGTCTTAGTCCCTCAGCCGCAATCTCCGCGTAGAACGAACTACGAACTCCAGGCTACGGTCCCGTCAATTCGCGTTTCATGCACCGTGATGTCTGCCCAGGTTGACGGGTCGGCTTCCCACGGGTTGGCCGACAGCAACGCGTAGTCCGCCTTCTTGCCGACCTCCAGGGTTCCTCGATCATCACCGTGAACCTGCCAGGCTGCGCCGCTAGTCACTGCACGTAGTGCGGCTTCCGGACTGACGCACTCCGCTTCATTCAAGACATCGCCGCCATCGCGGAGCTTTCGTTCGACTGCCGTACGTGCCGAGAGCAACGGCTGCATCGGACTTACCGAGTAGTCACTGTGAAGCGACGGACGCAACCCTGCCGCCAGAGCGCTCGCCACGCCGTCCAACTCGTTCGCCCGCTCCGCTCCAATGATGTGGTCGCGAAACACTCGACCCCAGTAGTAGACGTGATTCATCAAGAAGCTCGGGTGCACCCCGATCCGAGCCATACGCTCGAAATGTTCGGCGGTC
Source organism: Candidatus Nanopelagicales bacterium (assembly GCA_041674545.1). Classification (GTDB taxonomy): domain Bacteria; phylum Actinomycetota; class Actinomycetes; order S36-B12; family UBA10799; genus UBA10799. Next base: position 945 of record JBAYVO010000172.1, on the reverse strand, counting down.
GCCAGCGAGCAGTGTTCGATGCGATGCCGGTGATCACCGACATCGGCAGCATCACCAAGCGCTTGTTCGTACGCGCTCACGACCATATCGATCGCCGCATCGCCGTTGGCGTGGGTCATAACCTGCCACCCGGCGTCGTGGCCTTCCTTGATCAGCGCGATGCACTTCTCGATGTCCATGTTCGCGTGGCCGCGGTTGTCGGGCTGGCCGATGTAGGCGTCACGCATGTAGCCACTGCGACCTTGATTGGATCCGTCCGAGAGCACCTTCCAAGCCACAGCGCGAACCATGTCGTCGCCCGCGCCAGGTGTGACACCAGCAGATGCCCATGCGTCGTTGCCGAGCAACCCGTGTTGAGCCGTCGAGATGCGCACCGGGAGCCGGTTCGCGGCGTTGAGTTGGGTAAGCAAGGAGAACTCGCCTGGACCCATGACTGCGCCCGTCAGCCCCTCGCGCATCGACGTCACGCCAACGGAGGCCGCCTTGTTCATGATGTCGATCAATCCAGCCGCCAGTTGCGCTTGGCTACGCTGTGGGATGACAGCCATGAACTTCAGGATCGCGCCAGACTCGCCAACGATTCCGTTCAGCTTGCCGTCAGTCTTGCCGAAGAATCCGCCCGGCGGGTCGGGTGTTTCTTCCGTGACGCCAGCGAGTTCAAGCGCTTTGGAGTTCACGTATAGGTAGTGCATTGACGCATTCAGCACACCAACCGGATGCTCTGTGCTCACCTGATCCAAGATCGCCCGCGTCAGTTCAGGCTCCCCCGGGTAGAGGCTAGGGTCAAAGAGTTGTCCCTGAATCCAGTCGCCCGCCGCAGTGTTGGCCGCCTCCGCCTTGAGCTTGGCAACGACGTCATTAAAGGTGGGATTCTCGATTGCCGAACAGTTCAGCCAGCTGTCGGCGAGCACTGTCGACCACAGGTGCATATGTGGCTCGACAAAG
>JBAYVO010000171.1:0-5249 GCA_041674545.1 Candidatus Nanopelagicales bacterium | reverse complement strand
ATAAGTACATAGGGGGTGAACGGTTTCGACAACGTTTGCTGAAAAGAGTGAAGCGGGTCGAGGATCAACGGTTATCTCGTAAACGCTCCGTTGAAAAAACAAGTGCCAATACAAACAGCACTGGTGCGTCAGCTAAGGCTGACCTTACGCTCGCTGCCTAGTCAGCGAACGTAAGTTACCCGTCGGTCCATGGGTGTCTTCCCTGTGGGTACCGGCGTCGACTAGAAGACTTACCAACCTCTCCGGTCATCGGGAGGGTGCGGGACACCTAACAGTGACTAGGCCGCTTTTCCCGTCGGGTCGCACAACAGCGGGAAGGCTAAATAGGCGACTAAAGCGACTGCACCCGGAGAATCCTCTGCTCAGTTTCGTTGGACCCGAGTTCGATTCTCGGCACCTCCACGAAGGCAAAGACCCCGACTCCACGTCGGGGTCTTTGCCTTGGCGCTACTGGTCGCCGCGGTCGCGCTTACGAGGCGATCGCGATCGTGAACACCTTCATCGGCATCGCCTGCCACACCTGATCGACTTCTCGGACGACTTTGAATGAGTGGCCTGCCTCGGCTCTGGTGTGCCGTTCGGTTTCGTCATAGCGATCCCAGTTCGAGCCGTCGCCGAACCCGGCTATCGGCCGGCCGATGTAGGGGTTGTTTAGCCAGAACGGAACTTGGCTCCCGTCGGGGTACGTCATGGTGCCTTCGATGTCGTGCCCGGTGTACGAGTGCCCGAACACTTGCTGAGACTGCCCTGGCCGCAGCGTGACCTTCCTGTGTCCGGACATGTCGCAACCGGTGACGTCGAGCATGACTGTCACGTTGCTGGTGTTCGTGATTTGGGTCGCCACGGCGAGCGCGATGGCTTTGATCGGTGTGCCTTCTGGAGCTGATTGAACCCGTGCGTGTTGAGTTGTCTGCGCTGGTGCGCTTTCAGTGGCCATCGCTGGAGCGGCAGCGCCAGCGAGCATCACTGCGGCGAGGACTGCTGAGCCCAGCATGGCGAACTTCCGGTTTCGGCCCATCGGGGTCTCCATTCTGTGTTGCGTCGTCGGCTGCGACTGCATCGACAAAGGGACTCTACGCGGACAATGTCCTAAATAAACCCTGAGCTTGGGAGCACTTGAATTGTTGCCCTGCAGCGCGAATCTGCAAGCCCGTTGTAGGCGGCGTTTCCGCGACTCGTGAGGCAGTCTCAGGGACCTACACCCGCTGCGGCGAGCACGCGCGTCGGCGACGGCTGAGCTAGAAGGGTTCGTAGCAGTCATAGGTTTCGATTGACGCGACTCTTCCGTCCCGAACCTCGATGAACTGCGCAATGTGGGCCGTGAGCACTTGCCCTGACCTGAACGGCCCGATGTTGGTAGCAATCTCTCCGGTCCACGTGCATCGAACCGCCACGGTCGACCCGGCCTCCAGCATGCTCAGCTCGTCGTAGCGTTGCCAGCTCAGCATGCGAGCCCCCGCTGAGGAGGCGTCAATCATCTGTTCGAGGGTCGCGGTGGCCCCGGCGGGTTTCAACCGGTTTGGCCGTTCGATGGTCGTTGCATCGACGGTGAAGTGCGCGCGCAGTGCCTCACCTTGTGTTCCAGATTCCAGTGCCCGGTGCAGCGCGCGGACGGTGTCAGAAGGTGTCGTTGACATGTCGCGAGCCTATGCCAAGCAGCCGGCTGGTAGTGCCATCGCGATCATCGCTGCATTGAGGATCGCCTCTTCGTATTCACCCCGCGATACGTGCAGCCCGGCCGCAAAGTCGTGAAGCACGGCAAACCCACCGGCGTCGGGACGGTATCGATCACCGCATCATGAGTGACTTTCGGACGCCGTCCAAAGGGACACGCACTCGCGTAACTAATGAGTATGAATATGTCGCGGCGCAGTCGCTGGGCTGACTCGACACGTCTGGACGTCGTCGTTTCGCACGCCAACTGAAAGTCGCGCACAGTGCACGACTGTTTATCAAGCCCAGCTATTTGACGTGGACACAAACGTGTTGCTCTGCAGATTCGGCGCTTTGGAAGGCCGAAGACCTCGCGGACAGGCCTCCTCAAGGCCAAGCCGCACAGGTACAGTCGAAGCGAAGTCACGCCCAGCAACTCGGTGAGGATGTGTCAGATGTTCGAAGTGTTGGTGCCGCCTCGATCCCCTGAAATCTTGAGGCCGATCGTTGGGCCTGACCGGGTCGCACACCTAGTCGATGTCGGTCGGAAGACGGTGTCGAATCTGGGCGGCAGGCGAATCGTGAGCGTCAACTCGACTGCCACAGGCGGCGGGGTTGCAGAAATGTTGCCCGTCCTGCTCGCCTACGTCGGGGGCGTGGACGTCGATGGCAGATGGTTCGTGCTTGAGGGCGACCCAGAGTTCTTCACACTCACCAAGCGGTTGCACCATCGCATCCACGGCGAACCAGGTGATGGCGGACCACTCGGCGAGGCAGAACGAAAGCTCATGCAGCGAACCTTTGCGCGCAACGAGTCAGATGCCGCCAGGTTGATCCTGCCCAGCGACGTCGTGCTCCTGCACGACCCGCAGCCAGCTCCGATGGCTAAGTGGTTGGCCGATCGTGGACAAACCGTCGTCTGGCGCTGCCACATTGGGGTCGATGGTGGCAATCAATACACCCAACAAGCGTGGGACTTCCTGCGTCCGATGCTCGAACCCTACGTCGATCGATATGTCTTCACCCGTCGCGAGTACGCCCCCGATTGGGTGCCGCCCGAGCGCCTCAGTGTGATCAAGCCGTCCCTCGATCCGTTCTCTGCGAAGAACCGCGAGCTCAGCGACGAGTACTGCGTCGCAACCTTGCAGCAGATCGGCATTGTCAGCGGCGCGCCCACCGTTGCCCTGACCTTCGAACGGGGTGACGGTTCGGTTAGCACGGTCACCGGATCGGCCGGAATCGTGCGGGAGGGTTTCGCGCCTTCACCGACGACGCCGCTCGTTGTGCAGGTCTCGCGCTGGGACCCGCTCAAAGACATGGCGGGCGTGCTTAGCGCGTTCGCGAACGAACCCGGTTGCGCCGACGCCCACCTCGTCCTTGCCGGGCCTGACGTTGCGTCGGTGGCTGACGATCCCGAGGGATTGGATGTGCTCAACTCGGTGATCGCTCTATGGCGCGAACTCGATGAGCACGTACGTGCACGGATTTCGATTGTGTGCCTGCCAATGGACGATCCAGAGGCAAACGCAATCATGGTTAATGCCTTGCAGCGACATGCTTCCGTCGTCGTTCAGAAGAGCCTCAAGGAGGGGTTCGGACTGACCGTCACAGAAGCGATGCTCAAGGGGCGCCCGGTGGTGGCAGCGGCAGTGGGCGGAATCGTTGATCAGATCCGCGACGGCGTCGATGGTGTCCTGACTAACTCAACGGACTTGGCGCAAGCAGGCAAGGCGATAGGAGAACTCCTTGCCGATCCGGAGCGCGCGAACCGTATCGGCGAAGCGGCTCGCATATCAGTTGTTGCCCAGTTCATGCCGGATACGTCGCTGCTGCTTTGGGCAGAGAGCATCAAAGATTCGGGTATGGACAATGGCTAAGAGGTCGCGTAGTTGGTGCGTACACGTTTGGATGACGCGTTCGGACTGTTGCTCCCAGGTTGGACGCACTAGCGCGCATGGCCTGCATCACACCCCCTAGCGTGATCGTGTGGCACTACTAGTTGGAATCCTCGCGGTCGTTTCTGCGGGGCTGTATGTCCTCGGAAGTGCAGTCATGCAGAAGGGGATCATCGGTCTTGACGAACAACGTGCGCAGTCTGTCCGGCATAGGCCATATGTTGTCGCGTTGATTCTCTCGCCGGTGTTCTTGCTTGGCATTGGGATTGAGCTTGCCGGTTTTGGGTTGCATTCGATCGCGCTCGGTCTGGGGTCGTTGGCAATGATCTCGATTCTGCAGACCTCTGAAATCTTGTTCATGCTGCCGGCGAGTAAGTGGACGGCCGGCGCCGACCTTCAGCGCAACGAGTACATCGGCGCGGCCGTGGTGTTGGTGGGGTTGCTAGGGACGATCATCTTTGGTCGGACAACCGCGGGGATCAACGATCCTCAAACCCACGCAATATTCCTGACCACAATCGTGTGCTGGGTTGTTGCGGGAGCCTTCACCGCTGTTGGGTTGATGTCTCAGACCTTGCGTGCGGCGATGCTCGGAATCGCTGCGGGAGTGCTCTTCGGGTTGGTTGCTGCGATCACCAAGATTGTGGTCGATCAACTCGCCCGCGATGGATTCATGTCGGTCGTGACCCAATGGCCCGTGTGGGCAATGGCGCTGTCAGGACTAGGGGCCGCCGCACTGCAGGTAGTGGCATTTGGTGCTGGCAAATTGTCGGCATCGCTGTCGGCAATTATCGTTGCGACACCGATCGCCAGTGTCTTGATCGGAATGACAGTATTCGGCGAGGAGTTCAAAGTTTCCCACGCGATCGGTTGGTTCCTGTTGATCGCGTCCTACGCACTTTGCGTGTTCGGGGTTGTGCTGCTCGCGCGATCGCCAGCGATCGCTGCGCTACACGCCGAGCACTCCGAAGAAGAGGCCGTGGCTCCGACGACGTGATCAAAGGCTACGCATCCGCGGCCTCGTCGCCACGCACCTCACGCAGTCGCAGAACTCAGCAAGATACTCGTCTCACTGTCGCAAATTCCTTCGATTCCGCGGATCACGCCAAGCACCGAATCGAAGGTCCCAAGGCTGTCGCAGATGATCTCGGCGACCAGATCCCACTGTCCGTTTGTGGTGTGAAGCGCTCCGATCTCCGGGATCCCACGCAGCCCCCGAATGACCTCATCAGTACTGCGCCCGGAGACGTTGATGAGCATGATTGCGCGTACGGAATTCGGGTCACTCACATCGCGCACCCGAACGGAGAATCCAATGATCACTCCGCTTTCCACGAGGCGGTCGATGCGGTTGTTTACCGTCGCGCGAGTGACACCTAGCCGTTCCGCAAGATTGACCACGGACTCGCGACCGTTGGCCCGCAAGAGTGCGATGAGACGGCGATCGAGGTCGTCGATTGAGGCAGCCATGAGCGGATCGTATAGCCAGGCTGCGCAAAGTGCGCGATTTCTATACGAATTGATCCGTGTTGCCTATTGCTGCTGTACGTAGTCAATCCCTACTCTCAGTAATACAGGGCAGGAAGCGGAGGGAGTTGTCATGGTTCGGTTTATCGACGTTGCGCACATGAGGGACTGGGTTTCGACAGTCGGTGTCGCCGAGATCATTCGCGGCATGGCGGGTTATGTCGAGGACGACTT
>JBAYVO010000170.1:0-5254 GCA_041674545.1 Candidatus Nanopelagicales bacterium | reverse complement strand
ATCAGTGCTTAGCGACCGACGCGCTCGCGAACAGTCTCGAGGGCATCTTCGATCGTCTTGCGAAGATCGGCGGTGCGAACCTCGAAGCGATCGACCAGCGTGTCAACGCGGGCGGCGTAGCGCTCGCGAAGGTCAACGACGACTTCCTGGGCGCGGGCAGGAGCAGCAACTACTGCTTCTTGCGCATCATCAAGCAGGTCGGCGATCTCGGCGCGAACATCATCACCGGTCGGCAGCTTCGCTGCGGGAAGTTCTACCTTGCGGGTATCGAACTTCGGCAGTTCGCCGTTGCGCAGCGCTTCGAACTTCGGCAGTTCGACGGTCGGAACATTCAGGACGCGAACGTTCTTCTTCGCAACTGGCGCCTTGGCGGTCGTGGTCTTCTTGGCGGCGGGCTTGCGAGCCGTCGTGGTCTTTTTGGCTGCAGGCTTGCGAGCAGACGTCGTCTTCTTCGCTGCGGGCTTGCGCGCAGTGGTCTTGGCTGCAGGCTTAGCGGCAGTGGTCTTCTTGGCAGTGGTGGTTGCCATGGTGATCATCCCTTTCGATTACGCATCGCTGGGCGCGAGTGCGTTCGCTGTGTGGTGGTGCTTGTTGGTCTCTACTAATTGCGTTCTACCCAGTTCTTCAACATCTGAACCTGAGTTTGTGGCAACTGCTGAGGCCATCGCTGCGATTTGCGCGCCAGCGTTCTCCTTCTGGAAGGCCGCGTATATCTCCTGCAACACTTGCCGTTGCCGATCAGTGATCGATTCGTCGGCTTGCAGTGCTGCAGTGACGGATGCGTCCCCCCGAACCTCATCCAGAATCCCCGCTCGGACGTACAACGTCTCCGCTGAAATCCGTAAACCCTTCGCGATCTGACTCAAGATCTCCGCGCTGGGTTTACGCATGCCACGCTCGATTTGGCTGAGGTACGGATTGGACACCTCGGCGCTAGCAGCGAGCTGTCGCAAGGACATCTCCGCCAGCTTGCGTTGCTCGCGGATGTACTCCCCGAGCTCCTCAACATCGATTCGTTTCACACTTCAAGTGTCCCCCGAGTGCTTGCTATTGCAAACACTTATTCGCCACGGATTAGGTGAACTGGCACACAAAGTAACCAAATTCGGGCATTTTGACCGCGAAACGTGTTCGGAGCGTTACGGCCTGCGAGCGGCTGCAAGCAAATCGTCGACCTGCGCCGTACCTTCGCGGTACCGACGGGTGAGCTCTGAGCCCATGCTGTCGATCTGCTTGTGAAGCTGCAGGCGGACATCGGAGACTATGCGTTCGTGCGCCTTCAGCGAGACCAGCGCCGTCTCTAACTCCTCGTCAGATACGGCCGCGAGGTTCGTTGTCGACAACCCACCGAGTGCTTGATGAGCATCCTGTGCGGCAGGGTGGCTCAGGTTTGCGTCCTCGATACCCATGTAGCGACCTTGCGGCTTCCGCGCGCTACCCGGAGTGTCGGAGAGGATGGTCTTGAGATTGGCAATCAGCTCGTCGCCTTCACCACTACGACGAGCGATCTCAGCTTTGATGATGTCGATCCGGCCGTGCAACAGGCGACGGACGTAGGAAAGGTCCTGTTCGTCGGTCTCTGCCTTACGGCGCTTCGTGCGGAGGTCTTCAAGCGACAGATCCCGAAGGTCGATGGACTCGGGCACTGAATCGCCAGGGATCACGTCGTCCATGGCTGCCTCCTCTGGTGCGCTTGTGCGCGTCGGCTTTCCGCGACAATAGCCTGAAATTGATCGCCCGGACCAGTGTGGCTCGCCCGCAACGATGCGTCTTTTGTCAATTCTCTCCGCGCCCGCTCAGTCACCAGTTAGCCCGCAATGACGACATCTTCAACACTCGCGGCGACACTCGCACCATCATCGCCCGGCAGGGCGACAGTGAGAGCCGCATCGACCGGGGCGTTGCGTTTGATCACGGCACTTGCGATCGGCCCAAGTTCGTAGTGGCGAACCACTGTTCCTATTTGCCCAACAACTCTCTCACCAGAAATCACCGCTGCCCCGTGTTCAGGCAATTCGTTGACTGAGCCATCGAGGTGCAGCAGGACGAGGCGGCGGGGCGGCCGACCTAGGTTGTGGACTCGCGCGACCGTCTCTTGGCCGCGATAGCACCCCTTCGCCAAATGCACGCCGGTGCCAATCCATCCCACCTCGTGCGGGAGTGTCTTGTGGTCTGTTTCGAATCCCAATCGTGGCACGCCAGCGGCAACCCGCAGCGCCTCATACGCCCACGAACCCGCAAGACTGCTTGCGGCGTCGAGGTACGCGGCGAGTTCTGCGCGAGGAACAAGGACTTCGGCGCCCACGAACGTGGCTGGCCGGGAGGAGACGTAGCGATCTGCCCCACCCCCTCGGTCGGCGCCGGACGGAGTCACCCCGGCCCCTGCGAACTCCGCAGGCGGCATCCATGTGACGTGATCAGAGTCAGGTTCGCGAACAGACCGCCAGACCACGGCAAACGACTCGGTGACATCCGTGACCTCGACGCGGCGCATGAACCTCATCGAATCGAGGTACTTCGCCAATGCCGGTGCCGTTGCGGGTTCCACCGTGATCCAGGTGGTCTCGCCGTCATCGACGAGGTGAAGTTCGTGTTCGACGTGGCCCTTAGGGTCAAGAATCAACGCCAACGCACTGCCGCCGGCGGGCAACGCGTCAACCTTGTGCGACACCAAGTCATTGAGCCAACTCAAACGATCAGGGCCGACAACCTGCACGACACCTCGGTGCGACAGGTCAACCACGGCCTCGCCAGCGACCAGTGCTCGCTGCTCGGCATGAGGGTCGCCGTAGTGCCAGGGAACAGCAGCGTCGACCGTGCCCTCTGGTCCGGCAATGGGCTCGCGCGTGGCTTCAGTCATGAGTTCATCACCCCTGTGCAACAGCTTCGGAGGCCATTGCCTTCCCCCGTTGCTGTTCGGTTGGCTTTTGTAGCGCGCAGGTCGCACAGTTCCCGTGCATGACGAGGTGTCCGGTATCGACGACGAATCCGCAGGCCACCCTGATTTGGTCTACCACCTGTGCCAACTGAGCGGCCGGGATCGAATCAACCGCGTCGCACTCGCGGCAGACAAGATGGATGTGTGGGTTGGGATCAATCCGGTGGTACGTCGGCGAACCGCTGTTGAGGTGAGCGTGGGTGATCAGACCTGCGTCGTCGAGGGCGACGAGCGTCCGGTACGCCGTTGAGAGGTCAATAGGTGTGCCACGGCCAGCGCATTCCTCGACGACTTGGTCAACCGTCACGTGGCGCTCTTGGTCAACAATTTCGAGCACGTGGATTCGCTGTTTCGTCGCGCGTAGCCCAGCCTCGCGCAACTTCCCAGCGGCCGACACCTAGTCGACCTTGGCCAAACGCGCCGAGAGGTGATTCGTCAGTGGTTCGCCCACGGCGGCCATGTCGTAGGCCCACCCGAGATCTCCCTCGATCAAGCCATACAGACGGACGCCGCCGTCGTATTCCTTGGCATTGGTGCTGCGCACAACAACGTCGGTCTTCAACTCGCAACGAGCGCCGTCGATGGTCGCATCGGCGATTGAGGTGACCTCGTTAGTGCCGAGGTAGGTCTCGAGGTGACCGGTCGAATGAACGATCAGAACTTCCAACCCGTTGTCGGGCTGCGGACGCCAGAACCCGTACTCCGTGGCGGCGGGACGAATCCGGTTCCCGTCATCGTCAAGGATCCAGGATTTGCTTTCGTAGTGCAGGAACGGGCGGCCATCGTTGGTGAACGTGACTTCTTGACCGAACCGGAAATCTTCGATCGTCGGATACGTCCCGAGGCCCACGCCGACCCATTTGCCGAGCAGCCACGAGATCGGCACGATCTGTTCGGGCATTTCACTAGGCAGCGGCGCCCTTGACTCCGACATTGCAATACCCGCTAGCGGGGACCGGTCTTGAACAACCGGTAGACGACGTAGCCGATGAACCAGGCCGACGCCAGAACGACGAACACCATCGCTGAGGTGAATACGATATCCAACACGGTCCTAGCCTAACCCGTCCGCAAACGTGGGAGCCCATTGCGGCGGCCCGTGAACTACTCCTCCGCCTAATTCGTCACACACGACCGCAAGCGTCGGCTAGCAGAGCATCACTGATCCAAACCGGCGACGATAGATGGATGCAGCATTTCGTTCTCAAACTCACCGCCGGTGAAATCGACCCCGAGTTGTGTTCGCAGGCATTCACCGTTGCGGCAACCGCTCTCGCTGCCGGGGTTCGCGTCTCGATGTGGCTCACCGGCGAAGCAACCTGGTTCGCTGTCCCGGGGCGAGCCGAGCGTTTCGTACTGGCCGAAGCCGCGCCGCTTTCTGGCCTGCGCGATCTCATCATCGCCGGGGGCTTGCTGACTGTCTGTTCGCCGTGCGCGGCGCGACGCGGGCTTACGGCTACCGACTTCCTGCCTGGCGTCCGAATCGCCGGTGCCGCGACCTTCGTCGAAGAAGCTCTGTCGCCGGGCACCCAAGCACTCGTCTACTAGCTGCACACTGCGCACGCAAAACCCCCGCTGTCACAAGTGATCGATTCCAAACGGATCGACACCTGCGACAGCGGGGGTTGCGCGCTGTTGGTGAGAACTACGCGGGCAGCGCTACCTCAACCTCAGAAACCTGACCTTGCGCGGCGACCACAGTGCGATCGAGCGTCGCTCCTGGAGCCAGGGTGCGCAGGGTCCAGTTGCCTGGTGCTGCGAAGAAGCGGAACTGACCGGTCGCGCTCGTTGGAACCTCTGCGGTGAATTCACCGGTTCCGTCGAGCAGGCGCACGTACGCGCCGCCGACTGGCTGTCCATCGCGGGAGACGACTCCCTGAATTACGGTTTCTTTCGTCACATCAATTCCTTCCAATGAGAGTCCGCCAGCGGTTGCGCCACACATTAGGCTGCTCCGCCTTCTGGCGAACCTGGCTGCGATCCGAGCTGAACCGGAACGCCGATGAGTGAGCCGTACTCGGTCCAGGAACCGTCGTAGTTGCGCACGCCTGGCAGGCCAAGGATCTCCTGCAGGACGAACCACGTGTGCGAGGAACGCTCGCCGATGCGGCAGTACGCGATGGTCTCCTTGCTGAAGTCAACACCTTCAGCTTCGTAGAGCGCCTTGAGCTCCTCATCGGAACGGAAGGTGCCGTCGTCGTTGGCTGCCTTGCTCCACGGGATGTTCGCAGCGGTCGGGATGTGACCGGCGGTCTGTGACTGCTCCTGCGGAAGGTGCGCGGGAGCGAGCAGCTTGCCGGAGAACTCATCTGGGCT
>JBAYVO010000169.1:0-5264 GCA_041674545.1 Candidatus Nanopelagicales bacterium | reverse complement strand
GCGCCACCCCGCCCGCCCGGTGCGACGACCCAACTGCACCTGCTGCGCCACATTCTGATCGAACTGCTCCCGCAACGACACCAAGTCCGCGCCGTCACAACACGGCTTCTCCAACCGCTCCAACGACACCGTCATCGCGACCGCCGCGACCGCACCGCCAGCCTTCGGTAACCCACCAGCGGTCAGTAACCGGTCCAACAACACCTCGAACGCGTCCGCGCGTTCCTGTTCCGACGACGCCATCACCCGGTCATCCTCGGCCGGCACATCACGGTTCTTCCACAACTGCGACAAGGCAGCGTTCAACGCCGCACACGCCTTCGACCCGACCTCCGGAGTGAAAAACCCATCCAACTTCACCCCATCCCCGACCCGGCTAACCCGCAAATAGCGGCGAGCGAACGCATCAGACTCCCCATCACCGACCCCGACCGGGTCCACCGCCGCCGCCCACGCCCGCATCGTGCGCCGAAAATCAGCGACCGGAACCAACGCCGCATACGCCATCAACGACGGCAGAAACTGCGGCAACGCCCGCTCCCGCGTCTTATTCGCCAACCCGACAGCGACCACCACATCCACATGCCCCCGCGACACCTTCCCCGAAGCCACCGCATCGCGCACCACCGCATGCGCGTCCACCAGGTCAGCGGCCCGTAAATCCCTGGCCGCCTGACCATGATCACGTAACGATCGGGCCCGCAGGAACGAGTTCGCGGTCTGATTCGCAACATCACGCCACACCCCGGAATCCTGCACCCGAGACACCGCCGCTAACCGCACACCCTCGCCCACCGCGAGCACCTCATCCACCTGCACCAACAACGCCACCGCGTCATACCCATCCAACAACGCAACACCAGCCCGCAACCGATCCAAATGCTCCACAATCTGCGCGACCCCACCCACACAAACCCCCGCCGAAACCACGCCCGCCGACGACTCAGCCCCCGAACCCGACACAACCGCCACCCCCTCTTCACCCCATATTCGAACACCTGTACGAATCATATCGGGATCCGCCTGGGAAGATCAAGTGACTTTCCACCCCGAATTCCCTTTATTCCCAGCCACTTTCACGAACCCAACAACACCAACCACCCAAGACGTTGGGGCGGGTCAGCCGTAAGTTTCACCCCGGCGAGACAGAGTGGCAAGACTTCCTATCCGGCAGCGCTGGCACAGCGCTCAATCAGCAGCGCCATTCCCACTGGACCACCCGAGAACGGCTACCCTCGCGTGAAATTCCGCAAGGGTGCTCTGAAAATCGCCATCTTGCCGACCAATAAACCGGGCGAACCCGAACGTGACCCCACATTCGGCAATCTCGGCCGCAAAGTGACCTTGCGGGGCGCGATACCGATCGCATTCGCAATCTGCCTATGGATATTCAACGTCGACGATTCCATCTGATCACAACCTCTGGAAGGCTCGCGGCCCGCGTTCATTCCTACAGTTCGTTGATGTGGCCCTCAACAGTGTTGATCTTCCCGGAGGGGTGTCGCGAATGGCGAGAGATTCGGCTGGTCTTCCGGATGGGACACGCAGCACGCCAACCGAAGTCGCAAACGCTGGTCGTCAGTGGTGGCCTCGGTGGGAGTCGAACCCACACTGGGACGATTTTGAGTCGCCTATCTCTGCCGGTTGGATTACGAGGCCGTACGTGCTCGGAGCAAATTTACACCGTCACGTAATTGGTTAGGGCTCCAGGACCAAATGATCCTTGATGTCGTCGATTTGACCAAGCACGCCGTTGACAAATCCCGGCGAGCGATCCGTCGACAGGTCTTTGGATAGTGCGACTGCTTCGCTGATCGCGACACCCGACGGAACATCGTCCGCCCACAGCAATTCCCACACGCCGATACGCAGCAGATTGCGGTCCACTGCCGGCATCCGTTGCAGCGGCCAATCCGCCGAGTACGTCGCGAGCAGGTCATCAATGCGCGTCTTCTGAGTCGTTACACCAACGACCAACTCACGCGTGTAGGGGTTCATCGGACCATCGGATTGCGCTTCAAATTCGTCAAGCGCGACCAGCGGATCGACTTCCCTCAGGTCTGCTTGAAACAGCACATCGAGCGCACGCTTGCGAGCCTTTGTTCTGGCAGCCATCAGCTAGCTGTTTACCCGGCTGATGTACGAGCCATCACGGGTGTCGACCTTGATCTTCTCGCCTACGTTGAGGAACAGCGGAACGCTGACCTCAGCGCCCGTCTCAAGGCGCGCGGGCTTGGTCCCGCCGGTAGAACGATCCCCTTGCAGCCCCGGTTCCGTGTACTCGATCAGCAGTTCAACGCTCGCGGGAAGTTCCACGTATAGGGGGGTTCCCTCGTGGACCGCAACGTTCGCTTCTTGGTTCTCGAGGAGGTACTTGGCGCCATCGCCGAGCGTCGCTTCCGACACCAGGATCTGGTCGTAAGTATCTGTATCCATGAACACAAAGTCGGTGCCGTCGCGGTATAGATATTGCATCGACCGCTTGTCAACGGTTGCGGTCTCGACCTTCAAACCAGCGTTGAAGGTCTTGTCTACGACCTTCCCGCTGAGGACGTTCTTCAGTTTCGTGCGAACAAACGCACCACCCTTGCCAGGCTTCACGTGCTGAAACTCCACCACGGTCCACAGTTGGCCGTCGAGGTTGAGCACGATGCCATTCTTCAGGTCGTTCGTTGTCGCCACGATTCCTCTTTCGTTCGTCGGCTTCTTAGCCTATGCGTGCTAATTCACGCGGGAAGTTCGTCAAGATGGTCGTTGCATCAGTTGTCACGTGGCAGGTGTCCTCAATCCGGACACCAAACTCCCCGGGCAAGTAGACCCCTGGCTCTATCGTGACAACAGCACCGTCGCAGATCGTACCGGCGTTGGCTTTGGAAAGCAGCGGCGACTCGTGGATCTGCAGCCCAATGCCGTGGCCTAGTCCATGGGTGAAGTGCTGTTCAAGGCCAGCATCCGCAAGCACGCCGCGAGCAATCGCATCGAGCTCAGCGACCTCAATACCGACTCGGAGTGCTTGTCTCGCCAAAGCTGCCGCGTCGCACACGGCTTCGTGTACCGCACGTTGCCGATCAGTGGGCGCGGCACCCACAATGAAGGTTCGCGTGCAGTCTGCGTGGTACCCATCGACCTGAGCACCAAAATCAACCTTGAGAACGTCCCCGACGGCGATCATCCGGTTGGTGGGTTCGTGGTGTGGGATCGCAGAGTTGGGCCCAGACGCAACGATCGAGGGAAAGGCACGATCCTGCGCGCCGAGTTCACCAAACAACTGCTCAAGGCGCCTCGCTACCGCAATCTCCGTCATGCCGACCGCAATCTCTGGCAAGAGTTCACCAAGCGCGGCCGTGGAGGTCTCGCACGCACGCGTCAGTAACTCGACTTCGTGCGCATCCTTGTGACCCCGCAGGTCCTCGATCTGGCCCTGCGAGAACACGATCCGGCATCCGTGCGTCAGGCCTCGCACCTGTTCGAGATCGCTGACGCTCAGCGCCTGCGGATCCACCACAAACGACGCGGCCCCCGCCTCCACGAGCGCGTCAACGGCAACCCGAAACAACCGTCGATCAATTCTCACGTCAACGTGAGACTGGAGACCGCGCGCAGTTGCGGCGTACCGGCCGTCGGTCACCAAGACGACCGCGTCCGGCAGCAATACCACCGCTGCGTTGCTCGAACTCAGACCGGTCAACCACCGCACACAAGCTAGATCTACAACCAATAGCGCGGGCGGCAAGCCCTCGTCGGCGAGCCGTGCGCGCAACTGATCCGCACGCGCAGCAAAGTCAACCCCGACGGTCACCTCGACCTCAAGATGCGGTTGCGATGGCCGTGAGCGCCAGCGCGTAGGAACGTTCCCCAAACCCGGCGATCGTTCCGTCAGCGACAGCCGAGATCACAGAGGTGTGCCGGAACTCCTCGCGGGCTGCTGGGTTGCTCAGGTGTACTTCGATGAGAGTCGCGGTGCGCTGCGCGCACGCATCGCGCAGAGCGTAGGAGTAGTGAGTGAAGGCGGCAGGGTTCAAGACGACCGGGATTGATCCGTCAACCGCTTCATGAATCCAACCGATCAGCTCGGCTTCGGAATCACTTTGGCGCACGTCAACCTCAAAGTTAAGCCGTTCGCCGACCTTGAGGCAGAAGTCGGCCAAACCGGCATAGTCGAGTGTTCCGTACACGTCGGGCTCCCGCGTACCCAACCGGGAAAGGTTCGGGCCGTTGATCACCAGCACGCGAGTCGGCTTCGATTCTGAATTCGTCATGGCTTCCTTTCACTACCTGAAGTTCGCGATGTCTGCCACTGAGCCTTACGAACTGATCGCACCGTACGCCGAAACGAGGATCGCAGGGTCCGGGCCTTCAAGGATCGCTGGCTTCGCAATATCGGTGAGGATGACAAACCGAAGCACATCGGCCCGAGTTTTCTTGTCCAAACGCATCGCGTCGTGCAACTTCTGCCACTGACCAGATTCGTATGTCACTGGCAAGCCAACGCTAGTGAGCACATCACGATGCAGTTGCACGGAACTCTCACTGAGTCGTCCTGCGAGCAGCGCGAGCTCGGCAGCAAACACCATGCCAATGCTGATCGCCGCGCCATGGCGCCAGCGGTAGCCCTCGACCCGTTCGATTGCGTGACCGAGGGTGTGCCCGTAATTCAAAACCTCGCGGCCAATTCCTCCGCCTACCGGACCGCCAACTACCTCTTTGAGGTCACCGGCGACGACATCAGCCTTGACCCGCACGGCGCGTTCCACCAACTCTGCGGTGTGCGGACCGGCCGCTGTCGCGGCCGCGCTCGGGTCTTCCTGAACCAGTTCAAGAATGCGCGGATCAACAATGAACCCGCACTTGATGACCTCACCGAGACCAGCGACGAAATCAAGCGGCGGCAACGTCGCGAGATGGTCCAGATCGCAGACCACCAGAATGGGCGGGTAGAAACATCCGACGAGGTTCTTGCCTTCTGCGGTATTGATGCCGGTCTTCCCACCAACTGCGGCATCGACCATCGCCAGCAGGGTCGTGGGCACCTGAATCAGCGGGACGCCCCGCAGCCAGGTGGCGGCCACAAATCCGGCGACGTCAGTCGTCGAACCGCCTCCGAAGCCGATCACCACATCGGTCCGGGTGAAACCCGATTGCCCCAGAACAGTCCAGCAGTACTCCGCCACCGCCGATGACTTCGCCTTCTCGCCATCTGGTATTTCGATGGTGATCACGCTCGGCTTGAACGCGGCGATCTCATTGCGCAGGCTCTCCGCCTG
>JBAYVO010000168.1:0-5271 GCA_041674545.1 Candidatus Nanopelagicales bacterium | reverse complement strand
GTTGCGCACGTACCAAACCACACCCGACATGTCGCGGACGCGCGTCACCCGCAGCGTCACTTCCTCGACGGTTCCCACGACCGGGCCGAGGTCCACGACGTCACCCACGCCGTATTGGTCCTCAAGGATCAGGAAGATGCCGGACAGGTAGTCCTTGACGAGACTCTGGGCACCAAAACCTAGGGCGACACCAATGACGCCGGCGCTGGCCAGAAGCGGGGTGATATTGATTTCGAGCTGTGCCAACACCAGCAGCACGCCGATACAGGCGATGAATGCCGAGGTGATCGATCGGAGCAACGAGGCGATCGCTTCAGCGCGTGCGCGTCGGCGCTGCGACATCAACACTGCGCTGAGGTCGCTTGTGTGCTGAGTGCGGCGGGCCAGCGTCAAGCGGTCGGCTTCGGCCTTCTCCACCAGGCGTTTGGTGACGCGGTTGATGATGGAGGTGAGCACAATCCATGACACGACACAAACGAGCACGATCAACGCGATCTTGATTGGCGTTCCGATCAACGTTGATGCGACGCTTCCCCAGTCAATTGTCGGGATCGCGACTTGCGCTGCGAGGTCCACTCCGGATGAGCCCACGTGCCTCACACCTCGCTGTCGTCTTCGTGCGTCACCGGATCGAGTCCGGTGACTGCCGCCATGAAGGCGAGCACATCCGAGGATAGATCGATGCTGCGAGAAACGGAGCGTGCACCGTGACCGACATCAGCCTCAGTGCGGATAAGGACAGGCTCGGATGACGTCGTCGAGTGTTGCAGCGCCGCGCACATCTTGCGGGCATGCATCGGGTCGACCCGGGTATCGGAATCGAAGACGGTGAACAGTGTCGACGGGTAGGCCGTGTCCTCCGCGACTCGGTGATACGGCGAGTAGGCGTGTAGCCAGCCGAACTGCTCGGCATCTTCTGCGCTGCCGTATTCCACATTCCACGTCGCGCCGAGCCCGGAGCTTTCGTAGCGAACCATGTCGAGCAGGGGTGCTGAACAGTGGACGCCGGCAAACAGTTCTGGCCGCTGGGTCATCGCAGCCCCCACCAGGAGCCCGCCGTTCGAGCCGCCGCTGATGACCAACTGTTCCGGCGTGGTCCACCCGTCGTTGATGAGCCACTCGGCGGCGGCGATGAAGTCATCGAACACGTTCTGCTTCTTGCCCAGCATTCCGTCGCGGTGCCACCACTCGCCTTCTTCGGTGCCGCCTCGTAGGCATGCGACGGTGTAGATCCCACCGGCTTCGACCCACGCCAGGATCGAGGGGGAGTACGAGGGCGCCATGGACACGCCGAATCCGCCGTAGCCGTAAAGGACGGTTGGCAGTGGTTCAGCGGGCGGGCGCCCGTCGACGTCTGCAGGTGAGAGCACCATGAGCCGGACGTCAGTGCCGTCCTTGCTTTGATACGTGTGGATCGTGGACGAAATCTTGGGGACCTCAACGAATCCGGGCGGATAGGAATCCACCGTGAGGTCGTTGGTGAGCGCATCGAACCTCAGCACGCGCGGGACGGTCGCGTAGTCCGTGTAGACAAACCAGAGTTCATGGCCGCCCTCGGGGTGTCCGCGCATCGGGCCGATCGTGCCGACGCCAGGAAGCGCCAGGGTGCCGATCTGCTCGCCGGACGTGAGGTCGTGGACGGTGACAACCGCGACTGCGTGAACCGTCCAGGAGACCAGCATGATCGGCCGGTCGAGTTCAGGACCATCAAGGATCGCGTAGTTCTCGAGCACTGAGTCTTCGCGTTCGGCAATCAGTTCACGCCGTGCTTCGGGGAATAGATCGCCCGGGTCGGCGACGCTGAGTTTGCCTCGCTGGGCGTCAAGGTCGGTGTAGATGTAGGCGCGGCCGTCACGGCCGATCTGCACGCTGGTGTGAGCGTCGATTCCGACCTGAACGGGCTGCAGGTGTGGCGCTTCCGGGCCCGTCAATGAGAGGTCGGCGATCCACAGGTCGTTGCGCGGTGCAGTTCCTTCGCTCGCGCTCACGGTGAGCCACCGGCCATCCCGACTGACGCCGACACCGAAGTACTCAGTCGCCTTGCGGCCTTCGCCGAAGATGAGCACGTCGTTGTCGGGGTCATCACCCACCCGATGCAGCCACACTCGGCGGTGGAATTGTTCTTCGCCTCGGGGTACTTGTTCAGGTGGGAGGCGCCGCACGTAGTAGTAGGCCGTCGCATCTTTAAGCCAGGCGATGGGGGAGTAGCGGGCCCGATCGATTGGGCCTTCGATGTTCTCGCCGCTGTCGACGTCCATCACGTAGACGGCAGACTCCTCAGTGCCGCCCACCGAAATCTGGTACGCCAGTCGACGGCCTGATGTGTCCGGCTGCCAGCCATCGAGAGTCGTGAGGCCGTTTGGGTCCAGGGCTGCAGGGTCGAGCAGAACGCGTTCGGCACCAGACGGTTCGACGAGGGTCAGCACGGCGTGTTCTTGACCAGGGTTGCGGCGCATGTAGAAGTAGCGATCGCCGCGCCAGACTGGCGGGCTGATGGTCCCGGCACCCAGGAAGGTCTCGAGCCGCGAATGCCAGTGGTCGACGCTGTCCCACGTCGCGCGGTGTTGGGCGAACAATGCGCCCTGCGAGTCGATCCAGTGCTGCGTCGCGGAGTCCGTTCGGTCCTCAAGCCAGCGGTAGGGGTCGGCGACGGCAGTACCGTGGAGTTCGTCGACGATGTCAGCGCGGAATGCAGTTGGGTACTGCGGTGCGAGCGCACCTGCGTCGGACGCCGAGCGATCTGAACTCTTTGTCACCTTGGGGCTCACCCCGTCACCCTATGAGGTCCAACCCACTCGACGCATAACCCACGATGCGCGCCGCGCAGTGGCATGCTGGCAATAGCGAAATTCGGTTGATTGAGGTTGCAGGTATTTGTTGCAGCTGTGATGCGAGGAGTCACGATGAGTTCAGGCCCAGGCCAGCCACTGCCCCCACCGCAGCAGCCACCACCACCCGGCCAGGCTGGTGGGGTGTATCCGCCGCCGGCGGGGTCAGGGACACCGCCGGGTGCACCTCCCGGAGTCCCCGGGCCCTACGAGCACAAGACTCCATGGACGGCGTACATCAAGCCGACGATCTGGACGTTGGTCGCGATCTACGTGATCGCGTTCGTGTTTCTCAATGCGGAGATCGTCGCGATCAACTTCATCTTCTTCAAGGCCGAAGTTGCGCTGATTTTCGTGCTGGTGGGAGTGACGCTAATTGGTGCCGCGCTCTGTGCGGGCGTCATGATGATGACTCGTCGCCGCTCCACCAAGAAGGCACAGCTTGCCGCGGCGCAAGCCCAAATCGCGAGCGGTAAGAAGTAGCCGATGTCGCAACTGCACGACCTCACGGCGCTCGAACAGGGCGCAGCAATTCGCTCGGGTGACGTCAGTTCCACGGAGTTGACGCAGCACTACCTCGAACGTTCGCAGCGCCTCAGCGACTCGGTGGGCGCGTTCGTGCGGATCACCGAGGGTCTGGCTCTTGAGCAGGCTCGCGCCGTCGACCGCAAAGTTCAGGAACACGGCAGCGATGGCCTCCCGCCACTGTTCGGAGTGGTGTGTCCGGTCAAGGACTTGAGCATCATTGCGAACGTGCCGACCCGGTTCGGTTCAGCCGTTGCCGACATCACACTGCCCGAGGACGACCACGTCGTGGCGCGAATGCGCGCCGACGGCCTGGTGTTCACCGGCAAGACCAACACCCCAGAGTTCGGTTTGCCTTGCTACACCGAGCCAGAGGTTGCACCCGCTGCTCGAACACCCTGGGACCTTGAGCGTTCAGCGGGCGGCTCGAGCGGAGGGTCCGCGGCGGCAGTCGCGGCGGGTCTCGCGCCGATCGTCCACGGCAGTGACGGAGGCGGATCCATCCGGATTCCCTCTTCGGTGACCGGCCTAGTCGGAATCAAGCCGTCACGGGGCCGAGCAGGGGTTGGACCAATCGGTGAGTTGATCGGTGAACTCGCCACGAACGGTCCGATCGCGCGCAACGTCGCGGATGCCGCTGCGCTGCTTGACGTCATGGCCTACACCGCTGCTGAGAGTTCTACGCCAGGTCCACGCCACGGTTCGTTCCTCGACGCTGCACGGCGAGAGCCAGGCCAATTACGGATCGGCTTCTACCGGTCGGCACCGTTGACCAGGTCGTCCATTCATCCCGACGTTGGGACCGCGCTCGACAACACTGCTTCGGCACTTGAAGCGCTCGGCCACAGCGTTGAGGAGATCGAGGTTCCGTTTGGTGAATATCTCTTGCCCGACTTCATGACGCTGTGGACGGCGTTGGCAATGACTGCGCCAATCCCGGCGGACCGTGAGACCGAACTTCGACCACTCACCCGGTATCTGCGCGACCTCGGGCGGCAGGTCACTGACGAGAAGTTGGCAGCGTCCTGGGCGACCCTGCGGACGAGTGCACGGACGGCGATCGAGGCGACCGAACAATTTGACGCTGTC
Source organism: Candidatus Nanopelagicales bacterium (assembly GCA_041674545.1). Classification (GTDB taxonomy): domain Bacteria; phylum Actinomycetota; class Actinomycetes; order S36-B12; family UBA10799; genus UBA10799. The sequence continues at coordinate 829 of JBAYVO010000168.1, read as the reverse complement.
CTCGTACCAACGCTGGCGCGACCACCCGCGCGTGTGGGGGAGTTGCGCGACGATGACAATCCTGCGAAGGACTTCCAAGACCAAGGTGAGTATTCGCCGTTCTGTGCGGTCTACAACGTGACGGGTCAGCCGTCGATCAATGTGCCGATGAACTGGAACGCAGATGGGTTGCCCATAGGCGTTCAACTCGTTGGTCGGATGTACGAGGAGGAGACGATCATTTCGCTCGCGGCCCAACTAGAGGCGACACACAGTTGGCTCGATCGAACCCCGGCGATGTGGTGATGGCAAAGAAGTCAACGCCTTCGCAGATTGACCCTGACCTCGCTGCCCTTGCGGCGGCATACGGGGTTTCCGTCGAATACGTCGACCAGGTCGGCGTGCCCACCCAGGTGGCGGCCGACTCGGTGCGCGCAGTGCTGGCAGCGCTGGGCGTAGCGGCAAAGACCGCCGCTCAGTGTCGTCGTTCGCTCGCGGACTTGAAGTTGCTGCACTGGGCTTCGGTCGTGCCGCCGGTGATTGTGTTGCGGCGGATTGGCGAACCCGACAGCGAGCCGTGGGAGACGTGGGTTCACGCCCGATCTTCTGACGCAGTACGCGTGTGGATCGAACTTGAAGAGGGCGGGCGCCGGTTCGATGTCGCACGCACAGACCGCAAGGCGAAGCCCGCACAGGTCGACGGTGAACGCGTTGAGGAATTGATTTTCCGGATTCCCAGTGACCTGCCGTTGGGCTGGCATGAGTTTGTTGCCGAAGTTGATGGTGCCGAACATCGATGCAGTTTGGTCGTGTGCCCAGAGCGGTTGGAGATGCCCGGCAGCACTGGTTC
>JBAYVO010000167.1:0-5278 GCA_041674545.1 Candidatus Nanopelagicales bacterium | reverse complement strand
TTCGCGCCGCAAACAGGTGCCGCTCCAGCCACAACACAGGTCTTCGCCCAGGCACGCTACGAGTTCAAACTCGTGATGCGAAACGGCGAACAGTTGTTGCTCACGCTGATCATCCCGCTGTTCCTGCTCGTCGGGCTCACGTACATGCCCTTCATCAAGGGTGGCGATCAACCTCGAATCTCTGTCGTGGTTCCCGGCATCATCGCCCTAGCAGTCATGTCGACCGCGTTCACGGCCCAAGCGATTTCTATTGGGTTTGATCGACGATACGGCGTCCTCAAACTCCTCGGGGTGACGCCGCTTTCGCGCTTGAGATTGCTGATGGCGAAGACGTGCACCATCCTGGCGATTGAAGCAATCCAGGTGGTACTGATCCTCGCGGTGGCGGCAGCCTTGGGATGGCGTCCAGGCGGAAACCCCCTCGCCGCGCTGATCCTGATCCTGCTGGGAACCGCGTCGTTTAGCGCCCTTTCGTTTGCGCTGGCCGGGGTACTGCGTGCCGAGGCGACTCTGGCGGCGGCAAACGCGATCTACCTCATTCTCCTCCTCGCGGGCGGCACCGTGATTCCGCGTGAGCAACTGCCCGGCTGGCTCGGGGCCTTTGGCGAGTTCCTACCGTCTGGAGCGCTCGGCAACGGACTTCGCGACGTGATGGCGGGGGACGCCGGAATCCCGCTGGGCTCTGTCGTCGTGCTCCTGCTGTGGGGCGCTGCCGGAGCAGCGATTGCGCACCGAACCTTCAAGTGGGAGTAGACCGATGACCACCACGACCAAACCCGCTGACATGGCCACGGGTCGCGTCCCTACCTGGCTGCGAATCGTGTTTATGGCGAACTTGGTGGCCCAAACCGGAATTGTGCTGACTGGCGGCCTCGTCAGGCTGACGGGTTCAGGTCTTGGATGCCCCACCTGGCCCCAGTGTGCGCCCGGTTCATACATCCCTACCGCGGAACAAGAGCAGGAGTTCCACAAGTACATCGAGTTCGGCAACCGGACGCTGACGTTCCTGCTTGGGATCATTGCGATCGCTGCCCTTGCCGGCGCGTTTGCCTGGAACCGCCGGAACCGAAAGGCCAACGGCATCAGTCGTCGGCCCATCGTGTGGCTCGCTGCGGTCCCCCTCGTTGGCACGCTGGCGCAGGCGATTCTCGGAGGAATCACGGTCCTGACCGGCCTCAACCCTCTGAGCGTCTCCACTCACTTCATGGTGTCTGCAGTCCTCATCGCACTCTCCCTACTGCTGGTGGTCCGAGGAAATGAGAACGGTGACGAGCCGCTGACCGTGCTCGTACACCCAGCCATCAGAGTGCTCTCGTGGGTGATGGTCGCGGTTGGCTTCGTTGTCCTGGTTCTTGGGACCCTCGTCACAGGTTCCGGTCCGCACAGCGGCGACGCCGACGTTGAGCACCGGCTTCCCTTTGATGTTCGAACGATCAGTTGGCTCCACGCCGACGCCGTGCTGTTGTTCATTGGGCTCATGATCGGACTGCTCGTCGCGCTCAAAGTTAGCGACGCACCTGCCCGAGCCGTGAAGCGTGCCTGGATTCTCATCGCCATCGCACTGGCTCAAGGGCTCGTGGGTTACGCCCAGTACTTCACTGGAGTCCCATGGCTGCTGGTCCTGCTGCATCTTGCAGGCGCCTGCGCCGTGTGGATCGCCCTCATCGGCGCACACCTGAGTTTACGCAGACGGGGCGAGAACACAGTCCGCCTAAACTGAAGCTCAGACGAGGAACGGATCAATCGCGATTGCCAGGAACAGCAGCGACAAGTACGTGATCGACCAATGGAATAGCCGCATTGGAGCAGCCTCTTCACCGCGGGTGACCCGCGAGAGCATTGCATGGGCTTCATAGAGGAACACTGCGCCCAAAACCGTGGCTGCGATCGTGTAGAACCAGCCCATCGGTGCGATTGGGACAAGGATCAACGAGGCTCCAACCATTGCCCAGCTGTAGAAAACAATCTGGCGGCCGACTGCGCGGGTTTCCGTAACGACAGGGAGCATTGGCACCCCTGCTGCGGCGTAGTCGTCCTTGAACTTCAACGACAGCGGCCAGTAGTGCGGCGGCGTCCACAAGAAGACGATCGCGAACAGTACGACGGGTGCCCAGCTAAGGCTGTTCGTTACTGCCGACCAGCCAATAAGCACTGGGAAACACCCTGCGGCGCCGCCCCACACGATGTTCTGCGGAGTACGGCGCTTGAGTCCAAGGGTGTAGATCACGACGTAGAATGCAATCGCCCCAGAGGCAAGAACGGCAGAAAGTAGATTGACAAAGAGGGCCAGCCACACGCACGAGGCGACACTGAGGACTAGTCCGAAGATGAGGGCAGCACGCGGGGATACCTCACCGCGAACGAGTGGCCGATGGCCTGTTCGCTTCATCATCGCGTCGATATCGCGGTCGATGTAGGAGTTCAGGGTGTTCGCACCACCGGCAGCGAGAGTGCCACCGATAAGGGTGGCGATCGTCACCCAGAGTCCTGGGAACCCGCCAGCCGCTAAGAACATCGTCGGAATTGTCGTGGCGAGCAGCAACTCGATGATTCTCGGCTTCGTTAGTCCGAGGTATGCCGAGAATGTGCCGCGCCGTTTGGCCGCGTTCTTGGATTCGACACGCAATAGTTCTTGGTTTCCAGAAGGTGTGGCGCCCGTTTCTTGCGCTGACGACCCTGATTCGAGCGTGGACACGTCACCTTCCCCATGACTAAAACGGCAGTTGCACCGGCTCTTTGCACCGCGGTGAGCGCATTCAGCTCAGAAATGTCCACCCGAGTGAGTTGCGCTACCGAGGCCACTCTATCCCCACGAGGTCTCGGGCGTCCCCTGCTCCACACGGTTACGTTCAACTTAGCGTCACCCGTTCAATCTGGATACGCTCGCGACGCCACTTTGCCAAGCTTGGAAGGACCCGCTGTGACCCAGCCGCTTGAATGGACAGAACTGGACGAACGGGCCGTTGATACGGCACGGGTGTTGGCCGCTGATGCGGTCCACAAGACCGGAAACGGTCACCCGGGAACCGCTATGAGCCTCGCGCCCGCCGCGACCATGCTGTTCCAGCGCATTCTGCGCCACGATCCAACCGATCCGAAGTGGATCGGCCGAGATCGGTTCGTCCTCTCAGCCGGGCACTCGAGCCTGACGCTCTACTTGCAGTTGTTTCTTTCCGGCTACGGCCTTGAGCTCAACGACATCGAGTCATTCCGGGTCGAAGGCAGCTTGACACCCGGACACCCTGAATACGGCCATACGAAGGGTGTTGAGGTGACGACCGGCCCGCTCGGCCAGGGCATCTCGAACGCCGTCGGAATGGCGATGGACACCCGCTACATCCGTGGGTTGCTCGACGCTGGCGCACAACCTGGCGAGAGCCCGTTCGACCACCACGTCTACGTGATCGCGGGCGACGGCTGCCTTGAAGAGGGCATCTCGTCTGAAGCCTCGTCGCTCGCTGGCACGCAGAAACTAGGCAACCTCATCGTTCTCTACGACGACAACCACATCTCGATTGAGGGCAACACCAACGTTGCGTTCACTGAAGACGTGCTCAAGCGATACGAGGCCTACGGGTGGCAAACGCTGCACACCGATCTCCTTCCGAACGGCAACATCGATCTCGAAGCGGTCTATGCAGCGATCAAGGCTGGACAGGCGGATATCGAGCGCCCAACAATCATTCGGATGCGTTCGATCATCGGGTGGCCAGCACCAAAACTGCAAAACACCGGTAAGGCCCACGGTGCCGACCTCGGCGCCGAAGAGGTTGGCGCAGTCAAGGAGATTCTTGGCTTCGATCCCAACAAGAGCTTCCAGGTCGAAGACAACGTCCTGGCCCATACCCGCGAGGTCATCGGCCGAGGCAAGGAAGCCCACGAGAAGTGGGATTCGCAGTACAACGCCTGGCGTGCCGCTCACGCAGAAAAGGCTGCACTTCTCGACCGCCTCCTCGCTGAGAAGCTGCCTGCGGACTTCGAGTCGTCAATCCCGGTCTTCGAGACCGGATCGAGTGTTGCCACTCGGGTTGCCTCGGGCAAGGTCATCAACTCGATCGCGGCGGTCTTGCCAGAGTTCTGGGGCGGTTCCGCCGACCTCGCTGGCTCCAACAACACCAGCATCGAAGGTGGCCAGAGCTTCGAACCTGAAGGCAGTCCAGTGGAAGGGTCATCGCCATATGGCCGAATCATCCACTTCGGAGTCCGCGAGCATGGCATGGGAGCGGTGCTCAACGGCATCGCGATCGGCGGCTTATCAAAGGTCTATGGCGGCACGTTCTTCACTTTCGCGGACTACATGCGTGGTGCAGTCCGGGTCGGATCACTCATGGACATCCCGGTGACCTACGTCTGGACACACGACTCAGTCGGTCTCGGCGAGGATGGCCCCACCCACCAACCGGTGGAACATCTCACGGCTTACCGGGCCATTCCGAACCTGCACATCGTACGCCCGGCAGATGCGAACGAAACTGCTATTGCGTGGAAGACGATCATTGAGAAGCGCAAGCCAACAGGACTCGTCCTTAGCCGCCAGAATCTGCCGGTCTACGACGCGAATCCCGATGTTGCCAAGGGCGCCTACATTCGTGTTGAGGCGTCAAACGGCGAGCCAAAGGTCCTACTGCTCGCAACAGGTTCGGAGGTTCAACTCGCCGTGGGCGCGGCTGAACAACTCGAAGCGCAGGGAATCCCCGCGCGGGTTGTGTCATTGCCCTGCTTCGAGTGGTTCGCAGAGCAGGACGAGGCCTACCGCGAATCCGTTATTCCGTCAGCTGTGAAGGCGCGCGTTTCAGTGGAAGCCGGTCTCGCGACACCGTGGTACCGAATGATCGGTGATGCAGGTCGTGCCGTAAGCCTCGAGCACTACGGCGAGTCCGCCGATGGTGCGTTGCTCATGAAGAAGTTCGGCTTCACGGTCGAGCACGTTGTTGCGGCCGCTAAGGAATCACTGCAGGCAGCCGAGTAATCCTTCTCTTTCCAACCCTCACCCGAGCTCTATGAAAGGTTTGCAATGTCAGATCGACTGAAAGAACTTTCCGACGTCGGCGTCTCAATTTGGCTCGATGATCTCAGCCGAGAGCGCCTCGTCACGGGCAACCTCGAAGAGATTGTCGCCACCGAACACGTCGTTGGTGTCACTACCAATCCAGCCATCTTCGACAAGGCGATTTCTAGCGGTGGCGCCGACTACGCGGGTCAGATTGCAGATGCAAAGGCACGCAACCTCTCGGTTGATGAAGCGATTCGCACGATGACGACCTTCGACGTCCGCTGG
>JBAYVO010000166.1:0-5309 GCA_041674545.1 Candidatus Nanopelagicales bacterium | reverse complement strand
TCGTGTGGCTGCTTTGGAGGCCGTTTTCCGCAGGACTGCGCATTTCTAGTCCCCGATTATGAGCAGAAGTTGCTCTGGTTGTTGATGATTTGGGATTTCGCGGTCACCGTAGTAGCGCCAGGTGCTGGCCCACTGTTGATCGGTCAGTCGCAATATTCGGACTTCCCCGTTTGGCGGCACGTTGCGAAGCACCGGGAGCATCGCGCGGATGCCGCTTGCGTTCACGAGCAGCTTTGAATAGACCGACAACTGCACCTGCGAGAAGCCTAAGTCGAGCAACTGGTTTCTGTATTGCGTCGCTTCCCGCCGTTGGGTTTTCGTCTTCGTCGGAAGGTCAAACATCACCAAGGCCCACATTCGATCACCCATTTGCAGCAATGTCCCAGGGTGAAACCGGAAGTGTCTCGATTTCGCCCTCGACGTACTGTCCGAAGTGTTGCGCGAGCCGGGTGATCTCGGTCTGGATGCTCTGCGAACCCGAGTTGAGGGGATGCTCAAGCACCCCCACGATCGAGGCCTTGACCCCAGGATCGGTCAGCCACGCATCCTCGGGGAGTTGTCGGACCACCCAGTCGACACTCGGTCGGAATGGTTCGATGAGGTCGTCGGCAAGAGCGAACGCATTTGATCGATTTGAATGGTGGATCCCAAGAGCACTGATCAAACCAGCACCGATAATCGCTCGGACGACTTGCCCACGCAGGATTCCGTATCCGTAGTTCAAGAGGACGTTCGCTCCGTCGGAACCGCTCGGTGCACGGGTGAAGCCTGGATGGTCGAACATTCGTGTCCAGTACATGCGGGCTGCCTGAGCCTCCTTGTTCTCCGGATCACCGGAGCGTGTGGAGAGAGCGAGTTCACGGAGTCGGCGGGCCACAACAGGATTCTTGTTGTCGAGATTGCTGGCCTGCCCGCGGATCTTTGCCTTCACGACTCTCATCCAGGCGTTCTTTCGTCGTGGAGCCGTCAGGTTGCTCTGTGCCTGATGGCGGGCGCCGACTCGACTGTTCTCTGACCACCCAGTACATGCAGCGAGGGGAACGCCGCGCCAGTCACAGGTGATGAGCGTGACGTTGTGCTTCGCGACGTGGTGCATGACACCCGCGCCGATCGACGCCTTGTGGCCGATGAGGACACATGACAGTTCTTCTAGGGGAATCTCGTTCTCTCCAGCGAGCAAGCGACCCCGTGCAGACTTGAGTTCGCCGGTGTACTCAATCAGATCTGCGACCCGCCACTGGCTCATCGTTTGAAAGCCCTCTCAGCAGCCTTCCAAGGACTCCATGAAACTGGAAGGGAGTCGGAGTTCCAACGCGGGCGCCCGAGGGAGGTGCGGCGGATGACTGTAAGTGTTGGATCTTGGAGCAGAACGTTGACGGCAAGTACCACGCCAGGTTTGTTGATGATGTTCACCACAGCGGCGGCCGAGAGTGAGCCACCCTCGGCCTCTGCGGTGAATCGCTGGGGAAGGCCTTCCCTGGCCAGAAGCGCCGGCGCGATCCCGACTTTGTCCGGCTGATCAAAGTTCTGAATCAACCATCGGCGCTCCGGGATGGAACTCAAGAAGTTCCCGATCTTGCCTGACTGCAACCGCTCTGTCAGAGGATTGAGTTCAATCTCGTCATCGCTCGTGAGCCAGCCGATTTGGATAGCCGAACCATTTTCGATCCGCGTGCGCAGTCCGCGGTTTGCTGTCCGCATAGACGCAGAGTGCATCGGCAGTGCAGCGGCCAACACATCGCCATTCGCAATCCCAAGGGGTCGCAATTCACCGGCGAAGACACGTATCCACCCGAAGCCAAATCCCTGCTTGGTTTGCCACGCGTAGACACGGGCATGGTGGACCTCGCCAAGGTCCGCAGCGCCTCCGCGCACCAGGGTCTGCGCGCCCCCGCCTGGGAAGAGCGAGACAACGCCTTTGGTCCCCGCGTCAGAGGACAAGAGCGACCTGCGCGCATCGTCCGCCGCCAAAGTTGTCTTCGACCCGATCAAACCGAGCATCGCCGAGTAGATGTCGGGATCGGTGATTCGGTCAATCTCGGCAGCAGACCATTCGTCCATCAGGGATTTGTGGGCCAAACGGTGGATGCCATCGAGGTGTGCGCGCCCTGAACTTGGCGTGAGGCGCAGTGGACGCGTGACAACAATCCGGTCGGCATCGAGCGACTTCTTGATTACATCGGCCACCGAGCCAACGCGTTGACGCCACAGTTCGAAGTCCTCGCGTGCGTTCTTCGTGCGGCCGTCGTACTCGCGCCATTTTTTGTTCGGATCGTCTTCAAGCCCTTCCGCAGTACGCATAGAACTGCGTTCAGCGAGCGTCCTCGAAGTCAGCGGATACAGCGTCGTAATCACGGCCGCGTCAATCGCATGGTGACGCCGATCAAAGCGCGATTTGTCGTCCTCGCCGCGCACGCGCAACATCGCATCGACGCCGCCAGCTCGGCGTGCCTCGCGGGTGATACCCCCGCGGTAGACGTCGACTCTTGCGAGTTCGATTTCGAGGCTCCCAGCGATTCGGCGCCTCATCTCGAGGGCGGCGTAGGCCGTCGTAGCCATGGACCGTTCATCCGCGTCTTCGATGTCCGCAGCGGTCATTCGAAGTCGACGAGAGACATCAGTTTTGAGTCTGCGAAGTTGAACAGACGACTCGTCGATCCGCTGCCAAGTCCGAACTCGAGCAACCGCTTCTTCGAGTGAAACACCAGGGCGGTTGGTGGTCGCTGCGAACTCCACGAACGAGACTTTGCCCTTGAGCGCGTTGCAGGTTCGGCAGACTGCCACCAGGTTCTCGCGGGTGTTGGCGCCACCGAGAGAGTCGGGGACGATGTGATCCATCTGGCACGTGGTCATATCGATCGTGCCGCCGCAATACAGGCACGTGCTGTTCTGCCGCTGCAGCGAAAGATGGCGTCGAACATCCCTCATGCTCGGATTTGCGACTCCTGCCGTCTCGAGGTCTTTGCGCCGATTGCTGTTGCGGGTCTGGTTCCGCTTCGCCTCGATCCGAAACTCTTGCAGGGTTGCCGGTCCGAGGAACGCTCCGCGGACGTGCTCGATAACGACGCGTTCCGGTTGCCCCCACTTTGCATTGCAACCCTCAATGAATCGACGCACGATCGTGTTTACGCGTTGGAGTGCGGGGTGTTCGATCGGATCGTCGAGGGTCGGGAGCGGCTCGCGCCAGTCCTCGGGCAGATCGAAGACCTCGCAGCGTGCCACGAATTCGTCGCACCGTGTTTCACGCATGTGTGCGATGAGGCGGGTGAGTGACTCGCGCGAGTAGGAGGTACGGCCCGATTGCAGGGCGTCGACGACTTTCTCGACCAACTGCGGTGCATCATCGTCATCACTCATGATGGCGAGTGGCTCGCTCAGCACATCGTCGTCGACATCGGCACTGTCCGAAACATCCACAATCGCCGCGACCCATTCGGCCCGCGCCTGCTCGCTGGCGCCGTCCCACCATGTACGCAGCGCGTGTCGCTTCGGCAGCATGGCTTCGATATCTCGGGTTGTTCGATCTATCGGGACGGCAAGGGAATCGGCATCGAGAAGGTCGCGGTTAATGGCTGACGGCTTCACGTCGAGCACATCAGCGATGTCTGCAACCTTGGGATTGTCCGAGGCCCGCCAACTCATCAATGACGAGACGACGGCGTCGTATTCTTCGGCAGTGAGCCTTCGCTTTGACCCCGCTTCCTTCAGTCGGAGGTTGCCGACAAAGGCCCGAATGCGGAACTCCTGGAATTCCAGCGTGGCTCGTGTCGCTCGCGGGTACGCCTTCATTCCCGGCATCACGTCGTGACCAATTCGTGAAGTCGGAACGTGTGGCTTCTCCGAGTGAAACGTCGTTCTGCAAATCTGATCGATCAAGTCCTCCGGCAGGCGCTGGGTCTCGAGGATCTGCCGAAGCTCATGGAGTTGATCTGAGGCGAGCACCTGTTCTTGCATGAGGGGCTCATCCGCCCCACCGCGCGGGCGGATTGTCGCCTTGGTTCCTCGTGTGTCGAGGACCGCTGAGACCGCCTGGCCGAGGGTGTCGAGTGCTCCCTCGTCGACGTTGGCCCAATCGGTCGCTCGGGCGAGCGTGTTCGCGAGATTCGCTGAAGGGAAGTCGCTGCTGGCAAGCCGGTCGTAGCCGTGCCAGGGGTTGCGCCAGCCACGGTGACGAGCAATGTGAAGGGCGGCCGTGGCGATCATGGAGTTGCGTTCTTCGGCATCCTCGATAAAGGAGCACGAGAGTTCATCGCGGGCGTGCCAGGCATCGTAGGTGTCGCCGTCGGTGGTCGTGACGTATCCGTTGGCCGCGAGTAGTTCGCTAAGTCGTTCGATGCGCTTACGGCGCCGTAGATGTAGACGGCGGGTTCGGCGCGCGACACCCGCTGACGCGAGCCTGCTCACCTTGCTTTGCCCAGACGCAGGGTCTTCGCCGCCATCGTGGATATTGGAAACGAGCGCGAGCGCCTTGGCAGCAAAGCCATCATCGTCGAACTCGATCGCAGCGCAACCGACAGACCGTTCGCCGACGTCAATTCCGATCGTGTAACGCACGCTATCCACCGCTTCCGTATCGCATTGTTGATCTTGACGAACCGTACGAAGTTGGACCGACGTTTTGGCGGATTAGTTGCTGACGACTCACCTGTTCGGGTGATAGAACGATTCGTGGCCCCATCCGAAGACGGGGCCACGAAGGTCGTTCAGCCGAAGCTGATTAGAAGTCGGCGACAAAGTCGCCTTATTGGGAATGTAGTTCTGGTCGGTTCCCAAGATCAAAATACATCGGACCGCGACGATCTTCCACTCCACTCCCCGGTTCGGAGTACCGAGTGATCGAAGTCACCCAAGATCGTCTTGGTGTCGGTCGCATGTCACCTGCAAACCACCCAAGAACCTTGCGTTGACTGTGTAGTTGTTGGGCCAAAATTCGCTTGGAATAGGCCAACAACTACACATTCAACGAAGGTGGTGCTACGGAAAGGCAGCGGGTGGGTGGGCGATGGTGGGGTGGGGGAGGGGGAGTGGTGACGACAAGGAACAACCCCTACCGGGAGTCGCGCTCCTGGCAGCGCATCGCGCGTAGCACCCCGTCCAACGCCTCCGCGACCAACCGCTTCGCACCCGTCGGCAACTCCGGATGGGCCGCCAGATAGTCCTCGGTTCGGGTGATCGTCGAGGGCTCTACGAGCATGATCGGATACAACCCGGCAACGATCTGTTGCGCCATTTCCGACGTTCGACGTTGCCACGTTGGAGCGATCGCATCGAAGTATTGCTCGACGTGTGGACGCAGTAGCTCACGATGC